>NZ_JAFCTQ010000001.1:0-502500 GCF_049896105.1 Janthinobacterium sp. PSPC3-1 | reverse complement strand
ACAACCAATTTGTGTCCCAAATTCAATCATGGCATCGTGCGATGCTCAAGGGTAGACGGCGGTGGGACGACGCTTACGAACGAGGCGTCCATGCTGTTGCTAATACGCCAGGACAGCACGCGCCGCGAATACCAGTCGATCACCGCCACCAAGTAAGCAAAGCCGCGTGCCAGCCTGACGTACGTGATGTCGGTACTCCAGACGTGGTTGGGCCGGATCACCGCCACCCCGCGCAGCAAGTACGGGTAGACCTTGTGCCCCGGATGCCGCACCGTCGTGCTGGGGCCGGGCGCCATTCCGGCCAGGCCCATCATGCGCATCAGGCGCTGCACCCGCTTGCGGTTCACCAGCCAGCCCTGCCGCAGTAGGATCACCACCATCCGCCGGCTGCCGTAGAACGGGTGCTGGGTGTACTCCTCGTCGATCAACGCACACAGCGTCAGATCATCCTCATCGGGTGGCGCGGCCAAACGCGGCCGGTACACTGTCGCCCGCGACACGCCGGCCAGCTCGCACTGGCGCGACAGCGACAGCTTGGGGTTCCGCTCGATCCACCCCAGCCGCACCGCGCCGCTCACAGGCCTGACTTTTTTTTAAGCCAGTCCAGTTCCATCTTCAGGCGTCCGATCTCGCCGAACAGACGGTCCTCGTTCTCGTGTTCCAGCTCAACCTTGGGGCCGCGCTTTCCCTCGAACAGCGTGCCTGCCTTAGCAAGAATTTCCTTCTTCCACTGGCTCACCATCACCGGGTGAACGCCGTGTAACTGGGCGATCTCGTTGACCGTCTTGACCCCGCGCACGGCCTCCAAACCAACCTTAGCCTTGAACTCCGCGCTGTGCAATTTCCGCTTCTTTGCTTCTGTCATTCCCTGCCATCCTCCGTTGAGGACCATAGCTTAAACTGCTGTCTCAAATCGTGGATCCACTATACCACCACCCGGAAAAAGGATATTGGATCAAGTGAACTTCTGGAACAAACTGAGAGCCGCATCGCTCGCCACAGCTGAATCTGTGTCTTCTGAAAAAGTACACGTCCTGCCACGCTTTGAAGACGAGGGAGTCGTCTACCCTGTTGTCGATGAGGCAGACATTGCAACAACAGATCGTGTCCAGCGTGACAAACTCGCCTACCTGATGCAGTTGGAAGAAGAAGGCTACATCACGCCGCTGATCGAAGATTGGTTGCTGCCGTGGGAGGAAACATACCAGCTTCTGGCCCAGGCAGATCATGCTGCCAGCATTCCGCTGCTGGCACTGCCGCCGTCGTGCGCCGTCAAGCCGATAGTTGGCAGTGCCGGCAGCCTGTCCGATATCGACTTCAAGGTGTTTATTGAAGGCTGGGAAATGCCGGATGGCAATGCCATCCGGGGTGGACTGACACGCGAAGGGGCGATCTTCACCATGGATGGCCAGCGCTACCTGATGCCTGAAACAGTCTGGAAATTCGTGAAAGCGGTGCAAGAACTTAACCGCAGCCAGAAGGCCGACCCTGGCGAGAGAACAAACCAGTTGGGTTGGGCGACTGTACGCAAACTGGCGCGCCAGGCCGGCGCCAGGATGGATGGTTTCCTGGCTCGTACAGTCGTATTGCGCCCTGATGCGCTGAAACTCAAGCTTGATAAACACATGGTTGGCGAAGAGCAGGTAATTGAGATCACGCCGCAATTTACCGACGAACCCGAAGGCTGGCTGGCATCGTTTGATCGCCATCAGCACGTTCCGGATCGCTATGTCATCACCGGGAAAGATGGAGGAGTCACGCACATCCTGATCACGCCCGAAGTAAAAGCCGTGCTGGACGAGGTACGCTCCATGCCTGGACGCCGCGCAGCAGGAGACAAGGCATCGCTGTTCTTGAAAAACCCGTTTTCCCTCCTTGGCCCGGAAGCTGCGAAAGTGCTCGATCCTGAAGAGTATGACCACTCGCTGGAAACGGCAGGAATCCACTTCTACACCTTTGTCATTAAGCCGCGACTGCAAGCTGACGGGAAGATTGAAACGGTGCTCCTGGTATTGACCGCGCCGTCCGAAAATGCTGAAACGCTGGAACTCGATTTCAAGGAACCGCTGACGATGGCGCGCTTTGTACAGGAGGTTGGCGGGAAAATGCTTAGCCAACTGCCATGTGCATGCTGGAAAGGCCATGAACTGGAACTGGCTGGTTTTGACAACCGGGATCTGTCCGATCTAGAAAATTTGCATCAGCGCTGGCTACAGCAACAAGCAGGACATCATCTCGACAGCATCCTCGACCTGAGCCAGTACGGTGACCGCGTGATCGGTATCGGCCCTGCCGAGAATGTCGTTTCACCATATTTGCAAAAAACCGCCTCCGAAAACTGGCTTCCCAAAGAAATCCTCAACGAACTTGGATTCGATGGAGAATTGCTCAGTAAATGGGAGACGTCAAACCGGGAGCACTATGATCAATTCAATCTCAATATCACGCAAGCGACGCACGATGAACTGCTGACGGCAAGGCTGCCCGGTGCCGAACTGGAGATCGAACTACGCACGGCGGAACGCATCGCCGGCATGTGGGGCGAAAGATTCAAGCAACACGACGCTGCGGAAACCAGGGATAAAGGCGAGCGCGGCGTATTGCAGGTCGTTGGCAATATCGACGAAGTCGGCTTTCAACTGAACCGCGGCGCCAGCATACGCAGTGGCTTGGCAGCCAATGCCGATTTGCCGCAGTCGCTGCTTCCCGAGACGGTGCTGCGAGAGCATCAACTCAAGGGGGTCGGATGGCTGCAGCACTTGTATGGTCTTTCACCCGATGTCACATCCGGCTGCATATTGGCTGACGACATGGGGCTCGGTAAAACCATACAACTGCTGACGTTTATCGCCTGGTGTATTGAAAAAGAGCCTGATGGGCTACCGATTCTGATTGTTGCGCCGGTATCGCTACTCGACAATTGGGAAAGTGAAATGCGCAGCTTCCTGGAGCCATGGCTGGCAGAAGATACACTGAAGCTGTATGGCCGTGCACTGATGGAAGCGAGGATGCACAAGTCCGATATTCCTCTGGAACTCAAGCAATATGGGATCCAGAACCTGCTGCGCTTTGGCTGGCGCCAGAACCGCCGTGTCGTGCTGACTACTTATGAAACCTTGCGCGATCAAGAGTTCTCGTTGGCACGGCAACCATGGAGCGTGGTGATCTGCGACGAGGCGCAAAAGATCAAGAATCCCGCAGCGCGCGTTACCCAGGCAACAAAAGCCATCAAGGCGCGCTTCAGGATCGCTTGCACCGGAACACCGGTCGAGAATTCACTGACCGATCTCTGGTGCCTGTACGACTGGATACAGCCGGGGTTGCTGGGCGCACTCAACGAATTCGGACGCGAGTATAGAAGGCCAGTCGAAGCAAAAACGGCAGCAGGCGAAGCTGCCTTGGAGCGCCTGAGAACCATCATCGAACCGCAGCTCCTGCGAAGAACAAAACTGGATGTTGCCAAGGACCTTCCCGCAAAAATCGAGAACATCGCGTGCAAATCATTGCCGATGAGTTCACTGCAAAATCGCTTGTACCGTTCCGAGATCACGTCTTATCAAGACAAGCGTGTCATGCAGGAAAAGCTCGGCAACCAGAGTGCGGCAATGCTGGGTTTGCTGCATACACTGAAGCTGGTCTGCGCGCATCCGCATGCGGTGCGGCCGGAGGGCAATCCCGTCGATGTCTCACCGAAGTTGCGCTGGACACTGCAACAACTTAAGGCCATACGCGAGCTTGGAGAAAAAGCGATCATTTTTACTGAGTTAAGAGACATTCAGCGAGCCTTGCAATTCGCTGTTTCCGACGAATTCGGTTACAGGCCCGAGGTCATCAATGGCGATACCAATTCCAGCAGCGACCGTGGGCCCAGCCGCCAGACACTGATTGACGCCTTCCAGAAAAAACCCGGTTTCGGTGTCATTATCTTATCAACAACCGCAGTCGGTTTTGGCGTCAATGTGCAAGCAGCAAACCACGTCATCCACTTCACTCGCCCATGGAATCCCGCAAAGGAAGACCAAGCCACTGATCGCGCTTACCGGATCGGACAAACCAGAGATGTTCATGTGTATTACCCAACCGTTATCAGCGATGGACTGACAACATTTGAACAAACGCTGGACAGCTTGCTGGCTCGCAAACGCTCACTGGCGGCCGACATGCTCAACGGCAGTGGCGATATCGAAATAGCCGAGTTTTCTACCAATATCTGAATTGGCATGATTTCTTGCATCAGCGTAATTGATCTTCGGGGCGATTACGCTGCTTCCAGGTACTCCACCATATCAGCCACAGCAAGCCCAGCTGCACCGGCAGGCGCAGCCACAGCGCCCACAGCGGCACCGGGAACAGCTCGGGCCGTTGCAGCATGTAGAAATGCGCGGGCGTGACCGCGATGGTCAGCAGGAACAGGCCGATGCCGGCCGCCTTGCGCGTCGGCGGGTACAGGATGCCGACCGCGCCCAGCAGTTCGAACACGCCGCTGATGAGCACCGCCGCCACCGGCCACGGCATCCATGGCGGCACGATGCTCGCTTCGGTGCCGGTGGCCACGAAGTGCATGATGCCGCCGATAAAGAACCACAGGAACACGAAACACAGGCCCGCCGCCTGGGGCTTGCCCATCTGGCGCAGGTGTACAACATCCATATGGCCTCCTTTGCCGCAGTGTGGCTATGGCAGCCTGGCCGCCACCTGCGCCAGGGTCGTTTGCAGGGCCGTGAAATCGACCGGCTTGGTCAGGTGCAGATCGAAGCCGGCCTGCTGCGAGCGTAGCCGGTCCTGCTCGCTGCCCCAGCCGGTCAGCGCGATCAGGGTGGCGTCCGCCATGCCGTCCATCTTGCGCATGGCCAACGCCACCGCGTAGCCATCCATGTCGGGCAAGCCGATATCGAGCAGCACCAGCGGCACCGGTGATTGTGCCGCTCTTTCCAGGGCGCTGGCGCCGTCATGGGCCACCGTCACCTCGTAGCCGCTGAACTCCAGCAGCGCGCCCATGGTTTCCGCCGCGTCGATATTGTCGTCCACCAGCAGGACTTTCATGGCGGTCACCGGCTCCGCCGGCGCGGCGCGCACGGGCGGCGCGGCAGGCAGCGGCGCATCGCCCGGCAGTGGCAGGCACACGGTAAAGCGGCTGCCTTGCCCGATGCCGCCGCTCGCCGCCTCGACCCGGCCGCCATGCAGTTGCACCAGCCGCTGCGCCAGGCTCAGGCCCACGCCCAGGCCACCCTGCGACATGCCTTCGCTGCCGGGCGCCTGCGCGTACAGGTCGAATACCGTGGCCAGCACGTCGGCGGCGATGCCCACGCCGTTGTCCACGACATCGATCACCACCTGGCCCGCCACCGCGTCGATGCGCGCCGCCACCTTGATGGCGCCGCCTTTCGGCGTGTACTTGGCGGCGTTATTGACCAGGTTGCTGAGCACCTGCGCGATCCGGTGCCGGTCCACATGCAGCGCCACGCTATCGGGCGGCAGGTCGAGGTCGAGTCGATGACCGCCCGCGCTGACCAGCGGCATGCTGATTTCGATCGCCTGGTTGACCACCTCGGCCAGCGTCACCGCTTCGCGCTTGAGCGTCAGCTTGCCGCTGGTGAGCCTGGCCACGTCCAGCAAGTCGTCGACCAGGTGCACCATATGGTTGACCTGGCGCTCCATCATGCCGCGGATATCATGCCGCGACGTGGCGGCGGCGCCCGAACGCATCAGTTCCAGTCCGGTGCGGATCGGCGCCAGCGGGTTGCGCAGTTCATGCGCCAGCGTCACCAGAAATTCGCTCTGCATGCGGTTCTTCTCGCCCAGTTCGCCGGCCAGCGCCTCGGCGCGTTCCTGCAGCAGCTTGAGTTCATGCACGTCGATCACGGTGCCGACATAGCCGAACGGCGCGCCGCCCTCGTCGAGGCGCGGCTGGCCGATATCGATCATCCAGCGGTACTCGCCATCTTGGCGCCGCAGACGGTAGTCGATGGAAAACGGCGAGTGAATGGCATTGGCGGCCATGAATTCGTCACGCGTGCGCTGCAGGTCTTCCGCGTGCACGTTCTCCAGCCAGCCAAAACCGAGTTCCTGCTCCGGCAGGCGGCCCGTAAAGTCGCTCCAGCGCCGGCTCAGGTAAGTCGCGTAGCCGGTGGCGTCGGTGGTCCACAGCATCACCGGCGAGGCGTCGATCAAGGTGCGGAAATACGCTTCCTGTTTCACCGCTTCCTGGCGCTGCTGGTGGCGCTCGCGTGCCAGGCCCACCTGGCGCTGCACGCGCGCCTGCAATTCGTAGGCGGAAAACGGCTTGACCAGGTAATCGTCGGCGCCGGCGCGCAAGCCTTCGACCTTGGCTTCCTCGCCGGCGCGCGCCGACAGCAGCATCACCGGCAGGTGGCGCAGCGACTCGGTGGCGCGCAGCCGGGCGATCAGGCCGAAGCCATCGAGCCTGGGCATCATCACGTCGCTGACCAGCAAATCGGGCGGGTCGGCCAGCAACAGCTCGAACGCCGCTTCGCCGTCGGCGCAGGCCGTCACGTCGGCATAGGCGCCCAGCAGCGACTTGATATACGCACGCATGTCGTTGTTGTCGTCGGCCACCACGATGCGCGGGCGCACCGGCGCAGCGTCAAGCACCTGCGGCGCGGCGTCCGGCGTGGCGGGCGCCGGCTCGGCGGCGTCAGGCAGCCAGCGCAAGGCTTCCTCCACGAAGGAGGCGCCCTGCTGCGAACTGGCTTCATCGAAATCGCGCCCCAGGCGCTCGGCCGGCAAGTGATCACTGCCGAAGGGCATGTCGACATCGAAGCGCGTGCCCTCGCCCTCCACGCTGTGCACGGCAATCGTGCCGCCATGCAGGCGCACCAGTTCCTGGATCAGCGCCAGGCCGATGCCGGTGCCCTCGTAGGTGCGCCCCGGCGCGCCTTCGATGCGGTGGAAACGTTCGAACATGCGCGGCAATTCCTGCGCGGGAATGCCGCTGCCGGTGTCGCGCACCGACAGGCGCGCCATGCCTTCGTGGCGGCGCAAGGTGACCGCCACTTCGCCCCGCAAGGTGAACTTGAAGGCGTTCGACAGCAGGTTGAAGACGATCTTTTCCCACATGTCGCGGTCGACATGCACAGGCTCGCCCAGGTCGTGCAGGTCCAGCGTGTAGGCCAGGCCGCCCTTTTCCATCGCCGATTCGAACACCCCGGCCAGTTCCAGCGTCACCTGGCGCAAGTCGGCCGCCACATAGGTCGCCATCACGCGGCCGGCCTCGATGCGCGAAAAATCGAGCAGGGAATTGACCAGTTTCAGCAGGCGCAGCGAATTGCGGTGCGTGACCTCGATACGCTGGCGCTGCACCGGATCGAGCGCATGCCGCGTGTCGCCCAGCGCCTCGGCCAGCGGCCCCAGAATCAGGGTCAGCGGCGTGCGGAACTCGTGCGACACATTGGAAAAAAAAGCCGTCTTCGAGCGGTCGATCTCGGCCAGTTCTTCGGCACGGCGCTGCTCGCGCTCATACGCCAGCACATTGCCGACCGCCGTGTTGACGGCGCCTTTCAACAGTGCATAAAAATTGAAGTAATCATCATCGAGCGCGCGGCAGGCGCTGGTGCCGGCCACCAGGAAACCGAACAGCGCTTCCTGCCCCGGCAAGGCCAGCGGCAGCACCATGGCGCTGCGCGGCAGCTCTTCGTACGGACCACAGGACGCCAGGCCGAAGCGCGCCTCCAGGCCGTCGACCTGCTGCATCACGCCCGCCTGCGCGGTGGCGGCAAACGGCCAGGTGGCATCGTCAAACGCAGTGCTGGCCGGCGCCAGCGCGCTGTCGACGGCCATGCCCGCGCTGCCGCGCAACGCCAGTTGTCCGCTGTCGGCATCGATCTGGTAAAACAGCAAAAACGGCACGTCCAGCGCCAGGCTGTCGTACTGGCCGGCCATCTGCGCGCCGATGTCGCCTATCGTGCGCGCCGTGCCGATCGCCGCGCTCAGGTCGCGCAAGCCCTGCGTGCGCCGCGCATTGAGCACCTGCCCGGTCGACTCCGTGATCGGGTGGAACACCCCGCCGACCTTGCCCGATTCGTCTCGGATCGACGAAAACGAGAACGTCATGAAGGCTTCTTCCAGGTAGCCGTAGCGGTCGAGGAACATGCGCTGGTCGCGGATATACGCGCCTTCGCCCTCATGCGCGCGGTCGAAGGCGTCGCCGACCACCGGCAAGGCCGTGGCCCAGCACACCTTGAACGGCTCGCCCATCGATTCCGGATGCTTGGCGCCGCAGATCGGGCGATACGCGTCGTTATAGATCTGCACGTCCTCCGGCCCCCACGCCACCAGGATCGGGAAGGTCGACGACAGGCACAGGCTGACGGACGTACGAAGGCTTTGCGGCCAGCTTTCCAGCGGCCCCAGCGAGGTGGCCGACCAGTCGATGGTACGGATCAGCGCACCCATCTCGCCGCCGCCGGACAGCCAGTTCAGGTCGTGGTTGAGCGGGGCGATCGAAGGTGGGGCAAGGAGCTGAGTCACGGAGGTTGTACCGGGCAAAAAGGCGATGCGATGAGTGGATGAGATTGGTATCCTATTATATGACGGGACGGTGGGTCGCTTGTGCGCAGATCGGGAGAAGTGCTACCCTGGCCACTATCAAAGTGACCGCCCAGCAAAAAGCGCCCCGCGGGGCGCTGGTCGGCTCGCTGCGCCAGGTGATGGGCGCGGCGAAAACTTATGCCGATTTCTTGCGGCGCAGCGCGCCGGCGACCAACATCAGGCCCAGGCCCAGCATGCCCCAGGTCGACGGTTCCGGCACCGCCGATACGTTGATATTATCCACCGACGCGTAGTAAACGCCCGAAGTCTGCTGGATATTGAAGGCGGTCAGATTGGTGAAATTCGTCAAGGCCCGGGTCGTGAAGTCGGTCGCGCTGCTTTGGTTTGTGATAGAGGAGGTGAAACTCTGGCTCACGGTGGTGCCGTCGGCCCGCGTGCCGGTCAGCATCGCCGTGCTGGGATACGCGTAGTAGAAATTACCCAGATCGATGCTGCTTACCGAAAATGGCGTGTGGGCGGCGTTGGTCATCGTTAGCGAGCCGCTCAGTATCAGGTAATCCGTACCGTTGTAAGAGAAAGTACTTGATGCGGTGGCACCACCGACATTCGCATCGGTCAAGTGTGCCCCCCCCTGATTTGAGGGTGAATGCATAGCCGTTCTCGGTATAGGAAGTCAAACTGGTATGGTTTGCAGCCGTGCTATCGTTAAATGTGATCACCTCCGCCTGCGCACCGCCGGCAGCCATGGCCAGCACAGTGGTCAGCACGATGGCCTTGATTTTTGACACGAACATATTGATCCCTTTGGTTTTTATTTGGAAATCGAATGTTACCAGATGTCATTAAAAAAATCATAATTATGATGGTATTTTCATATCAATAGTTTCACTTTTATAATTTTTTTGAGGCTGAGATTCAGGGACAGGCGCCCCATGAACCTCCAGCGCGCTTGACAGCGACTGGCGCAGCAGGGCCCTGCCGAAGGATCATTTGGCGATCGTGTATTTATCGATGAATTCGAAGGCATTGATATACAGCTCGCACAGATACTGCTTTACATCCTGCTCGAAGGTCGGCGACGCCAGCTTCAGGTCGTCCTTGTACCCAAGCTGGGATGGCTCATAGGTCGAACCGATATTCAGCTTGGCCTTGCCGTGCAACACCGCCGTACCATCGGCCTTGCCGGTCAGGGTAATCGTCACGACCGGCGCGCCGCCCCGGATATCCGTATTCGCGGCCAGCGAAAAAATCATCGCCGTGCTGTAGGAAGCGTCGGAGTGCGAGCTTTTCACCTGGCAGGTGCCGCCATCGCCGGCTATCGTCTGCCGCTCCTCTTCAAAGATTTTTTCAAACCGCTCCATCCCCTTGATGGTGACGGCCAGGAAGGCAGAAATGGCCGCAAGACGCGCTCTTTCCTTCTCTTCCAGCGCCAGCTTTTCCGCCAATTTCTTGTTCGCACGCTGCTGCTGCGCCTGCTGGTAAGCTGACATGGCCGGTCCTCCCTGATGGATGAGAACCATGATATAGCAAACGGGAGATTGGCGATTTTGGCTTCGGCATGCTTGCTGCGCGGCTGCAGGCAGGTCGCGCCATCGACTTCATTGGCAACAGGATGGCCAAGGTGCCAGTCCCGCCCATTCCAAGCGAAAAACCATCAAGTCGGCGATCAGATTAATTGGCATGAATATGCCATTCATTTGATCCAGGCTTCACTATTAAAACCGCCTGACAAGCCGCAAGGGGCGTCGCTCTAACGCGCAAAAAATACCAAGGGTTGCAGCCGCAATCAATAAAAATCCACCCTGCGTTCACGCGCTGGAGGGTACATCACACCCTGAATTTTTGGAGAAAAATTATGGAAGATCACAGCAATGGAATAATGTTGCCACCAGACACAAGTGACCAGTCTTTGTCGCAAGACAGAAAGGCGCCAATCGGCTCGCTCAGCGATGAGCCCGGCATACAAAAGCCTACTCTTGAAAGCGTGATCTTCCGCGCTACGAAGGCGGCTGCCGTGTGGAACCGTAATGAAGATGATCTGCGCGCAACAACGACTCTGCTCCAGTGGCGCGACAACTGCCGCGATGAAATTCGTGACGAGATTTTCACTGAAATCAAATGCGTTACCGCTAACGACACGCTGTTGAATGCATGGACAAATACCTTTGATGGCGCCACTGACGACGAACTCGCCGCGTTACGCGCCACTGTCAGCGGCGAGCGCTGTAATGTTGACTGTGCCGTCACAATTGCCTGCGAACTTTTGTTTCTTGCAATTAACGAGGGCATTCGATTCGAGCCCGAAGGCAACCGCGCAAACTCCTTGATACGCGCAGCGATGCGCTACCTCGACGATATCGGGGAGTTCGTGAATTTCATCGATGGCTGGACCGTCGCTGACGGAGGTATCTCATGAGCACGATATTCGATATGGATCCAAATGGCTCTGACAGCGAACCTCTGTACAACATCCTGACCGAGAAATACGATCTGTTGTATTGCATGCTCACTCGCGGCGATGCAGATCGCATCATTGATGAGCGCCAGGTATTGCCCGAGCAATATCCACTGTGGCAAGGCACCTTGATCGTCAAGCGTGTGATGCTGCAGCAGGATGAAATGAGGTACCCACCTGCTGCGCGCCGAAAAACATGGCCGGACGTGTTACCAGAGATTCCGCCAGGCAGGCCTCGTCCGACGATCTTCTATTGCGGTGGCAATCTCGGCCTCGGAAGTAACAAAGTATTCATTACAGTCGAGCGTGAAGGATGGCGCGGTGACATCTGTCTTGAGGAGGCACTGTTCAACATCGATTATTTCACGGCTGAAGGGCAGCGACGCATTATATCTTGCCTGCCATATCACTTCGAGATATCAACATTGCCAGCAGCAACCTGACTTGGCGAGAACGGAGGTAATCGACGTCACCCCACACACCTGCTCGCCAACCAGCAGGACGTTGCGACCTGCCCCCCAAGCCAGCGAGATTGCCGTGGCGCAGGGCCCGCTCACCAAGTGGTAAAACGTATAGCTCTACGTGCCCGGCAAGAGCGGCCTGCGCAGGTCAACCTGATAAAAGTATTGAAAACGACTGACAGAGAAAAATGAGCGATAGGCGCGAAG
The DNA here is from genome assembly GCF_049896105.1 of Janthinobacterium sp. PSPC3-1. Lineage (NCBI taxonomy): Bacteria > Pseudomonadati > Pseudomonadota > Betaproteobacteria > Burkholderiales > Oxalobacteraceae > Janthinobacterium > Janthinobacterium sp. PSPC3-1. The sequence continues at coordinate 490,869 of NZ_JAFCTQ010000001.1, read as the reverse complement.
TGCAAAAATTCCTGCGTGGCATGCTCACGCGCGCATCCGGCCGATCAAAAAAATATAAGCAATTTTGTTGATAATACTTTTAAATACAAACATTTTTGCTTATACTCATTCCATCGAACCAAGCATCGGGGGCGCGGTGAAGCAGAGTGAGTTTGTTCGATGGCTCAAGCTAAAAGGGGCGACTTTCAAGGAAGGCACAAATCACTTGAAAGTTTATCTAAACGGCAAACAGACCATCTTACCGAGGCATCCAGGCAAGGAACTGAAAACAGGACTTGTCGAAGGTGTCAAAAAACAACTCAACCTGAAATGAGGAAATTCCCTGAAAGGGCCTTTCCGGCACCGCGCCGACTCTCCCCATGAAAAGGAGCTATATGAAATACCCTGCAACTTTTTCCCCGGCACCAGAAGGCGGCTATGTCGTCACGTTCCGTGATATCCCCGAAGCGATCGCACAAGGCGATGATGAGGCCGAAGCATTGGCCGAAGCCCGCTCTGCCCTTGCAAGTGCGATGGATTTCTACTTCGAGGACCGCCGCGCCACGCCCGTACCTTCAGCGGCGCAGCCTGGCGAGCGCCTTATCAGCCTACCGGCCAGCGTCAGCGCCAAGGTACTGCTGCTCAATGAAATGGCCGCGCAGGATATGCGCCCGGCTGAGCTGGCCCGGCGTCTGGGTGTAAAGCCCCAGGAAATCACGCGACTGCTGGACCTGGCACACACCACAAAGATCGACGCCATCGAAGAAGCCATGCATGCACTTGGCCGAGAGTTTGAGATTGTCACGGCCTGATGCACATAAAAAAGCCCGCAGCGTGGCAAGCTTTTCAGAGTGATTAACTGCTTGACCCAGTTCTCAGGTAAATACAAAGAGGTACTGTACCGGACACTTTATTCCGGGGCAGATATTTCATCTTACAGGCACCGACTCTTCAATTCGCCCAAGTAGAAATCCACTAACCGCTTCAATCTTACCGCGCCAAAGCCGCATGCCCGAGGTGATAGGCAGCCCTTGCAATGTGTATAGCCTTGCATCGGCCAAGTGGATCATCGCCGGCATTTGCTGCGTCTCCAGGCCTTTTCTATCATCCACCCTTGGATACAGACTATGAGCCATATCTACATAATGCTTCCGCACCTCTTCCGATTTTGCATCCACCAGGCCTAGAGAGGATATGTGGTGCTCGGCAAATTGAATGTAATACTCGCGACCGTTGATAATCACCCCCGATACGAGCATTGCTTGGATCTGGAGCGTAATCGGGATCCCTTGACTGCAGGTAGCATTAAGCTCCCTCACCAACTCTTGCAACAGCGGATCATAGCCGACACCTGCATCCTGATGGATATTTGTAGTTGACTGATTTATTTGCAATGGTCCCATAGCCCCTCAAAAGAAAGATATCGTCTGTCGATAATACAGGCACCGGGCGTGTTCCGGGAAGTAGGCCCTTATCGTTCAAGCCATAGCTGGCTGAGCAGACGCAGGCCCTCATCCGCCGCGCGGGCGCACATATCGGTCAGACGCCTGGCCGCAGCGTGCTGAGCCGCGCCATCTGTTCTTTCAGCCCTTATGGATTCACACCTTCTTGATGTAGGCCGCGGACTTCGACACGATCAGCTCCTTTGCCACCGCGACGATGGATATACGGGCAGCCGCACGACGCGGCGAAGACCGTAAAGATATCCAGAAGCGACTGGTTCACACGTCCGCCAAGACAACGGACACTTATATCAAGGAAGTAATCCCTGATGTGTCGGAAATCCCGATGTCGCTCCCCTGGCTGGAATGAAGCACGTAAACGGAAAAACCCAGCGCTGTATATTATACAATCGTATAATATACAGCGCTGGGTTTACATACAGCTTTCGCTGCAAGTCCTTGATTCTTATGGTCGGGACGGGAGGATTCGAACCTCCGACCCCGTGCACCCCATGCACGTACGCTACCAGGCTGCGCTACGCCCCGACGAGGTAAAGATTATAGCAGACGCTTTTGGGTTTTTGCCATGCTTTCCACGCGATTCATTGCTGAAATCAAGAACCCGCATCGGCCGCTTTATTCGCCCAGCATCAACGCGCGCATGGCGGTGCGTATGCCTTCGACCAGGCCGGGGTTCAGCACGCCCGGATTGTGCACATGGCGCACGGCCAGGCCCTGGTACATGGCGATCATGGCGTTGATGCGCCCTTCCACCAGGTCGGCGCCGGCGGGCAGGCCGCGCTTTTCGCGGGCGGCCGTGACGATGGCGAAGAGCTGGCCGCGCGAGCGCTTGTCGGCCGCTTGCATGGTGGCGGCGATCTTCGGGTTGCGCGACGCTTCCGAGTGGATTTCCAGCGGCACCGCCCAGATGCCCGGGTCCAGGCATTCCTGCACCCGCTCCTCGACGTCGTCGATCATCGCCTGCAGCGGATCTTCCCGTTGCGCCAGGTCGTGCATGATGTTCGACACGCGTTCCATGTTCTGCTCGACAAACGCGGCGATGATGGCGTCCTTGCTGTCGAAGTAGTTGTAGATATGGCCGGCGCTCATGCCGGCGGTCTTCGAAATTTCCGCCATGCTGGCGCCGTGAAAGCCATGCCGGCTGAAACAGCAGGCGGCCGCATCCAGCACCTGTTTGCGGCGGCTGTTGGCGCGCTCCAGGCTAGGATGTTTTTTCTCTTGAGTCATGATTTTTCCCGTTGCGCGCCGGCCCTGCCCTTGCGGGCAAGACCGGCGTCGGCGTGCCCGTGATTACTGGGCAGCGCCAGCCGCTGCGACGGCTGTTTGCTCAGGCTGCCAACCGCCGCCCAGCACCTTGTACAAGGTCACCAGGTTGGTCGATTTGGCCAGGCGCGCCGTAATCAGGCTTTGCTGCGCGGTGTACAGCGCGCGCTGGGCGATCAGGGCGTTCAGGTAGGTTTCCGCGCCCTGCTTGTAGCGCGCATCCTGGATGGTGTAGCTCTTCGTCGACGCCTCGACCAGCGCTTCCTGCGACTGCAGGCGCTCGTCGATGGTGCCGCGCTGGGCCAGCGCATCGGACACTTCACGGAAGGCGACCTGGATCGCCTTTTCGTATTGCGCCACCGAGATTTCACGATTCACCTTGGCGATATCGAGGTTGGCGCGGTTCACGCCACCGTCGAAGATCGGCAGGCTGATCTGCGGAATGAAACTCCAGCTGCCGCTGCCAGCCTTGAACAGGTCGGACAGGTTGTTGCTGACCGAGCCGGCGGTGGCCGTCAACGAAATGCGCGGGAAGAAGGCCGCGCGCGCCGCGCCGATATTCGCGTTGGCCGCACGCAGGGTGCGCTCGGCCACCAGCACGTCGGGACGGCGTTGCAGCACATCCGACGGCACGCCGGCCGGAATGTCGGCCAGCGATGTCACGGCGCCGAATTCGGCTTGTGGCAACAATTCGGCCGGCACGCTGCTGCCGACCAGCAGGGCCAGCGCGTTCTGGTCGAGCGCGACCTGGCTGGTGTAGACGGCCACGTCGGAACGGGCCAGCTCGACACTGGTCTGGGCGTCGTACTTGTCCAGGCCCGAGGTGGCGCCCGCATTGAAGCGGCGCTCGGCCAGGGTGTAGCTCGACTGCTGGCTGCGCAGGGTGTCCTGCGCCACGCGCAGGCGCTGCTGGTCGGCGACCAGGTTCAGATAGCTGCTGGCCACTTCGGACACCAGGCTGATCTGCTGTGCGCGGCGGGCTTCTTCCGTGCCCAGGTATTGCTCCAGCGCGCTGTCGGACAGGCTGCGCACGCGGCCGAAGAAGTCCAGCTCGTAGGCGGAGATACCCAGGTTGGCCGTGTACTGGCGCGTGATCGACGCTTCGTCGTTGGCGCTCTGGTTGCGCGGAATGCGGGTCGCCGTCTGGCCGCCCGAGGCCGACAAGGTCGGGATCAGGGCGGCGCGTTCGATGCCATACGTCGCACGCGCTTTCTCGATATTCAGGATCGAGACGCGCAGGTCACGGTTGTTGGCCAGCGCCAGTTCGATCACCTGGCGCAGGCGCGCGTCGGCAAAGAACTCGCGCCAGGCGAGGTCGGACACCGCCGTCGCGCCGGCGGGCGCGTCGGCCTTGTACGACGGGCCGGTCGGCCAGGCGGTCGGCGACGGCGCCGCCGGACGCTCGTAGGTGGGAGCCAGGCTGCAGCCGGCCAGCAAAGCCAGCGCCGCCATGGAAAGTAGCGTTTTTTTCATATTAATGTGCATCCTTGGAAAGCGTGACGGCTGGCGCCGTCGCCGGGGTGCTTGGCGTGGTCTTGTCGTCGGACTTCGAGAAGAAGCCGCGCACCAGCACGAAGAACACCGGCACGAAGAAGATACCGAGGAAGGTGGCCGACAGCATCCCGCCCAGCACGCCGATACCGATGGCGTTCTGGCTGCCCGAACCGGCGCCGCTGGAAATTGCCAGTGGCAACACGCCCAGGCCGAAAGCGATCGAGGTCATCAGAATAGGACGCAGGCGCAGGCGCACCGCGTGCAGGGTCGCGTCCAGCAGCGACATGCCCGATTCCTGCATTTCCTTGGCAAACTCGACGATCAGAATCGCGTTCTTCGCCGACAAGCCCACCACCGTCAGCAGACCCACCTGGAAGTAGACGTCGTTCGACAGGCCGAACAGCCAGGTGCCGAGCACGGTACCGATCACGCCCAGTGGCACCACCAGCAGCACCGAGAACGGAATCGACCAGCTTTCATACAGCGCGGCCAGGCACAGGAACACGATCAGCAGCGAAATGGCGTACAGCTGCGGCGTTTGCGAGCCGGACTCGCGCTCTTCGAGCGAGGTGCCGGTCCACGACAGGCCGATGCCAGGCGGCAGCTTGGCGACCATTTCTTCCATCGCATTCATGGCCGCGCCGGTGCTTTGGCCAGGCGCCGGCGTACCGAGGATTTCCATCGACGGCAGGCCGTTGTAGCGTTCCAGGCGTGGCGAAGCATAGATCCACTTGCCGGTGGCAAAGGCCGAGAACGGCACCATTTCGCCGGCGGTATTGCGCACGTACCACTTGTTCAGGTCTTCCGGCAGCATGCGCGAATTGGCTTCGCCCTGCATGTAGACCTTCTTGACGCGGCCGCGGTCGATAAAGTCATTCACGTACGCACTACCCCAGCCGACGCTCAGCACGCGGTTGATCTCGTCGATCTTCAGGCCCAGCGACGTCGCTTTCTGCTGGTCGATGTCGATCTTGTACTGCGGCGTATCTTCCTGGCCGTTCGGACGCACGCCGACCATGATCGGGTTTTGCGCGGCCATGCCGAGCAGCTGGTTACGCGCCGCCATCAGGGCGTCATGTCCCACGCCGCCCGTGTCTTGCAGCTGCATGTCGAAACCGGTGGCGTTACCCAGTTCCAGCACGGCTGGCGGGGCAAACGTAAACACCATTGCGTCTTTCAGCTGCAGCAGCGCGCCCATGGCGCGGCCCGCGACGGCGGAGGCCTTGGCGTCGCCGGCCTTGCGTTCGGACCAGTCTTTCAGGCGCACGAAGGCGATACCGGTGTTCTGGCCATTGCCGCCGAAGCTGAAGCCGGCCACCGCAAACACGGAAGCGACGGTGGCTTTTTCATTCGTCATGAAATGCTTTTCGACCTGCTTGATGACGCCCAGCGTACGCTCTTGCGTGGCACCGGTCGGCAGCTGGATCTGGGTGAACAGGATGCCCTGGTCTTCTTCCGGCAGGAAGGAGGTCGGCAGGCGCATGAACACCAGCACCAGCGCCACCAGCAGCACGGCATACATCAGCATCGAACGCAGGCGGTGGGTGATCATGCTGCCCACGAAGCCCTGGTATTTTTCGCTGCTGCGGTCGAAACTGCGGTTGAACCAGCCGAAGAAACCCTTGTTGGTGGCGTGATGGCCTTTTTCAACCGGTTTCAGGATGGTGGCGCACAGCGCCGGCGTAAACACCATCGCGACGATCACCGACAGCACCATCGACGACACAATCGTGATGGAGAACTGGCGGTAAATCACGCCGGTCGAACCGGCAAAGAAGGCCATCGGCACGAACACGGCCGACAGCACCATGGCGATACCGACCAGCGCGCCGGTAATCTGCGTCATCGACTTGCGCGTCGCTTCCAGCGGCGACAAGCCCTCTTCGCTCATCACCCGCTCGACGTTTTCCACCACCACGATGGCGTCATCGACCAGGAGGCCGATCGCCAGCACCATGGCGAACATGGTCAGGGTATTGATCGAATAACCGAAGGCGTTCAGGATGCCGAAGGTACCGAGCAGCACGACCGGCACGGCCATGGTCGGGATCAGGGTGGCGCGGAAGTTCTGCAGGAACAGGTACATCACCAGGAATACCAGCACCACCGCTTCGACCAGGGTTTTCACCACTTCTTCGATCGACAGCTTGACGAATGGCGTGGTGTCGAACGCGACCACGGCTTTCATGCCGGCCGGGAACTGCTTGCCCAGGGTATCGACCATGGCCTTGACGGCGGTGGCGGTATCGAGCGCGTTGGCGCCGGTGGCCAGCTTGATGGCGATACCGGTGGCGGCATTGCCGTTGTAGCGGGCGACCGTGTTGTAGTTCTCGCGGCCCAGCTCCATGCGCGCCACGTCTTTCAACGTCACTTGCGCGCCGCTGGTGGTGGTTTTCAGCAGGATCGCGCCGAACTGCTCGGCGGTCTGCAAGCGGCTTTGGGCCGAGACGGTGGCGTTCAGCTGCTGGCCAGCAACAGCTGGCGCGCCGCCCAGTTCACCGGCCGATACTTCGGCATTCTGCGCCTGGATCGAGGTGATGACGTCGGCCGGGGTCAGCTGGAAGCTTTGCAGCTTGGCCGGATCGAGCCAGATGCGCATCGCGTACTGCGAACCGAACAGGGTCACGTCGCCGACACCGGGCACGCGGCTCAATGGGTCGACCACGTTGGCGGCCACGTAGTCGCTCAAGTCGGTCTGGTTCATGCTGCCGTCTTCGGAGATGAAGCCGAACACGATCATGAAGTTTTTGGTGGCCTTGGCCACCACCAGGCCCTGCTGGGTGACAGCGGTCGGCAGCAGCGGCGTGGCCAGTTGCAGCTTGTTCTGTACCTGCACCTGGGCGATGTCGGGATTGGTGCCGTTGGTAAACGTCAGCGTGATGCTGATGCCACCGGTCGAATCGCTGGACGAGGACATGTAGCGCAAGCCATCGATGCCCTTCATCTTTTGTTCGATGACCTGGGTCACGGCGTCTTCCACCGTTTTGGCCGAGGCGCCAGGGTAGGAGCCGCTGATCGAAATCGACGGCGGGGCGATGCTTGGATACTGCGCAATCGGCAAACTGAGGATCGAGATTATGCCGGCAAGCATGATCACGATCGCGACCACCCAGGCAAAAATCGGGCGGTCAATGAAAAAACGGGCCATTAATATTCTCCTGAATTATTGGGCGCTGGCGGCTGGTGCTGACGCGGCTGGTGCTGCACCCGGTGCGGCTGGTGCGCCACCGGCGGCGGCAGGCGCAGCGGCAGGCACGGCGACGGCAGGCGCGCCCGGCTTGATTTTCTGCAAGCCTTCCACGATCACGCGGTCGCCGGCGGCCAGGCCGGACGTCACGATCCAGCTGGTGCCGGAGGTGCCGTTGGTGGTGATGATGCGCTGCTCGACCTTGTTTTCCTTGTTCAGGACCATGGCGGTGGCTTCGCCCTTCTGGTTGCGCGAGACGCCCACTTGCGGCACGGTGATGGCTTTGTCATCGATACCCGTTTCCAGCTGGGCACGCACGAACATGCCTGGCAGCAACTCGCCTTTCGGGTTCGGGAACAGCGCGCGCAGCACCACGTTGCCGGTGGTCGGCTCGACGCTGACGCCAGCGAACTGCAGCTTGCCCGGTTCGCTGTACTTGGTGCCGTCCGGCAAGATCAGATTGACCTTGGCCTGGCCGTCGCCGGCTTTCTTCAGGCTGCCGTCGGCCAGCTGGCGCTTCAGGCGCAGCAGGTCGGTGCTCGACTGGGTCACGTCGACATAGATCGGATCGAGCTGCTGCACTGTCGTCAGCGCTTCGGCCTGGCCAGCCGTCACCAGCGCGCCGGCCGTCACGGTCGAGCGGCTGGTGCGGCCGCTGATCGGCGCCGTCACGGTGGTGTAGCGCACGTTGATATTGGCCGATTCCAGCGCCGCAGTGGCCGCTTCCACGTCGGCCTTGGCTTGCTCGTAGGTAGCGACGGCATCATCGTATTCCTGGCGGCTGACGCCTTCGATGGCCACCAGTTCCTTGTAGCGCGCGACTTTCGGACCGGAAGTGAGCAGGTTGGCCTTGGCCTTGGTCAACGCGGCCTTGGCCGAATTGTAGGACGCCTGGTAGCTGGCCGAATCGATCTGGTACAGCGGCGTGCCGGCTTTCACATCGGCGCCTTCGACAAACAGGCGCTTCTGGATCAGGCCGCCCACTTGCGGACGCACATCGGCCACTTGATACGCATTGGTCCGGCCGGACAGGTCGGCCACCATCGGCAACGCAGCCGGATTAACAGTAAACACGACAACCTGCGGCGCTTGCTGCGGCGGAGGCGCGGCCTGTTTTTTACTGCAGCCGGCCATGATTACAGTGGCGCACAGAACGGCAATAGCGCCGCTCGTACGCGGCGACGTCAGGGAAAATGTTGGTTGCATCTTGGACTTTCTGAAAAAGAAGCGGGCTTAGTGTCGTTAGAAATGAGGTAATTTATTAACGCAGATCAAAGAATGAACGATCATTCTAAAATGGTCAAGCAGATTTACAATTGATACATGGAAACTTTTTGATTTCATTGACGCATCGATCCGGCAAGGACGCGGTCACCGCTGGGCTTGCTTTGCGTCAAGCAAGGCTGGCGGGCGACGATAAAACGGCAAGGCGAAGAAGTGGTTGCTGCAGCTACTGTATCAGGGTCGTGCTTTCTTTGCTTGCCAGCATGGCAAGCGTTGCGGCGGCGCAAAAAACATGCAAATCGGCATGGTTATTTACCAATGGTATTGAAAAGACATGCTGCGGCGAATGCGCTACCATATTCACCGGCCCTGGACAGACAGGCCGCTTCATGACGGCCGAGGCAGCATGCCAGGCCGGGAAAGCGAACGGCGATGACGACACCGGCACCCAAGCAGGCACAGGCGGCGCAGGCGGCGCAGCCTGCGGCAGCCCCACGCTCGACCGGCGTGGCCGGCCTTGACACCATCCTGGCCGGCGGCCTGGTGCCCGATCGCCTGTACCTGCTCGAAGGCGAACCGGGCACCGGCAAGACCACGCTGGCGCTGCAATTCCTGATGGAAGGCGTGCGCCTGGGCGAACCGGTGCTGTACATGGCGCTGGCCGAATCCGAAATCGAGCTGCGCGGCGCGGCCCTGTCGCACGGCTGGGACCTGGCCGGCATCGGCATCGAGGAAGTGGCGCCCAGCGACGACATGCTCGACCCGGACCGCCAGTACACCATCTTCCACCCGTCCGAGATCGAACTGGCCGCCACCAACCAGCGCATCCTGGCGGCGATTGACAAACACCGGCCGGCCAGGCTGGTGCTCGATTCGCTGTCGGAATTGCAGTTGCTGGCGGAAAACCCGCTGCGCTACCGGCGCCAGGTGGTGGCGCTGAAACAATACCTGGCCAGCCGCCACTGCACCACCGTGCTGATCGACGACCGCTCGGCCCTCGACGACGGCTTGCAGGTGCGCAGCGTGGCCCATTGCGTGATCTCGCTCGAACTGCAGAACCAGGCGTACGGCAATGACCGGCGCCGCGTGCGCGTGGTGAAATACCGCGGCGTGCCGTTTCGCGGCGGCGCGCACGACTACAAGATCGCCAGTGGCGGGCTGGTGGTGTATCCGCGCCTGGTGGCGGCCGACAGCCGCAGCGAGGCCGGCCGCGTCAGCCTGTCGAGCGGCGTGGCGGAACTGGACGCGATGGTCGGCGGCGGCCTGGAAGAAGGCATGAGCACCCTTATCTCCGGGCCGGCCGGCAGCGGCAAATCGACCCTGGCGGCGCAGTTCGTGCACGCGGCCACCTTGCGCGGCGAACCGTGCGCCATGTTCCTGTTCGAAGAAGCGCGCGGCAAGCTGCTCAACCGCACCGACAGCGTGGGCATGCGCCTGCGCGAGGCGATGCAGAACGGCTTGCTGCGCGCCCAGCAGATCGACCCGGCCGAGCTGACGCCGGGCGAATTCGCCCAGGCCGTGGTCGATGCCGCCGAACGGGGCGCGCGCGTGATCGTCATCGACAGCCTGAATGGCTACATGAACGCGGTGCCCGACGAACGCTTTCAAAGCACCTATCTGCACGAACTGCTGAACTACCTGAGCCATCGCGGCGTGGCCACCTTGCTGGTGGGGGTGCAGCAGAACATGATCGGCACGGCCATGACCACCTCGGCCGACGCCAGCTACCTGGCCGACAGCGTCATCATGCTGCGCTATTACGAAACGGAAGGCGAAGTGCGGCAAGCCATTTCCGTGTTCAAGAAGCGCGGCAGCGCGCATGAGCGCAGCATACGCCGCTTCGAGATCGGCCCGCAGGGCATCCGCATCGGTCCGCCGCTGGCCGGCTTTCACGGCATCCTGTCGGGCATGCCCACCGTCGGCGGCACGCCCTTCCCCTAGGACCGGCCATGGAACAGCGCATCCTGATCCACGCGCCGGCCGGCCAGGATGCCGCCCTGGCCGTCAAGGTATTGGCCAGCGCGACCATCGACAGCCTGGCGTGCCACTCGGTCGGCGAACTGGCGCAGCAAATGAGCCTGGGCGCGGGCGGCGTATTGACCGTGGAGGAAGCCCTGCATGCGGGCGCCTGGCAGGTGCTCAACGATTACGCGCAGCAACAACCTGACTGGTCCGACTTGCCGATCCTGCTGCTGACGCGCAGCGGCCAGGACTCGCTGCCGCTGCGGCAGGCGATTTCCACCCTCGGCAACCTGACCCTGCTGGAACGCCCGGTGCGCGCCCTGACCCTGATCACCTCGGCTCATGCCATGCAGCGGGCCCGTGCGCGCCAGTACCAGGTGCGCGAAAGCGCCCGGCGCAAGGATGAATTCATCGCCACCCTGGGCCACGAACTGCGCAATCCGCTGGCGCCGATCCGCACCTCGGCCGCCCTGCTGAACCGGCTGTATCCCGGTTCCGAACAGATCGGCAAGGTCAGGGACGTGATCGAGCGGCAGGTCACGCAACTGATGCGCCTGGTCGATGACCTGCTCGACGTGGCGCGCATCACCAGCGGCAAGGTGGCATTGCAGCGCCAGGATGTGCTGCTCGAGCAGGTCATCGGGCATGTGGTGGAGCTGTGCCAGGAACCGGCCAGTGCGCGGCAGATCGCCCTGGCGGTGGACTTGCCGCCGCACCCCGTGCTGCTGCACGCCGACTATGCGCGCCTGGTGCAGATCTTCGCCAATATCGTCTCGAACGCCATCAAGTTCACGCCGCCGGGCGGGCGCATCGATATCAGCGCGCAGATGGCGGGCGAGCAATTGCAGGTGAGCGTGGAAGACAATGGCATCGGCCTCGACGCTGAGGCAATTCCGCGCATCTTTTCCATGTTCGAACAGAGCCGCACGGTGTCGGGCCAGCTGGCCAGCGGCCTGGGGATAGGCCTCAGCCTGTCGCGCCAGTTTGCCGAAATGCACGGCGGCAGCGTGCAGGCGTATAGCGCCGGGGCGGGACAAGGCAGCCGCTTCGTGGTGACCCTGCCGGCCAGGGAGATGCCGGTGCCGCCAGCCGAAGCGGTGACCGCGGCCAGCGCGGCGAACGCGCCCGCCTGCGCCGCCCTGCAAATCCTGGTGGTGGACGACAACCGCGATGCGGCCGACGCGCTGCAAACCATGTTCCAGCTCGATGGCCATGCGGCAGCCGTGGCCTACGACGGCCAGCAGGCGCTGATCCAGGTCGCGCTGGCCTGGCCGCGGCTGATCGTGATGGACCTGGGCATGCCGGGCATGGATGGCTATGAAACGGCGCGCCAGATACGCCAGCTGGCCAACGGGCGCGACTGCCTGATGATCGCGCTGACGGGCTGGGGCCAGGGCGACGCCCGCCAGCGCACCGTTGAGGCGGGCTTCGACTTCCACCTCACCAAGCCGGTCGACTATACGGCGATTGTCGCGCTGCTGGAGCGGCACCTGGCTGGCGCATCACCGAACTGAAGCTTATTTCCACTTGCCGCGCAAATCCTGGACTTTTTGCTGCAGCAACTCCGGCGTGGCGTCCTCGGGCGCCACCGGCACGCCGACGGCCAGCGACAGGCGCGAGCGCAGGCCGGCCTTGAAGGCGCGCTCGAACAGGTGGCCGTTGCGGTGACTGAGCAAGTGGCCCCACAGGCCGCGCAGCGCCAGCGGGATCACCGGCACCTTGCTGCGCGCCACGATCTTGGCGATGCCGCCCTTGAACTCGCTGATCTGGCCGGTGCGGGTAAGCTTGCCCTCCGGGAAGATACACACCAGGTCGCCTTCATGCAGGGCCTGGGCGATATCGACAAAGGCGCGCTCCATCAGGAAAGGATCATCCTTGGCCGAGGCAATCGGGATCGCCTTGGCGGTGCGAAATAGCCAGCCCATCAGCGGCATTTTGAAAATCTTGTGGTCCATCACGAAGCGGATCGGGCGCGGGCTGGCCGCCACGATGACGATGGCGTCCACATAGCTGACATGGTTGCATACCAGCACGGCCGCGCCTTCGGCGGGAATCCGTTCGCCATTGACCACTTTCACGCGGTGCACGGTCTGGATCAGGATCCAGGCCAGGAAGCGCATCAGGAATTCCGGCACCAGCGAGAAGATATACGCCGCCACCAGCGCGTTCAGGATGGCGGTAACCAGGAACAACTGCGGAATGGTAAAACCTTGTCCCAGCAGCACAATGGCCACGCCGGCCGCCGCCACCATGAACAGGGCGTTGAGGATATTCATGCCGGCGATCGTGCGCGAAATATGTTTCGGGTCGCAGCGGGTCTGGATCAGCGCGAACAGCGGCACGATAAAGAAACCGCCGAAGACGCCGATCATGACGATATCGAACAGGATGCGCGGCACGCCGGCCTGGCTGACAAAGGCCAGCGCATCGACGATCTGCGTATTCGCATAGGCATTGCTGGCAAAGAACAGGTCGATGCCGAACAGCGACAGGCCGATCGAGCCGAACGGCACCAGGCCGATCTCGACCTTGTGGCCGGACAATTTCTCGCACAGCAGCGAACCGGTGCCGATACCGACCGAAAACACCGTCAGCAGCAGCACGAACACGCTATGGTCGCCATGCAAAAAGTCTTTCGAATAGACGGGGAACTGGGCCAGGATCAGCGCGCCATAGAACCAGAACCAGGAGTTGCCCAGCATGGCCAGGAAGACGGGACGGTTCTTGCGCGAAAAATTCAGGTTGCGGAACGATTCGGCGACGAAATTGATGCTGATCTTCAGGTCCGGCTCGGGCGCCGGCGTGCGCGGCACGCGGTAGCTGGCGATCAAACCAAAAATGGCGACGGCGATCGTCGCGCCGGCCACCAGCTCCACGCCCAGCGGCTTGTGCACGATCAGCACCGCGCCCAGTATCTCGCCGAGCAGGATGCCGACAAAGGTGCCCATCTCGATCAGGCCATTGCCGCCAACCAGTTCCTCGGGTTTCAGCTGCTGCGGTAAATAGGCATATTTGACGGGGCCGAACAGGGTCGAATGGATGCCCATGCCGACCACGGCCGCCACCAGCAGCCACAGGGTGTGCGTCATCCAGCCGGCGGCGGCGACCGCCATGATGGCCAGTTCCATCCATTTCACGAAACGCGCCAGGCCGGCCTTTTCGAATTTGTCGGCCAGCTGGCCGGCGGTGGCCGAGAACACCACGTAGGGCAGGATGAACAGGCCGGGGATCAGATTGGTGATGGTGGACGGATCGAGCGTGGTCCAGCTCAGCGCATCGTAGGCCAGGATCACCATCAGCGCCGTCTTGAACAGATTGTCGTTGAAGGCGCCAAAGAACTGGGTCCAGAAAAACGGCCCGAAGCGGCGCTGCGACAACAAGGAAAACTGGCTGCTCTGACTCATGGCGTGGAAATGGGAAGTGAACGAATTGCTAAAATACAGCACTATCCTGCGCACGACAATCTGAATGTCGTGGTATTGCTTCCAATCAATACCGGCCAGGGCCGGACATTACATGCTGGCCACTTCTTCGGAGGAATTGCCACATGGCTATAAGAAAACCCCGTTTCTTGATAATAAGGTAAGGTGCGCATACATCGGGTGCCTCCTCCTGTTGCGCCCTGTCCTGCCAGGAAAGCCGACCTATGTTTGTATTGATACCGCTGGTATTGCTGGGCTTGTTGATTACCGCCTTTGTCGTCGCCATGAAAAGCCGCCGCAAAGTGGCCGAGCTCGAAGCCGTCACGGCGCGCTTGCGCCGCGAAGTCGACAGTATCCAGGAGCGCCTGACCGTGCTCGATCCAGGGCCTGCCATGGCGCGCAAGCACGCCGAAGCGACGGTGGAGGCCAGGACCGAAGCCAGGGTGGAACCGGCCCCACCAGCCGAGGCCGCGCCACCGGTGCCGATACCCGTGCCTGCGCCTGTGCCTGTGCCACCGGCGATTACCATTTCGCTCGACAAGCCCACACCGCGGCCCGCTCCCGAGCCGGCGCCACTGCCGCCGGCAGCTCCTGCGCAGCCCGCCAAACCCGTCCCGCCGGCGCCGGACCTGCCAAATACCCCGGCCTGGGTCGCCCCTGGCAACGAGCTGTTTGCCAAGGCAAAAGCCTGGCTGTTTACGGGCAACCTGGTCGCCAAGCTGGGCTTGCTGATTTTGTTCCTCGGCGTCAGCTTCCTGCTCAAATACGTGTCGGCCCAAGTGACCTTGCCGATCGAGCTGCGCCTGGCCGGCATCGCGCTGGCCGATATTGCCCTGCTGGCCTGGGCCTGGCGCATCCGCGTGGCGCGCCCCGGCATCAGCCTGCCGCTGCAAGGCACGGCGTTGGCGATACTGATGCTGGTCACCTTTGGCGCCTTCCGCCTGTACGAACTGATGCCGGCCGGCCTGGCCTTCGTTTTGCTGTTCGTGCTGACCGCCTTTACCTGCCTGCTGGCGGTGCTGCAAAACGCTGTCTGGCTGGCCGTGTTCGGCATTATCGGCGGCTTTGCCGTGCCGATCCTCGTGTCGACCGGCGGCGGCAGCCATATCGGCCTGTTCAGCTATTACGCGCTGCTCAACGCCGGCGTGTTTGCCATCGCCCTGAAACGCGCCTGGCGCGTGCTGAACGTGCTGAGCTTCGGTTTTACCTTCGTGGTCGCCACCGCCTGGGGCCTGCTGCGCTATACGCCGGAAAACTATCTGTCGAGCCAGCTGTTCCTGATCCTGTTCGTGCTGTTCTATGTCGGCATCGCGATCGCCTACTGCGCACGCCAGGCGCCGCGCCTGAAGCACTACGTGGACGGCACGCTGGTGTTCGGCACCCCGCTGGCCGCCATGGGCCTGCAGTATGGGCTGGTCAAGGACCTGCATTTCGGCCTGGCGTTTTCGGCCCTGGTCGCCGGCCTGTTCTATACCGGCCTGGCGCTTGCCCTGTGGCGCCGCCACAGCGGCCACTTCAAATTGCTGGCCGAAGCCTTCCTGGCGCTCGGCGTCGTGTTCGGTACTTTGGCGATTCCGTTTGCGCTCGACGGCCGCTGGACGTCCGCCGCCTGGGCCCTGGAAGGCGCCGGCATCGTCTGGGTCGGCCTGCGCCAGCGCCAGCCGCTGGCCTGGGCTTTCGGCCTGCTGGTGCAGGCCGCCGCCTGGCTGTCCTTCCTCGGCATCCTGGCCGACATGGATACGCCGACCGCGCTGCAATCGAACCTGTGGCTGGGCTTCTTGCTGCTGGCCGCCGCCGCCCTGCTGATGGCGATCAACTTCCGCCGCCAGCAAGGCGTCGTGCACGCCAGCCTGGAACCGGAACTGATGCAGGGCCTGTCGGTGGTGTTCCTGACCGGCGCCACCGCCTGGCTGCTCGGTGGACTGTGGACCGAAATCCTGCTGCGCACCGACGCCATCACGCAGCTGAACCTGCTGACCGTCAGTGCGCTGGCAGTTGCCGGCGGCCTGTTCTGGCTGGCGCAGCGCCTGCAATGGACGGTGCCGCGCTTGCTGCTGCTGGTGGTGCAACTGCTGGCCGGCATCGTGTTGCTGCTGCGCATGGGCCTGGAATGGAATGAGCACCCAAGCAACCTGTTCCACGGCACCTTTGTCAGCGCGCTGCTGCTGGGCGCCGCGGCGCTGGCGAGCAGCTGGTTCACGCAACGCCAGGCGCGCGTGGAAATCAATGAAAAACTGTCGCTGGCCGCGCTGCCGCTGCTGCAATGGAGCGGCCTGCTGTGGTTTGTCGGCATCCTGTTCCCGCTCACCAGCTGGCTGCTGCGCCTGGTCGATGGCAAGGGCAGCATGCATCCGCACGCGGGCGAACACTGGCTGGCGCTGTACCTGATCCTGGTCAGCATCGCCACGCCGCTGTTCGCGCTGCTGGCGCGTCGCCTGGCCTGGCCGCAGCTGCGCTGGTTTACGCCGGCCGTCTGGATCGGCCTGGGCCTGTGGAGCGCCAATATGCTGATGGCCCTGTATGTGCGCGAATACCTGCCGACCGGCCTGTCCTGGCTGGCGCTGGCCTGCATGCTGGCCAGCGGTGAATTCATGCTGCGCACCTGGTCGCGCGCCGGCTGGCGCATCGAGCTGCGCGTGCTGCGCCTGCTGCATACGGTGCGCATTGCCGGCCCATGGCTGATGCTGTGGCCGGTGGGCGCGATCCATATCGACGCCTGGCTGGCTGGCCAGGGCGACGCTGTCAGCCCGGCCTGGTCGCGCTATCTGCCGGCCTGGGCCATGATGCTGGCGCTGGCCTTGCTGATCCGCCGCTGCCGTGCCGGTGGCTGGCCGGTGGCGCCGATCGCCGGCTGGTACCAGCACACGCTGATACCGCTGGGGGCAGCATGGTCGCTGGTGCTGATCGCCATCTGGAACCTGATCGACAACGGCGCCATGGCGCCCCTGCCCTATCTGCCTTTGCTCAATCCGCTCGACATCAGCAGCGGCTTTGCCATCCTGCTGGGCATTGCCGCCTGGCGCCTGCTGCGTGCCGGCCAGCCGCTGTGGCTGGACCAGTTCCAGGCGCGCGTGCCGGTGGTGGCCGCCTGTTTTGTCTATGGCTGGTTCAACCTGCTGCTGCTGCGTACGGTCTCGAACTACATGGGCGTGCCCTACGAATTCGATGACCTGATGGCCTCGCAGTTCGTGCAAGCCATGCTGTCGCTGGTGTGGAGCATTACCGCCCTGCTGCTGATGCGCCATGCGGCGCGGCACCAGCGGCGCCAGCAATGGAGCCTGGGTGCGGTGCTGCTGGTGCTGGTGGTGCTGAAACTGTTCCTGGTCGACCTGTCGAACGTGGGCGGCATCGCCCGTATCGTGTCGTTTGTCGGCGTCGGTTTGCTGATGGTCTTGATCGGCTACCTGGCGCCGTTTCCCAAGGCCGAGACCATGATGGAACCAACAGCGGAGGGGACATGAAACTGAACTTGCTGCCATGCGCGGCGTTGATTTGCGGCACGGCGCTGGCGCAAGCCACGCCGGACCATCCGTCCAGCTACGGCTGGAGCATGCCGGTGGCCGTGCAGGCCGGCGCCGGCGTGGCCCGCTTGCCGCTACCCAGGGAGGTCTACCTGCACGCGCGCACCGGCAACCTGGCCGATGTACGGCTGGTCGACAGCGACGGCCAGCGCCTGCCGTTCGCCATCAGCACGCCGCCAGCGCAATCGAACACCCAGCGCAGCAGCATCGCCGCGCGCATCTTCCCCGTGACGGGCAGCGCGGCGGGCGGCGGCGGCTTGCAGAACGTGCAGATCCGCACCGGCAGCGACGGCCGGCTGCTGTCGGTCAGCGCCAGTGCCGGGACCGGGACAGCCGCGGCAGGCAAGAGCCTGCAGGCGCTGATCCTCGATATCGGCCAGCAGGCGCCGGGCAGCCGCATCGGCGCGCTGCGCTTTGCGCCGCCCGCCGAAGCCGGCGACTACAGCGCCCAGGTGCTGCTGGAAGTGAGCGACGACCTGAAGCAATGGGACGCGGTTGGCACCACGACCTTGAACTGGCTCAGCAACAGCGACACGCAGACGCTGGCCAACGACAGCATCGTGTTCGCGCCGCGCGCCTTCCGCTATGCGCGCCTGAGCTGGCAGGACGGCCAGCCGCTGCTGTTTGCGTCCATCGCGGCGCAGGCCGTCAGCGAGACCGAGGCGGCGCCGCCGCGCGCCGCCATCGTGCTGCAGGGCGTGGCCGGCAAGCAGCCCGGGGAATGGGTGTACGCCACGCCGGTCGCGATTCCCGCCGACAGCATCGCGCTGCAGTTTGCGCAAGCGAATGTGGTGCTGCCGGTGACCCTCGGCGTCTATCGCCAGAGTACTTACGTGCCGCAGCGCCGGCTGCATCTGCACCAGCAAACGCGGCCGCGGCCATCTGCGGGCGCGTATTTCGACCCGCTCCTGAGCACCAGCTTTTACCGCATCAGCGACGCCGGCAAGGAAAGAGTGTCGGGCGAACTGGCCATGCCGGTGGTGCAGACCACGCAATGGGTATTGCGCCCGCAGACCGAAGGCACGGCGCTGCCGGCCACCGCCCCTGTCCTGCGCCTGGGCTGGACGCCGGAAACGCTGGTGTTCCTGGCCGGCGGCAAGGGGCCGTACCGCCTGGTGTTCGGCAAGGCCGACGCCCAGCCGGCGGCTCAGCCGCTGTCACAAGTGGCGCCCGGCTACCGCGATGGCGAATTGCAGGCGCTGCCGATTGCCACCGTGGGTACGCTGACGGCGCTTGCGGGGGCCGCCGATGCCGCGCCCGCCAAGGCCGGCACGGGCGCGCCATGGCGGATGGCCGCGCTGTGGGCCGCCCTGCTGCTGGGCGTGGGCTTGCTGGGCTTTTTTGCCTGGCGTTTGCTGTCGCAGATGAAGGAAGAGCAACCGCCGCAATAAACCCTACTGGCGCAGCAGCGCCTTGAAGGTTTGCGGCATCCATGGCCGCGCCGCCAGCATGAAGCTGATCGCCAGCCGTTCCTCGCCGGGCAGGCGCGCGTCTTCCTGGTGCAGGCGCGAAAACTCCACCGCCACCTGCTGCAGCCGTTCCAGCAGCGCCGCCGTGGATTTTTTCGACAGCATCACGTTCACCAGGCGCAGCAGTTCGCTGTCGCCATCGAACTGCGAGTTCAGATAATCGTCATAGGCTTCCTGCTTGAAATACGCATGGATCGGGCCATTCGGTATCCACGCAAACGTGCGCGCCACCAGCAGCTTGACCCTGTTGTTCGGCAGCAGTTCCAGGAAACCGATCTTGTCCAGGCGCAGCAAACAGCTGACCGCCTGCGCTTCGCTGATGTCGTAGATGGCGGTGATCTGTTCCAGCGGCAGCAGATTGAGGGCCGAGACGGCGACGATGAACAGCCTGGTGTCTTCGATGATTTCCTTTTCCTGCGCATAGGTCAGCCCCGTGATCAGGGTCGGCGCCGCTTGCGCCGCCTGCACGGCCAGCGCCAGCTGCTGGAAATCGCTGTCGATGGCCACCAGGATCTGCTCCATCCGCTGCAAGGTAAATTGTTTGAGCGAAAACATGCGTTTGACGCTGGCCTCGGACACACCTATCCTGCGCGCCAGTTCGGCGTAGGTCACGCAGCGTGCCTTGAGCAGGCGCTTGAGGGCTTCGATCAGGGCGTGGGTTTGCTGCATGGCCATCCTTTGCTTGATAAAGAACAACATGGTATCAAAAAGTGATACCCGCAGTATGGCCGCCCACTACGAGTAGCATTTTGATTGACCAAATAGCGGCCATCGACAATGATGACGTTGCCAATTGGCACACATGAAGGAGACATCGATGAAGCTGACCAACAAATACCTGCTGCCCTTTTACCTCACCCTGGCGCTGTCGGCCACGGTGCCGGGCCTGGCCCATGCCGATGGCTCGCGCAATCTGTCGCGCGGCTCGGAAGCGCTGAGCGAAGGCTCCGCCGTGGTCGTGGGCGGCACGCTGTCGATGCTGGCCGGCTCGGGCGCAATCGTTGTCGCCAGCGTCGAAACAGTGGGCGAAGGCATCGTGGTGGTACTGAAAAGTGCGTCCGAAGCGGGCGGCGCCTCGATCCGGATGAGCGCGAAAGCGGCCGAAGGCCTGTCGCTGGCGGCCGGCACCGTGGTCAGCGTGGTGGCCCTGTCGACCGGCCATATGCTGGTGCTGTCCGGCAAGGCGATCGCCTTTATCCCGAACGAAGTGGGCAAGACCCTGATCCATCATTCAAAGGTATGACACCATGAAACGCCTGACGATACTCGTTTTCAGCCTGCTGCTGGCCGGCGCCGCCCATGCGGGACGTTCCTGCGAAGAAAAACCGACCGACGCCAATACGCTCGTCAAATCGATGGCGCTGGCGCAAAAAACCTGGCAGGCGCTCGACGCCTCGGGCGCGCAGGTGGCGCTGGTGGCGCGCGCCGGGCAGGACCTGTCGAAATACCAGCTGCGCTATTCGCACATGGCGCTGGCCTGGCGCGACCATCCGCAGGGACGCTGGCTCGTGGTGCATGAGCTGAACGAATGCGGCACGGCGCAATCGTCGCTGTACAACGAGGGACTGGGCAACTTCTTCATGGATGACGTGTTCATGTATGAAACGCTGATCCTGATCCCCAGCCAGGAAATCCAGCAGCAACTGGCGCGCCTGCTGACGTCGAACACGCCCAAGCGCCTGCATGAGGCGCACTACAATATGCTGGCCTACCCGTTTTCCACCAAGTACCAGAATTCGAACCAGTGGGTGCTGGAAACCCTGGCCGCCGCCAGCAATGAACCGGGCAAGATCGAAACGCGGGCCGAAGCGCAAGGCTGGCTGCGCAGCGCCAGCTACGCGCCGCAGACGCTCAGCATTCCCGCCGCCACCCGCCTGGGCGCGCGCATGTTCCGCGCCAATATCGCCTTTGACGACCACCCGTTCGAGCGCCGCATGACGCGCCAGATCGACGTCGTCAGCGTCGACTCCATCGTGCGCTTCATGCGCCAGCGCGAACCGCAACTACAGGAAATCGTGGTGCGCGGCGACTAGCCAGGCGCCAGCGCCAGCGCCGCCCTGCGCAATTGGGGCGGCTGCGCCAGCGGTGCCGCACTGCACAGCACGATGGACAACTCGGCATGGGCCAGCGCCACGCAGCTGGCCGCCTCGCCAGCCGCAGCTCCCAGCTTGTAGCGCGCCTCGTATTCGCTCCAGCGCCGGTAAAACGAGACCACCTGCTCCGCATGCGCCATGGCCGCCAGTCCCTCGGCAACCGCGTCGCCAAAGGCCTGCCGTGCCAGCGCCGGCAGGTCTCTTTCCTGATCCATTACTTCGATATCGAGCCCCACCGCAATCTGTTCGCTCAGCGTGCAGGCGATCCAGTGCCCACTGTGCGACAGGCTGAAATGGGGCGCGCCCGCCGGCGCCAGCGGCGCCTGCCCGGGCCGCTCTTCCAGCACGATGGATGCGGCCGGCAGAGCCAGCGCCTGGCCCAGCAAGGTGCGCAGCAAGGCGCGCCCCAGCAAAAACTGGCGCTGGCGCTGCGGCCGCATGAAACGCCGGTAGCGCGCCAGTTCCTGTGGCGACAGCCAGGATTCAAACCCGGGAAGCAAGGCATCGTCGATGCTGCGCGCATCGAGCAGCCAGATGCTGGCCTGAACGCCGATCAATCGAATCCTGCAAGCACTTTATAGCTGATTTCGGTGTTGGTAGCGCTCAGCACTTCCAGTCGCGCGCCCTTGTAGCCCACGATCATGGATTCCGACAAATCATAAGCCACGTCATTATTAAATGCCGGACGGGCGACATTGCGTTGAAATTCGCGATAACCGAGCGTAATTCTGTTACCGATCCGGCCGCTGTAGATCAATGTGCTCTGGAAACTCGCCATCTGGTAATTGGTCGTCACGCCCATTACATAATCAAATTTTGCACACGGTGCGCGTCCGATACAGATGGATCCATCTTTGCTGAACAGATGGATTTTATTGTGTTTCACGGGCAAGCCAACAGCACTAGTGATCAGCACGCCACCAAAAGTCTGATATTCATCCTTGTCTGCAATTTGCGAGTAAGTACCTTTGCGAACGATAAACTCGCCAATCGGCTGATCCTGCGCCAGTATCATTGCACGCGTTTCCACGGCATCGCTTTTTGTCAGCATCTTCTCGCCGATGCCGATGGTTGCCACGGTGCCGACCTGCGGCAAGGTGGTCTGGTATGCCGTGTGCTCGACTGGCCGGCTTTTGCATCCGGCGAAAGCTGCCACGCACAGTGCGACAGCGGCTAATTTAAAACCTGGCTTCATATGGATCTCCATGGATTAGCTCCGATTCATTTCATGATCAGGAGGATTTTTGCTTGGCAATTCTCAGCAACAAACGATGACCGATACTATTGGTCCAATTAAAACTGTTTTGCAGTACCACAATGCCTGTCCGGCTTTTCACATCCAGACCGATATAGCTGGAATAACCTGCCACGAAACCAACCTGGTAGGTAATTTTATGGCCATCGATATCGTCCACCAGCCAGGCCAGCGCCGCCGCTTCCAGTGGCCGGTCTACCCTGACATGCAGGGTATCCTGCAATGCGCGGTCCAGCAGCGCATTGCCGCTGCCTTCAATATTGATTTTTGCATAGCGCAACAAATCATTTGCCGTCGAATACAAGGCTGCCGAACCGGTCAGGACATCGGTAAATTCCCAATCCGGCGCTTCGCTTCCCCGCCGCATGAATTTCGGCTGGTCGCCGACATGGCCATGCGCGCGCGTGGAAAAACCGGGCAGCTGCTGCGGACGATAGCCGGTACTGTCGAGCGCCAGGGGACGCAAGATGGTTTCCTGTACCAGCGCATCCATCTTTTTACCGGTATGCAGCTCCAGCACATGACCCAGCAGGCCATAGCCGATATTGGAATACATCGGCGTGCTGGTCGCTGGCGCATTGAAATCGGCCAGATAGGCCACCAGATAGTCACGGTCGAAATGCCGGTAGAAGCTCTCGCCCGTAAAGAGATATTCGACAAAATACAGCAAGGTTTGCGGCGTGAATGGCTGACGCGGCAAGCCGGAGGTATGCGTGACCAGCTGCAGCAAGGTGATCTTGCGTGCGGAGGGACTCAATGGTGTACCGGCAGGTAATAACTTCTCCAGCGTGTCATCCCATGCAAAGACACCCTGCTGCACCAGCACTGCCGTCGTCGCGCTCAAAAAACCCTTGCTCACCGAGCCGACGGCAAACAAGGTATCGCCATCGGGCTGGCGACCGCCGATGGCATGTTCCGTGGTGCCGTAGCCAAAACACTGCACACTGCCATCCGGCAATAAAACGCCCACCACCAGGCCGGGCGTGGTTCCGCCATCGATCAGCGGCCGTGCCAGCGCATCGACTTCGGCCCGCAGGTCGCCGCTGGCGGCGTAGCGCTCCGCCGACACCTTGTCGGCGTCGATTTCCATGCGCGACAAGGTGCCGCAAGCGGTCAACATGGCCAGCATCAGCAGCACACTTGCCCGCATCAGATTCATGGCCGGTAACGCTTGAAAATCAGCGAGGTATTAATCCCGCCAAACGCAAAGTTATTCGACATCACGTAATCGCAGTCGATGGCGCGGCCCTCGCCGGCGATATAGTCGAGCGCCGCGCATTGCGGGTCGACGTCCTGCAGATTGATGGTCGGCGCAAACCAGCCTTCGCGCATCATCTCGATGCTGATCCATGCTTCCAGCGCACCGCAGGCGCCCAGGGTGTGGCCCATGTAGCTTTTCAGGGAGCTGATCGGCACCTGGCCGCCGAATACCTCGAAGGTGGCTTGCGACTCGGCGATGTCGCCCTGCTGCGTGCCGGTGCCGTGCGCGTTCACGTAGCCGATGTCGGACGGCTGCAGGCCGGCGTCGGTCAGCGCCAGCAGCATCGCCTGGCGCATGGTGGCGGCGTTCGGCTGCGTCACGTGGCAGCCGTCGCTGTTGGTGCCGAAGCCCACCAGTTCGGCGTGGATGGTGGCGCCGCGCGCCTGGGCGTGTTCGAGTTCCTCCAGGATCAGGCAGCCGGCGCCTTCGCCGATCACCAGGCCGTCGCGGCTGGCGTCGAACGGGCGCGGCGTCGTGTGGCCGGCGTCGTTGCGGGTGCTGGTGGCGAACAGGGTGTCGAACACGGCCGCCTCGGTGGCGCACAGTTCCTCGGCACCGCCGGCGATCATCGCCAGCTGCTTGCCGCCGGCGATCGCCTCGTAGGCATAACCGATGCCCTGGCTGCCCGAGGTGCAGGCGCTCGACGTGGTGATCACGCGCCCGGTAACGCCGAAGAACACGCCGATATTGACGGGCGCCGTATGCGCCATCATCTTGATGTAGGTAGTGGCGTTGATGCCCTTGGTGGTGCGCTCCTCCATCATGCGGCCGAAGTCGCCGATGGCGCTGGGCGTGCCGGCCGAGGAACCGAAGGAGATGCCCATCTGCCCGCCTTTGAGCAGCGGATGGTCGAGCAGGCCGGCGTCCTGCAGCGCCAGTTCGCTGGCGCGCGTGGCCATCAGCGCGATGCGGCCCATGCTGCGTACGGCCTTGCGGTGATAACGGTCGTTCAGTTCGAACGGCGCGGCCGGTGCGCCCAGCTGCGTGTTCAGCCCCTCGTAATCGGCCCACTCGGCCATGCGCACCACGGCGTTGCGGTACTCGCCCAGGCGCTGGCGGATGGCCGGCCAGTCATTGCCAACCGGGCTGATGCCGGCCATGCCGGTGACGGCGACGCGGCGGCTCATGCCATGCCTCCGTTGACGGAAATGACCTGGCGCGTGATGTAGCCGGCTTCCGCGCCGACCAGGAAGCTGACGGCGGCCGCCACTTCCTCGGGCGTGCCGACGCGGCGCGCGGGGATCATCTTCAACGCTTCGTCGAGCGGCACCTCGCTGATCATATCGGTCTCGATCAGGCCCGGCGCCACGCAGTTGACGGTGATGGCGCGCTTGGCCAGTTCCAGCGCCAGCGCCTTGGTCGCGCCGATAATGCCGGCCTTGGCGGCGCTGTAGTTGACCTGGCCCCGGTTGCCGATCAGGCCCGAGACCGACGCCATGGTGACGATGCGGCCCGGTTTGCGGCGCTGGACCATCGGCATCACCAGCGGGTTGAGCACATTGTAGAAACCATCGAGATTGGTCTGCAGGACGATGTCCCAGTCCTCGCCCGACATGGCGGGAAACGCATTGTCGCGCGCCACGCCGGCGTTGCATACCACGCCGTAATAGCAGCCGTGTGCGGCGATATCGGCTTCCAGCGCGCTTGCCGCCGCGGCACGGTCGCCGATATCGAATTGCAGCACGCGCGCGGCGCGTCCCATCGCCACGATCTGCTGCGCCACCGCCGCCGCTTCGGCGCGGCCGCTGCGGCAATGCAGCACCACGTCAAAGCCGTCGCGCGCCAGGCGCAAGGCGATCGCCTTGCCGATGCCGCGCGACGATCCCGTTACCAATACACTGTTACTCATGCTGCGCTCCATTCGAACTCTCTTGCAGAAATTGTGTTGCATTCTCGGGCTGGAACACCGTCACCGTCGCCTGCGCCAGCACGACGCCGGCGGCCTCGATGCGGCATTCAAAAGCGCCCAGCCCATTGTCGCCCTGCAGCGCCCGGTGCACATGCACCTGCAGCACGCTGCCCTCGCCAAACAGTGGCAGCTGCGCCTCGTAGCGGCGCGCGCCCAGCAAAAAGCCGATCTTGACCGGTGCGCCGGCCTGGCGCGCCAGATACCCCGCGTGCGCGGCGATCGCCTGCGCCATGTATTCGATGCCGATCCAGCTGCCCACGCCATTTTCCTGCGCATCGTAAAACACGCTGCGGGCATGGATGCGCACCTCGGCGCACAGGTTCTCGGCGTCGGCCGACACCACTTTGTCGAGCAGGCTCATGGCGCCGGAGTGCGGCACCAGGTCATCAATATCCGGAAAACTCATGCTCCCCTCCCCAGCAGCAGCGCGGCGTTCGAGCCGCCAAAGGCAAACGAATTACTGAGCGCCCAGTCGATCGGCCGGCCCAGGCGCGCACCGGGCAAGGCCAGGCGCAGCGGCGGCAAGGCGGGATCGAGCGCACCATCGAGCAGGTGCGGCGGCAACAGGCCCTCGCGGTTGTCAAGCTGCATCGCCAGCCAGCACAGAGCCGCTTCGATGGCCGCCGCGGCGCCCAGCGCATGGCCCGTCAAGGGCTTGGTCGAGCTGGCGTAGACCTGCCCGCCGAACAGGTCGGCCACCACGCGCGCTTCCATCGCGTCGTTCTGCTGCGTGGCGGTGCCGTGCAGGTTAACGTAATCGACCTGCGACGCCTGGACACCGGCACGCGCCAGCGCCTGCTGTATCGCCAGCCGCGCGCCGCCGCCTTGCGGATCGGGCGCCGACATATGGTGGCCGTCCGACGATTCGCCCCAGCCGCGCAGGGCGACCGCGGCCGGTTCCTTCGTCATCAGGAACAGCGCCGCGCCCTCGCCGATATTGATGCCGTCGCGGCCCTCGCCCAGCGGATTGCAGCGCTGCGCGCTGACCGAGGCCAGCGCGGAAAAGCCGGCCACCGTAAAGGCGCACAGGGTATCGACGCCGCCCGCCAGCACGGCGTCGCACAAGCCCATGCGCAGCAGGCGCGCCGCGCTGGCCATTGCCTTGGCGCTCGACGAGCAGGCGCTCGAATGGACCCAGGCCGGGCCATCGATGCCCAGCTCCTCGGCCAGCATCAGGGCCGGCGAACCCATCTCCTGCTGGCCGTAATGAAATCGTTCGGGCAGGTCCTGGCCCGCTACATGGGCGCCGATTGCGCCTTCCGATTCGAGGATGCCCGAGGTGCTGGTGCCGACCACCACCGCCACGCGGTGGGCGCCATAGCGCGCGATGGCCTGCTCGACGGCCGGGCGGATCTGCGCCAGCGCGGCCAGCGCCATGCGGTTGTTGCGGCTGCGCGCGGGCGCCGCGTGATGCGATACCGAAGGCAGCGCCGCATCGACCACGCCCAGCGGCAGCTCGCGCCCAGGCGAGTGGCTCGCGGTGGGCGCCACGCCGCTGTCGGCGGCAAACAGGCGCGCGCTTACCTGCTCGCGCGTCTTGCCCAGCGCGCAGACGACGCCGCAGTGATTCAGGTAGACGGTCGGCGCAATCATCATTGGCTTTCCGGTGCGTTCTGTATCGTCAACCGATAACGGTAGCGCAGGTTGTCGAGCACCACCGTGCCGCTCCAGCGCGGCATGGCGCTGTAGTCGATCACGGTCACGGCCTCGCCGTCCAGCAGCAGGGTGCGGCGCAAGCCGCTGTCCTCGATGCGCCAGCCGGCCGGCAGCGCTTGCGCGATCGCCTCGCGCGGCCACAGGGTCAGCTGCATGTCTTCCAGCACGTCCTCGGCGCGCACCTGCGCCGGCAGCATCACGTGGCGCCACGAGGTGACCTCCTTGCCGTCGTAATGCAGCGACAGCACGCGCTGGCCGAAGGCCAGGCCCACCAGGTCCAGGTGCGTGGGCTCCACTTCCAGCGCCGCATCGAGTTCGTCGATGCGCCCCGCCCGCTCGACGCGCAGATGCTGCTGCACGCTGACCGTCGCGCCCAGCGCCGCCGGCGCCAGTTTCAGGCCCAGGCGGGCCGGAGCCGAAGGCGGCGCACTGGCGCAGCCAGCCAGCGCCAGCAGCATCGAGGCCGCCATTACATGTTTCACAGCCATCAGGCCACTCCTGCGGCATCGGCCGCGTCAGGTTGCTCAGGTAGGTCAGGGGCGACAAAGCACGGCGACAGCAGCCATACCAGCGCCGTGCCGATCAGCATGGTCAGGCCGAATGCCTGCAGCGCCGCCGTGTGGCTCAGGGCCAGCAGGCCGAAAGACAACAGGGTATTGGCGGCAGACAGGCCGACCGCCAGCCACGGCGTATGGTTGCGCTGCTCGGGATGCTCCTGCATGAAGATGCCGTAATCGACACCGACGCCCAGCAGCAGCATCAGCGCCAGCACATGGAACAGCTGCAGCGGCTGGCCCAGATAGCCCAGCAAGGCCAGCGCCGCCAGGCTGGCCAGCGCGGTCGGCGCCAGCACGCGCCAGGTACGGCGGCCGTAGCGCGGCATCAACAGGCCGAACACCACCAGGTAGGCGCCCAGCACCACCGCGCCCATGTAGATGCGGTAGCGGCCCAGCACCGATGAAATCTCGGCCACCTTGTCGACCCACTGCACGCCTGGCATGCCGGCGCCGGCCTGCGCCAGCAGCGGAATGGCCGCATATTGCATGCCGCGCAGGGCGACGATGGAGGCGTAGCCGCCCTGTACTTCACCCAGCCACAAGTGGCGCCACGGTTCGCTGGCCGGCACTTTCAGAAAGTCGTCGATGAGCAACGGTGCGCCGGCCTGCGCCAGCTGCGTACGCACTTGATCTGCCCATGCCGGGTCCTCTTCCACCGACCGCGCCAGCAGGTCGAGCGCGCCGCCCGGTTTCAGGATGGTGTCGTCCAGCAGCGCGCGCCGCGCCTGCTGCGATTGCAGCGACGGCACCCAGTTCGACATCGCCTGCACGCCAGTGAGGTGCCGCTGCTCGATCAAGGGCTGCAGGCGGCGCTTCAGCGCTTCCTCGCGCCGCAGCACGGTTTCGGCACTGTCACCGCGCACCAGGTAGAACTGCACCGGCGTCGGCGCGTCGAGCAGCTTGCTCAGTTTCAGCTGGTCGCGGATCAGATGCGCGGGCGGGGTCTGCAGCAGCCGGATATCGTCATTGACGCCCAGGCGCGCCATGCCGGCGCCGGCCAGCACCGCAAACGCCAGCACGCTCAGCAGCGTGGCGCGATTCGCGCGCACCTGCGGCCAGTACGCGCGCACGGCGCCATAGCGGCGCACCAGCGCGCCGCTGCGCAAGCTGCCGCCCCGCACCAGCATGGGAAACCAGAACACCACCGTCAGCCACGCAAACACCAGGCCCAGCGCGGAAAACACGGCCATGTGGCGCAGGCCAGGGAAAGGCGTCAGCGCCAGTCCCATGTAGCCGATCACCGCCGCCAGCAGGGTCAGGCACAGCCCCGGCAGCAGCCGGCGCAGCAAGGCGCGCGAATCGAGCGCGGGATCGGCGCCCAGCCGGTTGCACAGGAAATAAATACCGTAATCCTGCGCCACGCCGATCAGGCTGGCGCCGAACACCAGCGTCATCAGGTGCAGTCGGCCGAACAGCAGCCAGCACACCGACAGGGCGCCCAGGCAGCCGATGCCGATCGACAGCAGTATCAATGAAATCGGCTTGACCGAGCGGAAGGTCAGCCAGGTCAGCAAGATGATGCCGGCCAGCGAGCCCAGGCCGATGGTCGACATTTCGCCGGCCGCCTGGCTGCTGGCGGCGGCCGCATGCAGGATCACGCCGGCGCTGATGATCTCCACGTCAGGCACCGCCTGGCGCGCCGCCGCCTGCGCCTGCGCCAGCAGCGGCAGCACGGTTTCCTGCGCCGCCAGCGAAAAGGCCGGCACGGTCAAGGTCATCGGCAGCAGCACATACTGGCGCGCGCCGTCGGCGACAAACAGATGGCCGTCGCGCGGGCGCACCGGGGTTTCCTGCGCGCGCTCCTGCACCCAGCCGCCGAACAGGCCGAACGGGTCGTCCTGCCAGGCGCCCAGCTTGGGGCCGCCAAATGGACTGTAGAGCTGGCTCAGGGCCGAGTCGCGCCAGAACGCCGGGGGTTCCTTGCCCAACTGCGCTTCCTGCAGCGCCGTCAGCAACGTCAAGCGGTGCTGCCGGAACAGCGCCAGCCAGTCGTTCTGCGTCTGTTCGTCGATTGGCGTCGCCGCGAACAGGCCGGCGTGGCGCGCCAGCACCGCGCTGTAGGCGTCGGCCGCGCGCTTGGCGTCGTTCCAGTCGGGCGCGCCGACCAGCACCACCAGGCGCTGCTGGGCCGCGTCGACCATGTGGGTGAACGACGCCTGCAGCACCGGGTCGCGCTCCTGCACCGGCAGCAGCGCCAAGATGTCGGTCTCGGGCGCGATGCGCTTGACGCCCCACAGATAGGCGTTATGCGCCAGCAGCAGCGCCACCACCAGCGCCCAGGCGATGGCCAGCAGGCGGCCCTGGTGTTTCAGGAGCTTCAAAACAGCGCCGCCTCTTGCGCCGTGATGGCCCCCGGCCCCGTTTCAATCGCCGAAAACACGATGCTGGTGCGGTCGCCACTGGCTTCGCTGATGCTGATGTTTTTGACAAAAGCGCCGCCATCGAGGCGGATGCTGCCGATCGCCTTGGCCAGCGCCGGCTGGCGCGCCTTGAGCGCCACCTGCCAGCTGCCGCCCTCGATGCTGCCGTCCACTTCAAACAGCGTGTCGAGCTGGGCCAGGTCGCCGGCCAGCAGCGAAAACAGCACGCTGTTGATCATTTTCACCACCGGTTCCGTCTTCGCGTCCAGCCGCATGGCCACGCGCTCGCCCTGGAAATGCACGATCTCGTCGCGCGTCAGGCGCAAGGTATTCGGGAACGGCTGCAAGGTACGCCACAGCACGCCCTTGCCGGCCACCACGCAAAAGCGCCCGTTCGACGCCAGCGGCTTTTTCATGCCGGCCAGCTGCTTGCTCTGGTCGAAGCGGCCGCACAACTGCTGCGGCTTGGCCAGCATGGCCTCGATCTTCGCTACCGGCGCGGCGGCCTGCGCCGGCGCCATCGCCATCGCCATCGCCAGGAACACGGCGGCCAGCGCCGCTTTCAACATAACTTTCATACAGGGTCCAATCCCAGTTTTTCAAACAATACGGGCGGCGAGGCAAAGCACATCTCGCCGCTGGCAATATCGACCGCCACCTGCGTGGTGCTGGCGCGGTTCAGGCGCTTGCCGGTGGCGCTGTCGCTCACCGTGTACTCGATCTTCAGGCGGTTTTCCCACTCCACCAGGTCGGCGCGCAGGGTCAGGCGCTGGCCGAAGGTGGCCGGCGCCACATAGCGCAGATGCATGTCGATCACCGGCCAGGCATAGCCGGAGGCCTTCATCTCGACATAGTTATAGCCGATGCTGTCGAGCAGCGCGCAGCGCACCACTTCCAGGTATTTCACGTAGCGGCCATGCCAGACGATTTCCATCGGGTCGAGGTCGAAGAACTGCACCTGCATCTCCACTTGCGCATGCCAGCGGCTGGGCGCGGCGCTGTTGCCGCGCACTTTATGCATGCTGCGCTCCATACAGCGGCCAGGCTTGCGTGCGGATGCGTTCGAGCAGCACGCGCAGCTCCGGGTCGAGGCGGCGGTCTTCCACCACCGGCGCGATATCGTCGGCCAGCGCGGCCAGCATGGCCGTGATCTGTGCCTGCGGCGGCGCGTCCGGTGCCAGCTGGCAGCGCAGCCAGACGCCCTGGCGCACGGTGATCAGCAGCGCCGCGGCGACCTGTTCGCACAGTTCCAGCACGCGCAGGCAGTCACGCGCGGCGATCGTGCCCATGCTGACCTTGTCCTGGTTGTGGCATTCGGTCGAGCGCGAAAACACGGAAGCGGGCATGGTCAGCTTCAAGGCTTCGGCGGTCCAGGCCGAGGCGCTGATCTGCAGCGCTTTCAGGCCGTGGTTGATGGCCGCGCGCGGTCCGGTGGCGCCCGACAGATTGGCCGGCAGGCCCTGGTTGTAGCGGCTGTCGACCAGCAGCGCCATCTGCCGGTCCAGCAGGTCAGCCAGGTTGGCCACGGTGTTTTTCATGCTGTCCATGGCAAACGCGATATGGCCGCCATAGAAATGCCCGCCATGCAGCACGCGCTCGCCTTCGGCGTCGATGATGGGGTTGTCGTTGGCGCTGTTGAGTTCATTCTCGATCGACGAGCGCAGCCACGGCAAGGCGTCGGCCAGCACGCCAATCACGTGCGGCGCGCAGCGGATCGAATAGCGGTCCTGCAAGCGCTTGCCGTTGCGCTCCCAGCTGTCGGTCGGCAGGTCGGTGCGCAGCCAGGCGGCCACCTGCTGCATGCCCGGATGGGGTTTGACGGAAAACAGCGTCTCGTCGAAATGATGGGCGTTGCCGTCCAGTGCGAACGAGGCCATGGCCGTGATGCGGGTCGTCAGGCGCGCCAGGTATTCGGCCCGCTCATACGCCAGGCAGGCCAGCGCCGTCATCACGGCGGTGCCGTTCATAATGGCCAGGCCCTCTTTCGGACGCAAACGCAGCGGCGTGATGCCCGCCTCTTCCAGCGCCTGCCTGGCCGGCACCTGCTCGCCGTCACGCCACACTTCGCGCTCGCCGCACAGCACCGCCGCCAGGTAGGACAGCGGCGTCAGGTCGCCGCTGGCGCCGACCGAGCCTTCCGACGGAATCAGGGGCAGCAGGCCGGCGTCGAGCAGGCGCGCGATCTGCGCCAGCAAGTCCACGCTGACGCCGGAGTATCCCTTCGACAGCGACGCCAGGCGCGCCGCCATGATGGCGCGCGTCTGCGCCGGCGTAAAGAATTCACCGAGGCCGCAACCATGGTAGGTGTACAGGTGATGCGGCAGTTCGGCCACCAGTTCCGGCGGCACGGTGACGGTGCAGGAATCGCCATAGCCGGTGGTCACGCCGTAGATGGTGCCGTCCTCGCGCAGCAGGCGGTCGAGGAAATCGGCGCCGCGCGCAATCGCCGCGCGGAACACCGGATCGGTCGACAGTTCGGCGCTGGCCCGGCCGTGCGCGATGTCGGCGATGTCTTCGATGCGCAGGCGTTCGCGGTCGAAGCGGACGGCGCGCCGGGTGTTTTTCAGGTCAGCGAGATGCATCGGAAGTATCCAATCTTGAAGTAGCGGGGAGTTGCCAGAAATCGTAGAAATTGAACCATTCGCGCGGCGCGCGCAGGCAATGGTGCTGCAGCCGCGCCGCATAGTCGCCGGCCAGTTCGGCCAGCATCGTTTCGCGCGCCTTGCGCGGCAGGTGCAGCGACTCGCGGAACGGCTCGAAATGCACTTCCGAGCGCTGGCCGAGGCGCATCGAAAACAGCAGGTAGACCGGGCATTGCAGCACGCTGGCCAGCACGTACGGGCCGATCGGGAACGCGGCCGGCGCGCCCAGGAACGGCGCGAGCGCCACGCGCGGCTGGGGCGAGACGGGGACGCGGTCGCCGGCGATCACGACGAACTCGCCCTGCGCCACTTTCTCGGCCAGCAGCATGGCGGTGGCCGGCGTCATTTCGGTCACCTGCAGCAAATTGAGCTGGCTGTCCGGGTTCAGCCGCGCCAGCATGCGGTTGAAGGACTGCGCATGGCGCGTGTGCACCAGCACCGTCAGCTTCAGGCCGGCGCGCCGCCGCGACAGTACGCGGCACAGTTCCAGGTTGCCCAGGTGGGCGCAAATGAGCAGGGCGCCACGGCCTTCGTCGAGGCAGCGCTCGATGCCGTCCAGGCCGGCGCCATGCAGGCTGACCGTGCTGGTATCGAACAGGCCGCCCCACAGCAGCATCTTGTCGAGGATGGTTTCGGCAAAGGCGGCGAAGTGGCGCAGCACACCAAGCAGGCTGGCGTCGGCGGCGCCACCGCAGGCGGCAGCGCGCTGCAGGTAGGCGCGCGAGACGCGCCGCGCGCGCGGCTTGCTCAGCACATACCACAGCAGCACCAGGTACAGCACCACGCGAAACGGCCAGCGGCCGAACACGCGGCAGATCCAGAACAGCAGGCGCATGCCAGCCACGAAGCTGACCTCGTTGAAGCTGGCCCAGTGGCCGCTTGATGTGGCTGCTGTCGTCATCGCGCGCGCCAGTGGCGTGCCAGCAGGCGCGGCGCGCGCCACAGCATGCCGAAGAACAGCCGCGTGTGCATGCGCGTGATCAGCACATTGTCGCGCCACAGCTGGAAGTGCGAGACGCCATCGCTGGGGTAGCCCACGCGCGTGGGCAGGTTGACCATCGCCAGCCCATCCCAGTACAGGCGCACCAGCACGTCGGTGTCGAAATTCATGCGCTGGCCCAGCATGCGCTTGCGCGCCAGCGCCATCAGGGGCGCCAGCGGATACACGCGAAAACCGCACATCGAGTCGCGGATCTGCAGCGACAGGGTATTGATCCAGACCCAGATGTGCGTGGCGTAGCGGCCGTAAAAACGTGCGGCCGGCACCGAGGCGTCATACATGGGATGGCCCACCACCACCGCGCCGGGCGCCGCTTGGGCTTGCGCCAGGAAGCGCGGCACGTCATTCGTATCGTGCTGGCCGTCGGCGTCGATCTGCAACGCGTGGCTGTAGCCCTGCGCGTGCGCGTGGCGGCAGCCGGTCATCACCGCGCCGCCCTTGCCCAGGTTGCGCGGGTGGCGCAGCAGGGTCACTTGCGCCGGATGGGCGGCGGCCAGCGCATCGAGCGTGCGCGCGCCGGCGGCCAGGCTGGCGTCGTCGACCAGGATCAGCGGCACGCTGTGCGCCAGCAGGCGCGCCACCACCGCGCCGATTGCGTGTTCATGGTTAAACACGGGAATCACGATGCAGGGCTTGAACAAGGGCTTGAACAACGCGTCAGTCACGGCGCGCTCCGGCGCGGCCAAAGCGCAGCAGGGAATGGCAATAGCCGATGCCGTCGCGCGCTGTCAGCAGTTCCAGCCCCGCCGCTTCGGCCAGGCGGATATAGTCGGTGCTCTGGTAGATCTTGCTGTTGCCGCTGGCCATGGCCGTGAAATACGGCGAGGTATTGATCAGGCAGTAGGCGGCGATATCGTATTGCTGGCGGTCCCAGAAGGTGTCCATGATCAGTACCTGGCCATTGGCGCCCAGCGATTGCGCCACGCGGCGCAGGATGCTGGCGATCGCCGCCTCGGAAAAGCAGCTGAGGAACTGGCTCATCCAGACCAGGTCCATGCCAGCCGGCAGCGCCGCACCATCGTCGAGCAGGTCGCGCGGGTACAGCTGGGCGCGTTCTCGAACGCCGGCGTCCTGCAGGGTGGTATCGGCCACCGCCAGCTGGCGCTCGAGGTCGACCAGGTGCAGCTCGACACCGGGGTGATACGCCAGCGCCGCGCTGGCGAACTTGCCCGTATTGGCGCCGATGTCCATGATGCGGCGCGGCGCGGTGGCAAAGACGTCAGGGAAAATCTCGGGAAACGAGGTATCCGAATAATGATGGTCGAACGCGAACCAGCTGGTCTTGGCCGGCTCCGGCATGCTCGAGAGGCCTTGGTACAGGGTCGGCCAGTCGCCCAAGGCGGCCAGGCCCAGCGGCTGCTCGGCGTCGAGCGAGCGGTCCAGGTCGAACAGGCCCTGGTAGCACACATCGTGGTTGAAATCGAGGTTGACCTGGGTGATGCTGTCGGTCAGCACGCAATAGCCCACCTTGTCGAGCACATAGGCGCCGTCGCGCACATACACCACGCCGGCCGACAGGCAGGACTCCAGCACCACTTTCAGCGCGTACTCGGTCCAGCGGCCGCCGGCGGCCATGTCCACCACCGTCAGGCCGCTGTGACCGGTGTCCGCCAGCGCCTGCAGCATGCCGCGTTTCCACGCATAGCGCACGCACTGGAACACGACGGGACCGAAGGCGATCTTTTGCGCTTCGAAACGGGCCGCAAAGGCGCTCTGGCGCTCGGGTGAGAATTTTTTATCTAACATGCGCTCGCTGCAGGTGGAGGTTCGCCAGGGCCGGTATTGGCCACAACGTCAGGATGAAACAAGAGACGGCCGCTGGCGTGCTGGCCGGCGTCCGACAGATAGCGAAACTGCAGGCTGCCTTTAAGCGCGTCGTATTGCAGCTCCAGCCGCAACGCGCTGCCCGGCAACACGGGCTGCTGGAATTTCAGGGCGTGCATGGCCCGGAACCGTGCCGGCAGCGCCAGGTGCAGGCGCGCAAAGTGGCGCGCCCAGTCCACCTGCACCACGCCGGGCAGCAGCGGCGCGCCGTCGAAATGGCCGTCAAAATAAAACAGGTCGGCCGGCACGAACAGGTCCAGCGTGACCGCGCTGCCGACGCCTTCCATGGCGCGCACCTCGGGCAGGCGCGGTTTTATCCGTTCCAGCAGCGCCAGCAACAGCGCCTGCGTGGTCTTGCCTTGGGCGTTGATCGGCAGTTGCTCCAGGTAGCGCCAGCGGCGCGGCATGGCCACCGCGTCGACCTGGCCGTGCAGCGCCTGGCGCAGTTGCCGGTTCAGCGCCAGCTTGCCTTCGGCCGCCAGCAGCGCGCGTCCGGCTGCGCTGCAGACGACAAAGGCGGCGACCTTCTGGCGCTCGCCGGGCGGCGCATCGCACAGCACCACGCGCGCTTCCCGTACCTGCGGCATGGCCAGCAGCGCCGCTTCGATGGCGGACAGCGAGATGCGCTTTTCCTCGATCTTGACGATGCGGTCGCTGCGCCCCAGCAGCACAAAGCGGTCACCATCCGGTCCCTCGCCCACCGCCCGCGCGCGGTCGGCCAGCGGCAGCCAGCCGTCGTCGGCCAGGTGCGCCGAGCGCACCTGCAGCGCCTCGCCGTCATCGAGGCGCCAGGCCACGCCGGGAAATGCCCGCCAGCTGTCGTCATCAGGCAAGGCGGCCGCGCGCTGGCGCCAGGCCACGCCGCCCGTCTCGGAGCTGCCATAGATTTCAAACGGCACGCGCCCCAGCAAGGCGCCGGCGGCCAGCGCGCTGTCGAACGGCAGCGGGCCGCCCGACGAGAACACGGCGCGCAGCTGCGTGCCGGCCGCGCGCCAGTCCAGGTGCTCGGGCAGGCGCTTGAGGTGGGCCGGACTGGCCGCCAGCACGCACGGGCCTTGCGCCAGCAGCATGGCCAGCTGCTCGGGAAACGCCACGCTGTGCGCATGCACGGGGCGCCCTGCCGCCAGCGGCCACAAGACCTTGAACAGCAAGCCGTAGATATGCTGGTGCGTGACGGTGGCAAGCACCGCGGCGCCGGCCGCATGACGGCCGAACAGCTGTTCCAGGGTCGCCACTTCGCTGCCCAGCTGCGACAGCTTCTTGGGAATCGCCTGCGCCGCGCCGGTGCTGCCCGAGGTATGCACCACCAGCGCGGGGAAATCGTCGTCCAGCACGCGCCAATGCGGTTGCGCGCCACTGCCGGCCGGCGCCGTCGACGGCGCATGCCCGGGCGGGAACTGGCCCAGGAAAGCGTCGACATGCTCCGCCAGCGCGGCGCAGCTGGCCGGCAGCACGTCGGCCGTCAGCCAGACTGTCTTGCCCGCCTGCCAGGCGCCCAGCAAGGCGGCGCCGAACTCCAGGCTGTCATCGAGATAGAGCGCGACATGGCGGCCCGGCAGGTGCGTCAGAAAACCGGCCCAGTCGGCCATGCGCGCGGCCAGTTGGCCATGGCTGATACAGGCGCCGTCGCGCCAGCCCGCCGGCATGGCGGGCGGGCGGCTGCAGATGGCCTGGGCCAGGCTGGCGAGGGAGGAAAGTGATTCAGGCATGATGCAGACGTTTGAAGCGCCGGCGCACCAGATACTCGCCGGCAAATAACAGGCCCATCAGCACATAGGCGATCACGCCCGTGTACAGCGACCAGGCGGCATCGCTGGCCCACAGCGCCAGGCCCAGCGCGATGGCGCCATTGATGACAAAAAAGCCGCACCAGACTTGCGTCACGCGGCGCGTATAGCGTACCGCGGCCGGCGGGAAATCGGGCTCGCGCAGGCGCGCCAGGCGTTCCACCACGGAAGGCGGCGCATAGAGGCTGTAGCCGAAGGCGGCCAGGAAGACGGCGTTGACCAGCACCGGATACAGTTTCAGCGGCAGCAGCAGATTGCTCCATAGCGCGCAGGCGGCCAGCACCAGCGCGCCGGCCACCGACCAGCGCGCGGCGCGCTGGAGCTTGAGCGCAGGCAGGCGGCAGGCCACGGCCAGCAGCAGCAAACCGGCCAGCCAGCGCGGCTCGACCTGGCCCTGGCCCAGCCAGATCGCCAGCGGGTACAACACCGTCAACAGCACCGCCACCACATTGAGCAGCATGCGCGTTATACCGCCTGCTCCGCCGCCGACATCGCGCGCAAGGCTTCGACCACATCGTCGATGGTGCGGATGGTCTTGAATACTTCCGGCTGCAGCCGCTTGCCCGTCAGCTGCTTGAGCTTGACGGCCAGGTCGACCGCGTCGATGCTGTCGATGTCGAGTTCCGAGTACAGGTTCGACTGCGGCGTCAGCGCCGCCGGATCGAGTTCGAACATCTCGGCCAGCAGCTTGACTACCCACGCGGTCAGTTCATCGCGGCTCATTACACTCATGTCTACCATTTTGCAGCTCCTTACTTCTTTCTGTGACTGTCAACCATGGCCGCCAGCGCCCGTACCGAAGCGAAATGGCGGCGTGTATCGGCCGAATCGGCCGACAGGGAAATCCCGTATTTCTTCTGCAGCGCCACGCCCAGCTCCAGCGCATCGATCGAATCGAGCCCCAGGCCTTCGACAAACAAGGGCGCATCCGTATCGATGTCGGCGGCGCTCATGTCTTCCAGTTGCAGCGCCTCGATGATCAATTCCTTCACTTCCTGTTCAAGCATGTTGTTCCTGTATCGAGCTAAAGTAATGTTGCAGATAATTGGTCAGATGGCGCGCCGCCATGACGTCGGACGCGCCGTCGCCGGTGAAGGCCGTGATCGCCAGGTCGTCCTGCACCGCGATCTCGAAATGCGCGCGCCGCGCCGGCACGCGCCACCATGGTTCTCCCTTGCCCAGGGTCGGCGGATGGCAGCGGATCAGCACCGGCGTGACGTCGCAGCGGCCGCGCACGGCGACATTGGCCGCGCCCCGCTTGAGCGTGATGTTGCCGCCGTGCGGGGTGCGCGTGCCTTCCGGGAAAATGATCAGGTTATTGCCGCGCGCCAGCGAGGCCACGCAAGCGTCGACCAGTTCGGCGCCGCCGGCATTGTTGATATAGCCGGCCGCGCGCACCGGGCCGCCCGTAAACGGATTGTTCCACAGGGCCGCCTTGACGATGCAGTCGGCCCGCTTCACATGGGCCATCAGGAAGATCGTGTCGATCAGGGTCGGATGGTTCGCCAGGATCAGCATGCCGCCCCGTTCCAGCTTGTCCAGCCCGTGCAATTCATAGCGCAGCACGCCCAGCGCGCGCATCAGGCCGATATACGCGCGAAAGCTCCAGCGGATGATGGCGCGCGCGGCGGCCACGCGCGCTTCGCGCCGCCATACCAGCAGCTGCAGCAGCGGGAACACCAGCACCCGCAGCAGCAGGCCGCCGATGCCGAAGGCGGCAAAGCTGATGGCGGTGGCCAGGGTGCGCCAGGTAACCGACACGGCAACGGCCAGCGAGCGGCGCTCACGCATGGCGGCTCCAGCGCCAGCACTGGCGGTTGGCCACATGTTCGTACACGGCCGCCTCGCCAAGCACAAAGCGCAGGGCGGCCAAGCTGGCCGGCATCGCGCTGTTGCTGATGGTGTCGTGCGCCGCGCGCGGCCGCCAGGCCAGGCTGATGTCGCCGCCCTGCCCGCTGCCCGCCTGCAGCAGCCAGGCAAACGCATGCGCCTGGCCATGTTCATCGTCGAACGGCGCAAACAGCTCCGGCAGCGGGCTGTCGGCCGCCAGCAGCAATACCTGCGGCGCGCCATCGGCCAGCAGGCCGCACGCCTCGATCACCGCCGCTTCGACACTGGCGGCGCCGGCGGCCAGCGCCAGCTGATTGGCTTGATCATTGCGGGCGATGGAAAACAGGGCGGCGCTGGCGTTATGCACGGCCATGCCGAAGGCCGTCGGCGACAGCGGTTCGCCAAGCGCCAGGCTGGACAGCAAATCGATGGCGCGCACCACCTCGCCATGACGCGAACAGAAGACAATCGGAATATTGCGCGCCTCGCCCAGGCAGGCGTACGCGACTTCGAGCGCCATCTTGCCCAGTTGGCCGGCGCGGCGGCGCAACAGCGGCGCCATCTGGCGCACGCCAGGCTCGCCGTTGGCGGCGATGTGAAATGGGGTGTGCGTCCACGCCTGCCATTGCTGCGGCGTTTCCAGTCCAGGCGCCCACGCCACCTGATTGGCAATTGAAAAACGGACACCCTCGGCGCACATATGCATTTTCCCGCGAACAGAATAAAAAGTTGAACTCGCGTCTGAACTGCATGGAAAAGCCCCGCCGTCGTTCTTTTCAAATTATAAACGAAGGGAGTCAAAACAACTAAGATAAATGGTCGTGGGGAAACTTTTTAGAAGGCAAAAATCAAATCAGGGAAATGCGCTGCCAAGGCCACATTGTTACTATTAGTAACATTTATGGATTTAATGCGCTGGCAGCCTGCGGCCAGCCCCTTGCGCGAGCGGGGAAACAGGCAAGCGCGGTACAAACCGCCTGCCCGAAAATGATGTTGCGGATAAGCAACGATGCGCTTGATGCAATACCGGCTGAAAATAAAGCCGACATTGCCTGATTATCATGCGAGCGGGCGATACGCAACAATAGCGCGCATCGCCGTGCTATTTAAAACACCCAAAGTTTATCGGCCGGCATATGCAGCCAGTATTTACCGGCCTCGAGTTTATGGCGCGAATACGCGCGCAGGCTGAGGTTATCGGCGCCGCCGCCGCGCTCGAACAGGCACTCCCAACGGTCGCCCAGGTACATGCAGGTCAACAGCGGCAGCTCGATCGCGTTTTCGACCTGGGTGGCGCTGATCTTCACTTCCTCGACCCTGATCATGGTGGTCACGTCAAGACCCGTATTGACGCCGCGCGCCACGCCCTGCATAGGCGTGCCGTCGATCCGCAGGCTGACCCGGCTGCCGTCGCGGCTGGTTACCTTGCCCGGCAGGCGGTTGTTGCTGCCCATGAATTCGGCCGTAAACAAGGTGTCCGGCGTTTCATACATGCTTTGCGGCGTGCCCTGCTGTTCGATCTTGCCGTTATTGAGCAGCAGGATGCGGTCGGAAATGGCCATAGCCTCGCCCTGGTCGTGCGTCACCATCAGGGCCGACAGGCCCAGGCGCACGATCAGTTCGCGCAGAAAGGCGCGCGCTTCCTCGCGCAGCTTGGCGTCCAGGTTCGACAGCGGTTCGTCGAGCAGGATCACGGGCGGGTTGTACACCAGCGCCCTGGCGATCGCCACGCGCTGCTGCTGGCCGCCGGACAATTGATGCGGATAGCGCTCGCCCAGATGGCCCAGGCCCAGTTGCGTCAGCACTTCCTTGACGCGCCCGGCGATATCGGACGTGCCCATCTTGCGCAGTTTCAGGCCGTAGGCGACGTTGTCGAACACGGTCTTGTGCGGCCACAGCGCATACGACTGGAAGACCAGGCCCAGGTTGCGCTGCTCGGCCGGCATCTCGAAATGTTTCGCGCCGTCGAACACATTGCGCGCGCCGATTTCGATGGTG
Organism: Janthinobacterium sp. PSPC3-1; assembly: GCF_049896105.1. Lineage (NCBI taxonomy): Bacteria > Pseudomonadati > Pseudomonadota > Betaproteobacteria > Burkholderiales > Oxalobacteraceae > Janthinobacterium > Janthinobacterium sp. PSPC3-1. Next base: position 449,713 of record NZ_JAFCTQ010000001.1, on the reverse strand, counting down.
CCCGCCTTCGGGCTTTCCAGCCCGGCGACGGCGCGCAGCAAGGTGGTCTTGCCGCTGCCCGAAGGCCCCAGCAAGGCGACCACTTCACCTTTTTTCAGGTGCATCGAGACACCTTTCAGGATCTGGTTGGCGGCGGCGCCGGTGCCGTAGTCCAGGTACAGCTCATTGACGGTCAGTTCATTCATGATATGGTCTCAATCTCTTTTTAGTTATGTAACTTCACGCCAAAGCGCAGCGCGATGCCCAGGCCGATGGCCACCAGGGTGATGTTGATGAACGACAGCGCCGCCACCAGGTCGGTCGAGCCGCCGGCCCACAGCGACACCAGCATCGCGCCGATCACTTCGGTGCCCGGCGACAGCAGGTACACGCCGGTCGAGTATTCGCGTTCGAAAATCAGGAACACCATCAGCCAGGCGCCCAGCAGGCCGTATTTGATCAGCGGCAGCGTGACGTCGCGCGTGACCTGGCCACGGTTCGCGCCGACGGCGCGCGCCGCCTCTTCCAGCTCCGGCCCCACCTGCAGCAGCGCGGTGGAGATCAGGCGCATGCCGTAGGCCATCCACACCACCGAATACGCCAGCCACAGGGCGAAGATGGTCGAGCGCACTTCGCGCAGCACCGGGATCACATGGCCGCTCAGCCACAGGGCCACGCCGTTGTCCATGCCTTTCAATACGCCGTCGAGCCAGGCCGGCACGAACAGGAACACCCACAGGAACGACAGGCCGGCCAGCAGGCCCGGCACGGCGCGCGGCACCAGCACGCTGTAGTCGAGCAAACGGGTGATGCCGTCCTGCTTGCGGTGCATGGCCAGCGCGATGAAGCTGTAGCAGCCGACCGCCAGCGCGCCGCCGACCACGCCGATCAGGATGGTATTGACGATGCCGCGCACCAGCGAGGGCTGGTCGAAAATATCGCGGAAGTGCTGCAGGGTCAACACGTCGGCCAGGTGCACGCCCTCGCCCCAGTACTGCACGAACGAGCGCAGCACGATGCCCGTCAACGGCAGGATGATGGTGAAGATCAGCCAGCCGGCCAGCAGCGCGAATGCCAGCCACTTCCAGCGGCCCAGCGGCATCGCCTTGCTGCGCGCGCCCTTGCCCTTGATCGACACGTATTTGTTGGCCGATTTGAGCAGCCAGCGCTGTATCATCACCAGCGGCATGGTCACCATCACCAGGCAGACGGCAACGGCGGCCATCAGGTGGTAGGACGGCGTGCCCAGTTTATTGGTCAGCTTGTACAGATAGGTCGGCAGCACCAGGTGGCCTTCCGGGTCGCCCAGCACCAGCACCAGGCCGAACACTTCAAAACCGAGGAAGAACACCAGCACGCCAGCATACGCCAGCGCCGGCATGATCATCGGCAGCGACACATTCATCATCACCTGCACCGGCGAGGCGCCGGCCACGCGGGCCGCTTCCTCGACATCCGACCCCAGGCTTTTCAGCGCCGACGAGGCGTACAGGTACACATGCGGCACGTGGGTCAGGCCGGCGATGATGACGATGCTGGTGAAGGAATAGATATTCCAGGGCACGAAGCCGAGCAGCTCCTTGGCCCAGGTCGAGTAAAAGCCCACCGGCCCCATCGACACCACATAGCCAAAGCCCATCACCATCGGCGACACGAAGATCGGCACCAGCAGCATCGGCGCGACCCAGCCGCGGCCCGGCAGATCGGTGCGCACCATCAGGAACGCCAGCATGCCGCCCAGCGGCACGGCGATCACGGTCAGGCCGAAGGCCAGCATCAGGCCATTCTTGAAGGCCATCGAGAAATCGGGATCATCGAAGATGAAACGGTAGGAATCGAAGCCGAATTCGCGCACCGGCATGAAGAACGGCGCGGACAGGAAGCTTTGATAAAAAATCAGGAACAACGGCAGGAAAATGGCGACCAGGGTGATCGCCACGACCACGCCGCGCGGCCAGTTCAGGCGCGACAAGGGAGAGCGCGACCGTGCAGGCAGCGGCAAGATGGCAGTTTGCATGATGAATCCAATGAATGAGGGGTGCGGCATCCAGCCGCCGGGGTACGCCCGCGGCTGGCCAGGACGGCGTTACTTCTTGCCGGCTGTTTCTTTCCATTGCTTCAGGAAGGCCATGCGCTTGGCCGGTCCCAGGAATTGCAGGATGATCGGATGCACCGGTATCGGCTTGATGTTGGCGGCGCCGATTTCCTTGATCAGGTCGGCCGAGGTGGTCTCGCCGGTGACGTCGGCGCGGATCGCGTACAGCTTGGCGCCGTTCGCGATGATGGTCTGGCCACGGTGCGACAGGATGTAGTCGAGCCACAGCTTGCCGGCGTTGACGTTCTTCGCGTTCTTGTTGATGAACTGCACGCGCGACAGGATCAGGGTGTAATCCTTGGGCAGCACCACGCCGATCGACGGATCGGTCTTGGCGCGCACCAGGGCGTAGGAGCCCAGCACGTTATAGCCGATCAGGTTTTCGCCCGACGAGATACGCTCCATCATGGTGCCGGTCGACGACTGCACGCGCACCTTGGCCGTGCCGAAGGCGTTCTGCAGCGCCAGGAACTGCGGGTATTCCTTGGCGTCCTGCGACATGAACATGAAGCCCACGCCCGACTTTTCGATATCGTAGGTGGTGACCTTGTCCTTGAATTTCGGCGTGGCGATCAGTTTTGCGAAGTCGTCGTGGTTCTTCGGCACTTCCTTCGGATCGAGCAAGCGCTTGTTGTAGACGATGGCGGCCGGCTCGAACGTGGTGCCGTAGGCCTGGTCGTCCCACATGGCCCAGCCGGGGATCTTGGCCGCTTCGACCGACTTGTATTTCAATGCATAGCCGTCCGAGGCCAGGCGCATCTGCAAGTCCATCGCCGACGACCACATCACGTCGGCCGTGTTGCCGCCGGCGGCCACTTCGGAAATGAAGCGGTTGTAGACTTCGGTCGAATTCATGTCGTTGTATTCGACCGAAATGCCGGGATACAGGGCGCTGAAATCCTTGATCAGCGGCGCGGCGGCCTTGCTGTCGGTGGCGCTGTAGATCACCACCTTGCCTTCCTTCTTGGCCGCGTCGATGATCTTCTGGTAGTCGGCCGGATAGCCGGCCGGTACTTGTGCAAAAGCGCTGCCGTTGGCGCCGGCGAAAGCGGCGGCCAGGGCGATGGCGAGGATGGTCTTGGTTTGCATGGTTGTCTCCGTCTGTGATTGTTGTAGGGTTGCTTGCAATGGCTTCAGCGCATCAGGCCCAGTTCGGCGGCCTGCCTGGAGTAGCGTTCGACCGCCTGGTTTACATACTGTGTCAATTTGTCGCCCGTCAGCGCGAACGGATACATGCCGGCCTGCGTGCGCCACTGGGCAAACTGCGGCGTGGCCATGGCGCGGTCAAAGGTGGCCACCCAGCGCTGGTAATCCTGTTCGGGCACCTGCGGCCCCATCCACAAGCCGCGGATGATGGGCCACACCACGTCGACGCCCTGCTCGCGCGCCGTCGGCACGCCGGCCAGCACGCCGGGCAGGCGTTTTTCCGACAGCACCGCCAGCACGCGCGCATGGTTGGCGCCCACGTTCAGGGTCGCTTCCGAGGTGTCGCCGGACATCACCTGCACGTAGTCGGCCTGCATCGCCGTGAAGACTTCGCCACCACCTTCCAGCGCCACGAAGCGCAGCACTTTCGGGTCGATGCCGGCGTGGCGCGCCACCAGCGCCATCTTCAGCCAGTCCTGGCTGCCGATGGTGCCGGACACGCCGATCAGCACCTTGTCGGGGTGGCGCTTGAGCGCGGCGATCAGGTCGGCCAGGGTTTTATAGGGCGAATCGCTGCGCACGGCGATCATGCCGTAGTCGGCGCCCAGCGCCGCCACCCAGCGCACGTCGCCCGCCTTGGCGTTGCCGAACTTGCCCTGCGCCAGGTTCAGCAGCGAGCCGCCCGAAAACGCCACCAGGGTGTTCGCTTCGGCGCGCCGGCGCTGCGATCCCATCGAGCGCCAGGCCACCGCGCCGATGCCACCCGGCAGATAGCTGATGCGCACCGAGGACGCGAACGGCGCCGCCGCAGACGCCGTATCCGGCTGCAGCAAGCCGTTTTTGGCCAGCTTGCAGGTCAGGTCCATGGCGCCGCCCGGCTTGGACGGCACCACGCATTCGACCTCGGGCGCGGCCGCCCCCGCCAGCGCGGGCAGCGCAAGCAGGGAAAACAGCAGCGACAGGAACGCGGTGCGCAGCATGGCCATGGCTTAGAAGCGGTGCTGGATGCCGGCGATCAGACCGCGCTGCGTGTCGCCGAAACCGGCGTCGTCGCGCGACAGGCTGACCAGTTGGCCGTGCTTGGCCTTGGCGTAGGCGCCCGCCACGTACAGGTCGGTGCGCTTGGACAGGGCGTAGCGCAGGCGCGCCACGTACATGATGGGATCGGCGTCCAGGTTGGCGGCGACGTTTTTCACGTCCTGGTAGTAGACCACGCCGGTCAGGGTGATCACCGGCGTGGTCTTGTAGCTGACGCCGCCCCAGTACAGGGTGCCGCGCACATCGGCGCGGTTGGCGGCGGCCGGATCGAGCTTGTAGTCGCGCGCGGCGGCCTGCACTTTCCAGGCGCCTTCTTCATACATGGCGGCAAGGTGCACCACCGTGTTCTTGTCGCGCGCGCCGCCGGCGATCGCATTGCCGTTGATGCGCTCATAGGTGGCCAGCACGCTCACCGGGCCGCTCTTGTAGTTGACGGCGGTCGACAGCTTGGCGCTGTCCGAGGTGCCGGTGCTCTGCTCGCCGAAGCCGTAGGAAGCGCCATAGGTGAAGTCGCCGGTCTTGCCCGAATACTTGACCAGGTTGTCGAAGGCGGTGGTCATGCCGTATTTGCTGGGACCGCTTGCATTGCCCGAAGTGGCCCAGGAGTAGAACGGCGCATAGGCCATCGGATCGTAGGGCAGCACAAAGTCGTACACGGTGGTGAACGAACGGCCCAGCACCACGCGGCCGAACGCGCCTTCCAGGCCCACGTTGGCTTGGCGCTTGAACAGCGCGCCGTCGGCCGCGCCGGTATCGACCAGGATGCCGCCTTCGAGATTGAACACGGCTTTCAGGCCGCCACCGAGGTCTTCGCTGCCGATGATGCCCCAGCGCGAGGTGTTCATGCCGCCCGAGCTCACTTGCGTGACCGAGTCTTTCGACGGGCCGGCATTGCTGGTGGTGCTGACGCCGGCGTCGAGACGGCCGTACAGGGTGACGTTGGACTGGGCCTGGGCGGCGCCAGCGGTCACAAACAAGGCCAGGGCGGCCAGCGGTAATGCGGTAGTCTTCACAGGAGTCTCCCTTTAGTTATATTTTTTGGTGATATGCCCGATTCATTTTCTGAATCAGGATCACACTATATGAGCTGCATCCTTTCAATTTGCTTTCAGAATCAGCGCTGTCGCCGGCCAGCCACAAGCGGCCCCACAAGCACGTCGCCTGGCTTACACTGCACGCATAACAACGAATGGCGGAGACCATGCGCATACTATTAGTGGAAGACCATCTGGAGCTGTCGCACTGGCTGGCGAAAGCCCTGCGCGACGCGCACCTGACGGTGGAGACAGCCCATAACGGCGCCGATGCCGACGCCCTGCTGCATACGCAGGATTATTCATTGGTGCTGCTCGACCTCACCCTGCCGAAAATGGATGGCCTGGACGTGCTGCGCCGCCTGCGCGCACGCGGCGGCACGCGCGCCAGGACCCCCGTCATGATACTCACGGCGCGCGGCGGCATCGATGAAAAAGTGCAGGGCCTGAACCTGGGCGCCGACGACTACCTGGCCAAGCCGTTCGAGCTGGCCGAACTCGAAGCGCGCGTAAAGGCGCTGCTGCGCCGCAGCCAGGGCAACGAGGCGCTGGTGCATACCTGCGGCGCGCTCAGCTTCGACACCATCACGCGCATGTTCAGCTATGGCGGCGCGGCGATGGCCCTGACGCCGCGCGAACACGCCGTGCTTGAAGCGCTGATCTCGCGCCTGGGGCGGGCCGTCTCGAAAGAAAAACTGTTCGACGAAGTGTTCGCGCTGGCCGACGACGTCAACCTGGACGCCATCGAACTGCTGATCCACCGCGTGCGCAAGAAGCTCGAACAGGGCGGCCTGGCCGACCCCGCCGCCATCACCACCCTGCGCGGCATCGGCTACCTGCTGCAGCCGCGCAGCGCGATGCCGGCCGCCGCCAGCAAGTGAAACCACGCCATAGCGAACGCAGACTCAGCTGGCTGGAACGGCTGCAGCGCCACCTGCAGGCGCAGCGCCTGGGCAGCCTGCGCAACCAGCTGCTGCGCTGGCTGCTGATCCCGCTGGTGATGCTGGTGCTGCTCGACGCCGTGTTCGTCTACCGCAATGCGCTCGACGCGGCCGACATGGCCTACGACCGCTCGCTGCTGGCGTCGACGCGCGCGCTGGCCGAACGCGTCTCGATCGAAGGCGGCAAGGTGGTGGCCGACGTACCCTATGTGGCGCTCGACAGTTTCGAGACCGACACCCTGGGCCGCATCTACTACAAGGTGACCGGCATCAGCGGCGAGCTGGTGTCGGGCTATGGCGACTTGCCGGCGGTGCCGGCGAATGTGCCGCGCTCACAGAATTACCCGGCGCTGGTGCGCTTTTACCACGCCGACTACCACGGCAAGCCGATCCGCATCGCCGCCCTGCTGCAGCCCGTGTATGACGATTCCATGCGCGGCATCGCCCTGATCCAGGTGGGCGAAACACTGGACGCGCGGCGCGGCCTGTCGAACCAGATCCTGCTCGACACCCTGATCTGGCAGGCGGCGATGGTGCTGGTGATGGCGGCGCTGGTGTGGTTTGCCGTGCGCCTGGTGCTGCAGCCGCTGATGCGCCTGAAGACCGAAGTCGAAACGCGCTCCCTGTCCGATTTGTCCGATGTCGACCCGGCCCTGGTGCACCGCGAAATGCGCCCGCTGGTGTCGGCCATGAACGGCTCGATGGCCAGGCTGCAGCAGCTGATCGCCAGCCAGCGCCGCTTTATCGCCGACGCCTCGCACCAGCTGCGCACGCCGCTGACGGTGCTGAAAACCCAGGCCGAACTGGCCTTGCGCGCCTGCGACCGCCAGCCCGACAACCCGCAGGCGGTGGCCGCCCTGCGCGACATCGTCGCCAGCATCGCCGCCACCACCGATTCGACCGTGCTGCTGGCCAACCGCCTGCTGACCCTGGCGCGCATCGAACATGGCGGCGAACACCTGCTGATGGACACCGTGTCGCTGCGCGAACTGGCGCAGCAGGTGGGGCTGGAAATGGCGATGTCGGCCGTCGGCCGCGAGATCGACCTGTCGCTGGAAGCCGACCTGGACGCGACCGTGCAGGGCCAGGCGCTGCTGCTGCACGAATTGCTGGTCAACCTGGTCGACAATGCGCTGCGCTACACGCCGCCCGGCGGCAGCGTGGCGCTGCGCGTGCAGCCGCCGCAGGGGCCAGGCCAGGGGCCGGTGCTGGAAGTACAGGACAGCGGCGCCGGCATCCCCGAAGCCGAACGCGAGCGCGTGTTTACGCCCTTTTACCGCGTGTCGTCGGCGCTGGAACGCAATCCGGGCGGCGCCGGCCTGGGCCTGGCCATCGTGCGCGATATCGCCGCCCTGCATGGGGCGCGGCTGGAACTGGGCACGGCCGATAACGGCCAGGGTTTGCGGGTACGCGTGCATTTCAGTGCCGGCAGCGGCGCCTGACCGGAAAATATTACTCTCTAGATATTAATGTAAAATTTTTTGGCGCTTTGAATCGTGCGCACCTGTAAAAATTTAACCTTGTTATAAAATCCGGCTCCCATCAAGCGATGAATTCCTCGCCGCATTGGTGACTTACTGGATGAATCATGAAAAAACAATTGTTCGCAGTCGTCGTTGGCGCCGCCCTGGCCCTGCCCATGTTTGCACAAGCGCAAAGCAGCTATGTCGGCATCAATGCCGGCCGTTCGGAATTGAAATTGTCGGGCGACCTGGGTTCGGGCAAGGAAGACAAAACCGGCTACAAGGCGTACGCCGGCTACAACTTCACGCAGAATTTCGGCCTGGAAGCCGGTTACGCCAATTTCGGCAAGCTGAAAGACCGCGATGCCGGCACTGCCGTCAGCATGGAAACGAGCGCCTTCTACCTGGCTGGCACCGCCACCATGCCGATCAACCCGCAGTTCTCGGCGTTTGCCAAGGCCGGCGTCACGCAAAACCGCACCAAGGCCACCGTCAGCGGTTTCGGCCTGCGTTTCAGCGGCAAGGAAGATAAAACCGCCGCCATGTTCGGCATCGGCGCCGCTTACCATGTCAACCAGAACGTGTCGGTCGTCGCCGAATACGAAAACTTCGGCAAGACCTACAGCGAAAACGGCGCGAAATTGAAAGCGTCCATGCTGTCGGCTGGCGTGCGCTATCAGTTCTAAGAGCCTATCCCAGTAGTGAGCGTCTTCTGCTTGCAGCTCATCAGGAGCGCGGACAAGGCGTGAGGAGGCGGCATGGCGAGCCATGCAACGACGAGCAACGCAGTCCCCGCTTCTGAGGGGCGCCAGCAGGGGGCGTATTCATCTACTGGGATAGGCTCTAAGTATTCATACCGGGCCAGCGTCTGGCTGATCTCGGGAACCGGTCGAGGTGATCGCACCCCGGCCGGTTTTTTTGTGCCGGCGGCATCACAACAAAACGTCCGCCCATGCAGCCCATCAGGCAAACCCCTCGCCTTTACCTGCGTTACCGGCGCTTGGTGCGCGACCATGAACAGCGCATTGACGTGTCGAAAAACATGATTTACGTGGCCATGGGATCGCTGCTGCATCGACCACATTTCCGCTAAGTTATCAAACCGTCCCCAAGCGAGAAATTGACAATTACTTACGAATATTTTTTTTGTTTTCCATTCTTCTATGGTCCAAGAAGGTTATCCAAAATGCAAATATTGTTGCGTAAAATAAGATTGCCCGTCCGACACTTCTTTTGTGAAATGGAACTCCGGTAAAAAAGCCGCCAACGCGATCAAGAAAATCCATGATCTGGAAGAAAAATGGTTCCTTATTCCCGTTCGGAGCTAGCGCAAGAAAGCCTGAAGACAGATCCAGCAGGTAATAAACGACGGAAAATGCGATAAAACTACCGACAAATGTTATTAAAAGGGGAATTGATTGATGCCATTTCATCGTCGAATTTGCGCGCGGCACCTCGGCCATCAGGCCGGGGAGGCGAAGCGGGGATCCGCTGCAGTGGCTTGCCTGTCGCTCCGTTATTGCCACCAGTAAACATTCATATCAGTCAGCACGCAGGGCAAGTTTGCCATGCTGACCTGATACACCTTGACGGCACCGAGTCGTGCCTGCATTCTGAAATTACCTGCTACGGGCACACTGTACCCGCGATTATTTTCTTGTCGCTATCGGCGGTAATGAATTTAATCAAATTATCCATCTGCGCTCAGACGGCCTGTAACAAACCAGCTGCCGTTCCTCCTGCCATATTGGATGTTCAACAGATCAACAACCCGCCAAATGCTATCATCGCGCCCTCAGTATCCAACAAGGGCGCACGCCATGATGACCAAAGAAGAAGTGACCGAACTGTTTGACAATATCGCCGAAAACGCGCCCTGGGACTTGACCCAGCCGCTACTGTGGGGATACTACTTCACCAACCCGACGCCGGAGGCGCTGGAACAGGCGGCCGGCGTGCTGGCGATCGACGGCTATCGCCCGGTCGAACTGTACCAGCCGGAACTGGAAGACGCGGCCGCGCCACCGGTGTGGGTGCTGCACGTGGAGAAAGAGGAAGTGCACAATGTGGACAGCCTGCATGCCCGCAACGGCGAGCTGCAGCAGTTCGCCAGCGAGCAGAAACTGGCCAGCTATGACGGCATGGATGTGGGACCGGTCGGCGCGCCGACGCTGTAATACGGGATGCAAAACGGCGCCCGAGGGCGCCGTTTTGCATGGCGGGACCGGAATCAGCTGAGGTTTTCCAGCCTGATCTTGGTCACCGTGCCGACCACGCTGTGCAGGGCTTCCATCTGTTCGATGGCGGCCGTGACGTTTTTCTCCTGCGTCTGGTGCGTCAGCATGATGATGTCGGTATGCGTCTCGCCTTCGGCCGGTTCCTTTTGCAGCATGGCGTCGATCGAGATGCCGCGGTCGGCCAGGATGCGCGTCAGGTCGGCCAGCACGCCCGGCTGGTCGGCCACGTGCATGCGCAGGTAGTAGCTGGTGGTGATTTCCGACATCGGCAGGATGGCGATATCGGTCATCGCGTTCGGCTGGAAGGCCAGGTGCGGCACGCGGTGTTCCGGGTCGGCCGTGGCCAGGCGGGTGATGTCGACCAGGTCGGCGATCACCGACGAGGCGGTCGGCTCGGCGCCGGCGCCGCGGCCCGAATACAGGCTGGCGCCGACGGCGTCGCCATGCACCAGCACCGCGTTCATCGCGCCTTCGACGTTGGCGATCAGGCGCTTGGCCGGGATCAGGGTCGGGTGCACGCGCAGCTCGATGCCTTCCACGCCATCGACGGTGGCGCGCTTGGTGATGCCCAAGAGCTTGATGCGGTAGCCCAGTTCTTCGGCGTAGCGGATGTCGATGGCATTGAGGTTGCTGATGCCTTCCACATGGGCCTTGTCGAACTGTACCGGAATGCCGAAGGCGATGGCCGACATGATGGTGGCCTTGTGGGCCGCGTCCACGCCTTCGATGTCGAAGGTCGGGTCGGCTTCCGCATAGCCCAGGTCCTGGGCCTGCTTGAGCACGGTGGCGAAATCGAGGCCCTTGTCGCGCATCTCGGACAGGATGAAATTGGTGGTGCCGTTGATGATGCCGGCGATCCATTCGATGCGGTTGGCCGTCAGGCCTTCGCGCAGCGCCTTGATGATGGGAATGCCGCCGGCAACGGCCGCTTCGAACGCCACCATCACGCCTTTTTCCTGGGCGGCGGCAAAGATTTCATTGCCATGCACGGCCAGCAGCGCCTTGTTGGCGGTAACCACGTGCTTACCGTTGGCGATCGCCTGCAGCACCAGGGTTTTCGACAAGTCATAGCCGCCGATCAGTTCGACGACGATATCGATCTCGGGGTCGTTGACGATGGTGGCCGGATCATTGACGACCTTGCAGGCACCGTTGACGAGTGCTTCGGCGCGCGCCACGTCGCGCACGGCGACGGCCACCACGTCGATGCCGCGTCCGGCGCGGCGCTTGATTTCTTCCTGGTTGCGCTTCAAAACGCTGAACGTGCCGTAGCCTACATTGCCCAGGCCCAACAGGCCGATCTTGATGGATTTCATAATGGTCTTGTGCTCATGAGTGGCGCGGGCAAACCGCCCGCGCCAGGTTGATCAATGCTGCTGCTGTTCAGTTCAGGCCCGGCTGTGACGCTTGCGGTAACCTTCGAGGAAGCGCGCAATGCGCCCCATCGCCTCGGTCAGGTCGTCCGAGTTCGGCAGGAAGACGACGCGGAAATGGTCCGGCGCGATCCAGTTGAAACCGGTGCCCTGCACGATCAGCACCTTGGCCTCGGCCAGCAATTCATAGGCAAACTGCTGGTCGTCGGCGATCGGATAGACGGCCGGGTCCAGCTTCGGGAACATGTACAGCGCGGCTTTCGGCTTGACACAGGTGACGCCCGGAATATCGGTCAGCAGCTTGTGTGCCAGGTCGCGCTGCTTCAGCAGGCGCCCGCCCGGCCCCACCAGGTCCTGGATGCTCTGGTAGCCGCCCAGCGCCGTCTGGATCGCAAACTGTCCCGGCGCATTGGCGCACAGCCGCATCGAGGCCAGCATGTTCAGGCCCTCGATATAATCCTTGGCGTGGCGCTTTTCGCCCGACACCACCATCCAGCCGGAGCGGTAGCCGCAGGAACGGTAATTCTTCGACAGGCCGTTCAGGGTAATGAACAGCACATCGTCGGCCAGCGAGGCGATCGACACGTGCTCGGCTTCGTCGTACAACACCTTGTCATAGATCTCGTCGGCGAAAATGATCAATTGATGCTGGCGCGCCAGTTCGACGATCTGCAACAGCACCTCGACCGGGTACAGCGCGCCGGTCGGGTTGTTCGGGTTGATGACGACGATGGCGCGGGTATTGGGCGTGATCTTGCGGCGCATGTCCTCGATATCGGGATACCACTCGTTCTGCTCGTCGCACACATAATGCACCGGATTGCCGCCCGACAAGCTGACCGCCGCCGTCCACAGCGGATAGTCGGGCGCCGGCACCAGCACCTCGTCGCCGCTGTTGAGCAGGGCGTTCATCGACATGACGATCAGTTCCGATGCGCCATTGCCCAGGTAAATGTCGTCGATGGTGACACCGGCGATATTCTTGCCCTGCGTATAGTGCATGACGGCCTTGCGCGGCGCGAACATGCCTTTTGAATCGGTGTAGCCGGCGGCGTTTTGCAGGTTGAGCATCATGTCGCGCACGATCTCGTCCGGCGGATCGAAGCCGAACACGGCGAGGTTGCCAATGTTCAGCTTGGTGATCTTGTGGCCTTCTTCTTCCATTTGCCTGGATTTTTCCAGGACCGGGCCGCGGATGTCGTAGCAGACATCCGCCAATTTATTCGATTTCTGAATCGGTCGCAAAATAAATCCCTGTCGTGATGCGGCGCTAAAAAGCCAAGGCGCGCCTGAACTATCCCCAATGCACTGCAAGGCGAAAACAAGCATTCTCGCCGAAAGCAGGCCATTTTATCAAATTAAACATGGTCAACCCCAGCATTTCGCGCCCATCCTGCCACGCCTGCTTGTATACCGGGCAGCAAGGTGCCGCGCCCTTCTTCATGTTCTCTTAATCTTCGCTGTTTAGGATGATGCTGTTAGTCAACATCTAGATTGCAGTTTGGAAAGGAAGTCCATTTCCATTCGCTCTTTGACGTTGTTTATGGCATCCTGACGGCCTTCGCCGCATGCTTTTTTAGCATCGGCACGCATCCCGATCCACTCAGTGAGTACCCGAACCATCATGAAACTGCACGCTTCCAGCACCCAGCAATACCAGACCGTGACCGGCTACGACGCCACCGGCGTGGAGATCAACGCCGGACACTTTGGCTACAGCCTGATCGTGATGCCGGAAACGGCGCCGCGCGCCTGGGACGTGACGCGCTTCGAAGACCTGAGCGAAGCGCATTTCGAGCAGATCCTGGCCGACGCGCCCGACGTGGTGATCCTCGGCACGGGCGAGCGCCAGCGCTTCGTGCATCCGAAACTGACGGCGTCGCTGACCATGCGCCGCATCGGCGTCGAATGCATGGACAGCCAGGCCGCCTGCCGCACCTACAATATCCTGATGGGCGAGGGCCGCAAGGTTACCCTGGCCCTGATTCTGCCCGTCTCCCAGCCTGCTGGCGCCGGCGCCACCGCATGAAATTGCCTGTTCGCGAGCTGCACACATCGAAGGTGGCGATGTGGACCCTGTTCGGGCTCTTCGTCGTCGTCACCCTGTATGCGCTCGGCATCCGCACCCTGGTGCCGCCCGACGAGGGCCGCTACGCCGAAATGGCGCGCGAGATGTTCGCCAGCGGCGACTGGATCACCACGCGCCTGAACGACATCAAGTATTTCGAAAAGCCGCCGCTGCAAACCTGGATGAACGCCTTGACTTTTGCCGCCTTCGGCCTCGGTGAATGGCAGGCGCGTCTGTGGACCGGCCTGTGCGGCATCCTCGGCGTGGTGATGACGGCCCATGCGGGCAGGAAAGTATTCGGCCCGCGCACCGGCCTGTATGCGGGGCTGGTGCTGGCGTCTAGCCTGTTCTGGCTGGCCTCGGGCCAGATCAATTCGCTCGACATGGGCTTATCAAGCATGATGACCGTGACCCTGGCCAGCCTGCTGATCGCCCAGCGCGATGACGCCAGCGCCAGCGAGCGGCGCAACTGGATGCTGGTGTGCTGGGCCGGCATGGCGCTGGCGGTGCTGGCCAAGGGCCTGATCGGCCTGGTACTGCCGGGCGCCGTGCTGATCCTGTACAGCCTGTTCGCCCGCGACTGGCGCATCTGGACCCGCTTGCACCTGATCAAAGGCATGCTGGTGTTCTTTGCCATCGCCACGCCGTGGTTCGTGCTGGTCGCCTTGCGCAATCCCGAGCAGCCGTATTTTTTCTTTGTCCACGAACACTTCCAGCGCTTCCTGATGAAGGGCCACAAGCGCGAAGGCGGCTGGTATTACTTCCTGGTGCTGCTGATCCCCGGCATGCTGCCCTGGATCACCTTGTTGCCGCAAAGCCTGGCCGCAGGCGCCAAGCGCCAGGCCGGCGCCTTCCAGCCGCGCCTGATGATCTTGATCTGGGCCGTCTTCATCTTCCTGTTCTTCAGCTATTCGACCTCGAAGCTGCCCGGCTACATCGTGCCCATCTTCCCGGCCCTGGCGCTGCTGGCGGCGCTGTCGCTGGAAGCGGCCTCGCGTCGCCAGCGCCTGATCTTCGCCGGCATGCTGGCCGTGCTGGGCCTCGCCATCCTGGTCGCCGTGCCGGTCACGCTGGCGCTGATCACGGCCCGCGACGAGGCCCACCTGGCGGCCCTGCGCGGCTACCAGCCCTGGGTCATGGCGGCAGGTTTCCTGGTGATGGCGGGCGGCGTGATGGCGCTGCTGCATGAGCGCCAGTCGCGGCGCGACATGGCGGTGCTGACGATCGCCGTGGCTGGCTTCCTGGCCACCCACAGCATCCTGGCCGGCTCCGAACTGTATGGCCAGAACCGCGCCGGCACCGACCTGCTGCCGCAGATCCAGGCCGAACTGAAACCCGGCACCAAGCTGTATTCGGTCGGCATCTACGAGCAGTCGCTGGTGTTTTACCTGCGGCGTCCGGTGACCCTGGTGGCCTACACCGATGAATTCGCTTTTGGCCTGAAACAGCAGCCTGAACTGTCGATGCCGGTGATAGAGACTTTCATCACGCAATGGACAAACGACGCCGCCGCCGGCGTGCACAGCCTCGCCATCATCAGCCTGGACCGGTATGAAGACTTGAAACACCGCAGTGTTCCCATGCGCGTCGTTGCCGAAGATGCACGCCGCATGATCATTGCCAACTTGTAATAAAGCCGTTGCCCAAGCATGCGCCACGGCAGCAACACCGGCAAGAGCGGCCAGCCATCAGGGTTCGCCGAAATTGCCACCCCTTCCGCAGCACGGACCTCAGCCCCGCCCCCGCTGAAATTGGCCGTGCCGCAAAATTGAGAAGCTTTAAAATGGAAGTCCCTGCAAACGCCTTGTTTGCGGGCGGCTTTCGCGAGCGCGCCACATGGCGAATGACCAGCCTGAACCGAGAAACAGTGAGTGCAGCATGACAAACATTACGACCCCGCCCCTGCCATTTTTGCCGTTTTCCAAGCCCACCATCGACGAGGCCACGATCGCCGCCGTCGGCGAGGTGCTGCGCTCGGGCTGGATCACCAGTGGCCCGAAGGTACAGGCTTTCGAAGCGCAATTGTCCGGGTACTGCGGCGGGCGCCCCGTGCGCACCTTCAATTCCGGCACCTGCACCATGGAAATCGCGCTGCGCGTGGCCGGCATAGGGCCAGGCGATGAAGTCATCACCACGCCCGTGTCGTGGGTGGCGACGGCCAACGTGATCATCGAAGTGGGCGCCACGCCGGTGTTTGCCGATATCGACCCGGTCACGCGCAATATCGACCTCGACAAGCTGGAAGCGGCCATTACACCACGCACCCGCGCCATCATTCCCGTCTACCTGGCCGGCTTGCCGGTCGACATGGACCGCCTGTATGCGATCGCCAGGCAATACAATTTGCGCGTGATCGAAGACGCGGCGCAGGCGCTGGGCTCTTCGTGGAAAGGCCGTCCGATCGGCTCGTTTGGCGACATGGTGTCGTTCAGCTTCCAGGCCAACAAGAACATCACCACCGGCGAAGGCGGCGCGCTGGTGCTGAACAACCTGGAAGAAGCCAAGCTGGCCGAGAAATTCCGCCTGCAGGGCGTCACGCGCAGCGGCGTGGACGGCATCGACGTCGATGTGCTGGGCGGCAAGTACAACATGAGCGACATCATGGCCGCGATTGGTCTCGGCCAGTTTGCCAAGCTCGACGCCATCACCGCGCACCGCCGCGCGCTGGCGCGCCATTACTTTGTCCAGTTCGGCAGCGGTTTCGAAGCGGCCAGCGGCGCGCAGTTGCCGGTGGCCGATTTCGAGAACAGCAACTGGCATTTGTTCCAGATCATCCTGCCCGACCACGGCCCCGACACGCGCGCCACCTTCATGCGCCAGATGGCCGAACTGAACGTGGGCACCGGCTTTCATTACGCGCCGATCCACCTGTTCAGCCTGTACCGCGCACGCGGCTTTAGCGAAGGCATGTTTCCCCATGCGGAAACCATCGGCCGCCTGACCGTCACCCTGCCGATGTTCTACGCCATGACCCTGGCCGACGTGGAACGGGCCGTGGCCGCCGTCAAATCCATCCTCGTCAAGGAAGGAACCCCATCATGAAACCTGAACTGTCGGTCATCATTCCGATCTACAACGAACAGGAAGGCCTGGCCAGCCTGTTCGCGCGCCTGTACCCGGCGCTCGACGCCTTGCAGACCAGCTACGAAATCATTTTCGTCAACGACGGCAGCCGCGACAATTCCGTGGCCCTGCTGGCCGAGCAATTCCGCCAGCGCCCGGAAGTGACGCGGGTGGTACTGTTCAACGGCAACTACGGCCAGCACATGGCGATCCTGGCCGGCTTTGAGGTGTCGCGCGGCCAGATCATGATCACGCTCGACGCCGACCTGCAAAACCCGCCCGAGGAAATCGGCAACCTGGTGGCCAAGATGCGCGAAGGCTACGATTACGTGGGTTCGATCCGGCGCAAGCGGCAGGATTCCGCCTGGCGCACGGTGGCCTCGAAAATGATGAACCGCCTGCGCGAACGCATCACCAATATCAAGATCACCGACCAGGGCAATATGTTGCGCGCCTATGGCCGCAATGTGATCGACCTGGTCAACCAGTGCGCCGAAGTCAATACCTTCGTGCCGGCGCTGGCCTACACCTTTGCCCGCAAACCGACCGAGATCATCGTCGAACACGAGGAGCGGGCGGCAGGCGAATCGAAGTATTCGCTGTACAGCCTGATCCGCCTGAACTTCGACCTGGTGACGGGCTTTTCGCTGATCCCGCTGCAGATCTTTTCCATGCTGGGCATGCTGCTGTCGTTCAGCTCGGCACTGCTGGTGATCTACCTTCTGGCGCGCCGCTTCCTGTTCGGCGCCGAAGCCGAGGGCGTGTTTACCCTGTTCGCGGTCGCCTTCTTCCTGATGGGCGTGATCCTGTTCGGCATCGGCCTGGTGGGCGAATACGTGGGCCGCATCTTCCAGCAGGTGCGCGCCCGCCCCCGCTACGTGGTGCAGACCATCTTGCAGGACGGCATGGCGCAGGCCGAGGCGGAAGCCCTGCCGTATGTGCGCCTGGAAAAACGCCAGGTGGCCCGCTGATGCGCGCCGTCGTTTTCGCCTATCACAATGTGGGCGTGCGCTGCATCAAGGTGCTGCTGGCCGGCGGCGTCGATATCGCGCTGGTGGTCACGCATGAGGACAACCCGCAGGAAAACCTGTGGTTCGAGTCGGTCGCCAGCCTGTGCCGCATGGAGGGCATTGCTTTTATTACGCCGCCCGATGCCGGGTCGCCCGAACTGCTGGCGCAAGTGCAGGCCGCCCGGCCCGACATGCTGTTCAGCTTTTATTACCGCCATATGCTGCCAGCAGGCATCCTCGATGTGGCGCCGGCCTGGAACATGCACGGCTCGCTGCTGCCGCAGTTCCGTGGCCGCGCACCCGTCAACTGGGCCGTGCTGCACGGCGCCCGCGAGAGTGGCGCCACCCTGCACGCGATGACGGTGAAACCGGACGCCGGCGCCATCGTCGCGCAGACCGCCGTGCCGATTTTGCCCGACGACACCGCTTTCGAGGTATTCGGCAAGGTCACCGTGGCGGCCGAGCAGACCCTGTGGCGCGTGCTGCCGGCCCTGCTGGACGGCAGCGCGCCGCTGCTGCCGAACGACCTGACCCAGGGCGGCTACTTCGGTGGCCGCAAACCGGCCGATGGCCGCATCGACTGGAGCTTGCCGGCGCAGCAGGTCTACAACCTGCACCGCGCCGTCGCGCCGCCCTATCCTGGCGCGTTTACCGAGCTCAATGGCGTCACCTACGTGATCCAGCAAGCCAGATTGAGCAAGCTTGCGCCAGTCAAGCTGACACCGGGCCTGGCCATCGTCGATGGCGCCATCGCCGGCGTCTGCGGCGACGGCCGGCTGCTGGCCATTTCCTCCTTGCACGCCGATGGCGCACCGATTTCTGCCGCACAACTGCAAGACCAGCTGGCTTCCCATGCCAGCACCCTCAATACCATCCAAGAGAAATTCATATGAAAAAAGTACTCATCCTCGGCATCAACGGTTTTATCGGCCATCACCTGTCCAAGCGCATCCTGGAAACCACCGACTGGCATGTGTACGGCATGGACATGAATTCGGACCGCATCAGCGATGTGCTGGAGAACCCGGAATACAAATCGCGCATGCATTTCTTCGAGGGCGACATCACCATCAACAAGGACTGGGTCGAGTACCACGTCAAGAAATGCGACGTGATCCTGCCGCTGGTGGCGATCGCCACGCCGTCGACCTACGTCAAGCAGCCGCTGCGCGTGTTCGAGCTGGACTTCGAAGCGAATCTGCCGATCGTGCGTTCGGCCGCCAAGTACGGCAAGCACCTGGTGTTCCCGTCGACCTCGGAAGTGTACGGCATGTGCCACGACGAGGAATTCGATCCGGAGAACTCGGAACTGATCTGCGGTCCGATCAACAAGCCGCGCTGGATCTATTCGAACGCCAAGCAGCTGATGGACCGCGTGATCTGGGGCTACGGCATGGAAGGGCTGAACTTCACCCTGTTCCGCCCGTTCAACTGGATCGGCGCCGGCCTCGATTCCATCCACACGCCGAAGGAAGGTTCGTCGCGCGTGGTGACGCAGTTCTTCGGCCATATCGTGCGCGGTGAAAACATTTCGCTGGTCGACGGCGGCGCGCAAAAACGCGCGTTCACGTATATCGACGACGGCATCGATGCGCTGATGCACATTATCGCCAATCGGAACGGCATTGCCAGCGGCAAGATCTATAATATCGGCAATCCGGGCAATAACTATTCGATCCGCGAGCTGGCCGGCATGATGCTGACCCTGGCCGCCGAATACCCGGAATACGCCGACGGCGCGCAGCATGTGAAAATCGTGGAAACCACCTCGGGCGCCTACTATGGCGCCGGCTACCAGGACGTGCAGAACCGCGTGCCGAAGATTACCAATACCTGCGAAGAACTGGGCTGGGCGCCGACCACCGGCATGAGCGACGCGCTGCGCCATATTTTCGACGCCTACCGCAGCCAGGTCACGCAGGCGCAAGCGCTGATGGATTAATGTTGAGCAAACCCTTATTGACACTGAAGATCGACGTCGACACCTATCGCGGCACCCGCGAGGGCATGGGCAATCTGGTGCGCATGCTGGCCGCGCACCAGGCCCAGGCGACGTTCCTGTTTTCGCTGGGCCCCGACCATACGGGCTGGGCCTTGCGCCGGGCCCTGCGGCCCGGTTTTTTCAGCAAGGTCTCGCGCACCTCGGTGGTCGAGCACTATGGCTTGAAAACGTTGATGTACGGCACCTTGCTGCCGGGCCCGGACATCGGCAAGCTGTGCGCGGATGAATTGCGCGCCGTGCGCGACGCCGGCTTTGAATGCGGCATCCATACCTGGGACCACACCCTGTGGCAGGATAATGTGGCCCGCCGCGAGGCCGGCTGGACCACCGCCATGATGCGCAAGGCCGCCGCCCGCTTTGCACAGGTATTCGGCGCGCCTTCCCGTACCCACGGCGCCGCCGGCTGGCAAATGAACCTGAGCGCCTTTGTCGAGCACGACGCGGCCGGCTATCACTATGCCTCGGACGGCCGCGCCATGCTGGACGAACGGGGCGCCATGGTACGCCCGGGCGACGGCCCGCACCGCCTGCGCAATGGCAATACGGTACTGCAATGCGTGCAGTTGCCGACCACCCTGCCCACCCTCGACGAATTGCTTGGATGCCAGATTGATGGCAAAATGCTCACCACCAGCAATATTGCCGACCATATCCTGTCCCTGACGGCGGAAAACCGCCGCGATCATGTCTATACTTTGCACGCAGAGCTTGAAGGACAGAAACTCGCCCCCATTTTCGAGCAACTGCTGACAGGCTGGCAAGCCCAGGGTTATCAATTTGCCTCGATGGCCGAGTATCATGACAAGGTCAAACAGTCCGAATTGCCCGTCTGCCCCATCACCTGGGATGAATTGCCGGGTCGCTCGGGACGCCTGATCGTGCAGGGCAAAGCCGCCTGAATGCTGTATTGTTCCACCTGGATGCGTTGCCAGGTTAAAAACAGCGCTGATGATCACCGTTCAGGAGAGAACCTGTGGCTGATAGCCTATCCCTCGTTGCCGTACCCGATTTTACCGCCGCCATGACCAGCGGCAAGACCTTTCAATTGCTGGGCCGTCCAGCCAAGGCCAGCGTGCTGTTCTTTTACCCGAAAGACAACACGCCTGGCTGCACCACGGAAAACATCGCCTTTCGTGACGCCTACGACAAATTTACCGCCGCCAATGTGGACATCTACGGCATCAGCCGCGATTCCCTGCGCTCGCATGAAAGCTTCAAGGCCAAGCTGGAGCTGCCGTTCGAGCTGATTTCCGATCCCGACGAGGCCATGTGCCTGCAATTCAATGTCATGAAGATGAAACAGATGTATGGCAAGACCGTGCGCGGCGTCGAGCGCAGCACGTTTGTGATTGACGCTGAGGGCCGAATAGTGAAAGAATGGCGAGGCGTGAAGGTCGCAACTCACGTGGAAGAAGTGCTGGAATTCGTGGCGCGTCTGAACTGAT
Source organism: Janthinobacterium sp. PSPC3-1 (assembly GCF_049896105.1). Classification (NCBI taxonomy): domain Bacteria; kingdom Pseudomonadati; phylum Pseudomonadota; class Betaproteobacteria; order Burkholderiales; family Oxalobacteraceae; genus Janthinobacterium; species Janthinobacterium sp. PSPC3-1. The sequence goes on along the minus strand of NZ_JAFCTQ010000001.1, from coordinate 428,819 downwards.
GCGCATGTCGGGTTTGCAGCAAGCGTCGTCCAACCTATCGTTCAGTTCACAGCAGCTATCGCCATTTTGAGTCAACGAAGCGCCTCACTCCACTCCGCCAGCCGGGCCCAGCGCCCGCTGATGGACCTCCTTACCGGCTCAGCAAGCCGGCCAGTCGGCAGTCATATCGTTCTGTTCCATTGTTGTTCCCGCATCCACCCCATGCTGTGCCGCCATGAATTGGCTGCCGGTGGGAGATTCATTCCAGAAATTTTTTGATTGAGATCCTGATGCCACTGCCAAAATTACCGAGCAAGCCAGCCACCATCCTGGCCACCCAAGATTACCCAACCGCAGGCGCAGCGCGCCCGGCCACCAAAACCCCGGCAGCCAAGAAAGTGGCTGCACCGATTATTGAAGCGGCGATCGCCGAAGTTGCAAAACCGGTCCGCAATGCGGCCACCAAGATCAAGCAAGTGGCGGCACTGATGGTCGCCAAGCCTGCACCTGCACCTGTCGCGGCACCGGCGCCGGTCGCCGCTGCACCAGCGCCAGCGGCCAAGGCCAAGCCTGCCGCCAAAGCCAAGGCACCGGCCAAGGTGGCCGAAGCGCCAGTGGCGAAAGTCACGCCGATCAAGTCCGTCAAACAGGCCGAGCAAGCCCATCCGGCCAAGCACAAGCCGGTCGAAGTCCAGCTCAAATCGTCGGCCAGCCGCGCCGCCGACCAGCGTGGCGTATCGAAACTGTTCGTGCTCGACACCAATGTGCTGATGCACGACCCGTCGTCGCTGTTCCGCTTCGAAGAGCACGATGTCTACCTGCCGATGATGACATTGGAAGAGCTGGACAATCACAAGAAGGGCATGACGGAAGTCGCGCGCAACGCCCGCCAGGTGTCGCGCACGCTCGACGCGCTGATCAGCAATACCGACGACGACGCGATCGAGCACGGCATTGCGCTGTCCAAGCTGGGCAACAAGGACGCCAAGGGCCGCTTGTTCTTCCAGACGCGTCTGCAAAGCGCCGACCTGCCAGCCGGCCTGCCGGTCGGCAAGGCCGACAACCAGATCCTGGCCGTCGTGCGTTCGCTCGAATCGGAACAGGAGGGCCGCCCGGTGGTGCTGGTGTCGAAGGACATCAACATGCGCATCAAGGCGCGCGCGCTGGGCCTGCCGGCCGAAGACTACTTCAACGACCATGTGCTGGAAGACACGGACTTGCTGTACTCGGGCATCGTGCAACTGCCGGACGACTTCTGGAACAAGCACGGCAAGGACATGGAATCTTGGCAGGAAAGCAAGAACGGCTACAGCTCGACGTTCTACCGCGTCACCGGCCCGTTCATCCCGTCGCTGCTGGTGAACCAGTTCATCTACCTGGAACCGAAAAACGGCGAAACGCCGTTCTACGGCCAGGTAAAACAGATCAACGGCAAGACGGCCGTGCTGCAAACCCTGCGCGACTTCAGCCACACGAAGAACAACGTATGGGGCGTGACGGCGCGCAACCGCGAGCAGAACTTCGCGCTGAATTTGCTGATGAATCCGGAATGCGACTTCGTCACCCTGCTGGGCCAGGCCGGTACCGGCAAGACCCTGCTGGCCCTGGCCGCCGGTCTCGCGCAAGTGCTGGAAACCAAGCTCTACAACGAAATCATCGTCACCCGCGTGACGGTGCCGGTCGGCGAAGACATCGGTTTCCTGCCGGGTACGGAAGAAGAAAAGATGTCGCCATGGATGGGCGCCTTCGACGACAACCTGGAAGTGCTGAACAAGTCCGACTCGGATGGCGGCGAATGGGGCCGTGCGGCAACGCAAGACCTGATCCGCTCGCGCATCAAGATCAAGTCGCTCAACTTCATGCGCGGCCGCACTTTTGTGAACAAATTCCTGATCATCGATGAAGCGCAGAATCTGACGCCGAAACAGGTCAAGACCCTGGTCACGCGCGCCGGTCCCGGCACGAAGATCCTGTGCCTGGGCAATATCGCCCAGATCGACACGCCGTACCTGACCGAAGGTTCGAGCGGCCTGACCTATGTGGTCGACCGCTTCAAGGGCTGGTCGCACAGCGGCCACGTGACCCTGGCGCGCGGCGAGCGTTCGCGCCTGGCCGATCACGCCAGCGAAGTGCTGTAAGTTTTACCGGGCAGCGCCAGCTGCCGCAATCACAGAAAGCCACGGCCGCAGCGATGCGGGCGGGGCTTTTTTCTTGTCCAGCGCTTTATGCGCTGTCCTGCGGCCTGAGTTCAAACACCTCGCCATTTTTCTGCAGCAAGCCGCGCAGCAGCAGGTCATCGAGACGCAGCCTGATGGTTTCGCGCAGTTGCGGGCTGGTGGCCTTGAAGCCGAACAGGCGCGCCACGTACTGGGCAATCTCGACCAGTCCGGCGCCGTAGTTCTTTTGCAAGGTATCGAGGATGGCCACGTCGATTTCCTGCGGCGGCAGCATGTCGGGTTTGCGCAAGGTATCGGACAGCACGGCGCCACGATCGCGGATGGCGATCACGGTCTCGGGCAGGCTCAGGAAGTTATCAAGCCTGACCATTCCGTCAAAACGGACGGCGGCCGTGATCGCACGGTCGACCGCCACCTGAATGCGCGCGCCTGCCCGCTTCAATCCCCAGGCGCCGCGCAGGCGCACCACGACCTCATCGGCATGCACGGGACCCTCGACAGCGACAATCTGTTTGACCAGGGCGCTCAGGTCCGCCACTGGCAACTCGTGCAGGTCGTCGGCATGGGCCGGCTTGGCGGGAGCCGCTTCGACATACGCTGCCGGCCGCTGGCGATTATTCCTTTCCAGACCGATTTCCGCATGGTCTTCCCGTTCCACGGTGACCACCGACACGCCCGGCTTGCGTTCCTGGCGGCCATGGAGTTCGGCGCGCGCCGCCAGTTCCACCTTGGCCGCGTCGATGGCGAGGATCAGGCGCTGCAATTCGTTGTTGGGCCGTTGAAACCAGTCCAGGCTCCAGATGCGGTGGATGATCCAGCCATGGTCTTCCAGCACGGCCTGGCGCAGCCGGTCGCGGTCGCGCGCCGAACGCGAGCGGTGATAGGACTCGCCATCGCATTCGATGCCCAGCAAATAACGGCCCGGATGCTCGGCGTCGGCAATGCCCAGGTCGATGAAAAAGCCGGCGATGCCCACCTGCGGATGCACTTCGTAGCCGCAGGCCTTGACGGCGTCGGCCACCTGCACCTCGAACGGGCTGTCAACTTCGCGGCCCGGCGCGCGCGACGGAGCCAGCTTGCCGGTCCGGGCAAAATGCAGGAACAGCTTGAAGGCGGCCACGCCACGGCCCCTGGCCCGTTCCAGGTCGATGTCTTCGTCGGTAATCGAGGCGAACACTTCGCAGCGGCGCTTGGCCCGGCTGATCAGGACATTGAGGCGCCGCTCCCCGCCCTCGGCGCTCAAGGGACCGAAGCGCATGGCCATGGTGCCGAGCTTGTTGCGGCCATAACCGACCGAGATGAAAATCACGTCACGCTCGTCGCCCTGCACGTTTTCCAGGTTCTTGATAAAGAAGGGCTCGCTGGCATGCTGCTGGAAAAACGGCTCGACGTCCGGATGCTGGCGGCGCAACAGTTCCAGTTCATCCTGGATCGCGCGCCGCTGCTTGACGGAAAAGGTGGCCACGCCCAGCGAATGTTGCGGCGCGTTGCGCGCATGGTCGATGATGGCGGCGGCAATCACCCTGGCCTCTTCCGCATTGATGCCGGTATTGCCGGAATCGAACACGCCGTTGGCGATATGATGGAACTGCAGGCCCATGCCCGCTTCCTGGGTATACGGGCTGGGCACGATAAACAGCTTGTTTTCATAAAACTGGCTGTTCGACACCGCGATCAGCGACTGATGGCGGCTGCGGTAATGCCAGCGCAGCATGCGCTGCGGCAAGCCACGTGCCGTGAACAAGCCCAGGATGCTTTCAATATCGGACACCTGTGTGTCGTCGTCACCATCCTCGTCCGGCTCGGCGCTGGTCATCTTGGAAAAGAATTTGGTCGGCGGCAACTGGCGCTCATCGCCCACGACCACCACCTGGCGCGAACGCGCAATCGCCCCCAGCGCATCGACCGGCTGGATCTGGCTGGCCTCGTCCATCACAAGCAAGTCAAAACTCAATTGCCCGGCCGGCAGGAACTGCGCCACCGACAAGGGGCTCATCATGAACACCGGTTTCAGGGCCTGGATGGCGGGCGCGGCCCTTTGCATCAGGCGGCGGATCGGCATATGGCCCTTGCGCTTGGCCATTTCGCCGCGCAGCACGCCCAGCGGACCGATGGCGCCACCGCCCTGCGGGATGCGCCGGTGATGGGCGCGCACCACTTCCAGGCTGGATGCGGCAATGCGTTCCTTGTCCATCTGCACGAAACCGGCGGCCAGGCGGCCGTGCAGATGGCCGTCAAAATGCGCCAGCGCCTCGTCGCCGCGTACCTGGTCGGCGAACAGCGCCTCGAAGTAGGCCATAGTGAAGGTACGCATGGCATCGCGCGGCACCAGCACGCCCGCTTCGAGCTGGGTGACGATCTCGCCGATGCCCAGCTGGCGCGCCCTGGCGCAACGGTCGCGGTACATCACCCATTTCGACAGTTCTTCGGAAAATTCGATCCACAGTCCCAGCCGGCCCAGCAGGGCAAACGCCGGCAAGTCGATGATGGCCGGCACCTGGAAAAGTTTCTCGTTATTGGTGCACAGCTCGCCATACAGCGCGTCGAGCTCAAGCAGGAACCGGTCCTGCGCCGCCTCGATCTCGAGCGCGCGCCGCAAGGGCGCCGCGCGGTCGTCGTGGCGCGCCACCATCTGCCGCAACTGCTGATGGCCTGCCAGCCACAGCGCGCTGCTGCGCAAGTGGTTCCAGTCCGACTGCGGTCCCTGCCATGCCTCGCCGAAGGCACCGGCTGCCAGTTGGCCGGCGGCCTCGAGACGGGTTTGCAGCGCCTGCATCTCGATCAACAGGTCAAGCCGGGCAATTTTTTCGGCAGTGCCAGGCGGCACGTTCAACATGACGGACGCACAGCCGGCCTGGCAGCCATCGAGCCGCGCCACCTGTTCCGTAATCCGTTCCAGCAATGCCGCGTCCACGCTGGTCCACTCGCGAAACGCGGGTTCATCCTTCCAGCCGTTGAACCACATGGCATCGAGCAAGGGCCGGATTTCCCGCAGCAGGCTGTCAACCATCGCCGCGCGCCGGCTGATCTCCGCGCGGTCCGGCAACTTGCTGGCGATCATGCGCGGCTGCGCCCCCAGGCCGCGCAGGCTGCGCATCCATTCCACCAGCGCCAGCAGCGGCGCCGAACGCGTGCGCTCGCCGCGCCAGTCGGCGCCAAACGCGCCACTGCCAAACGTATCTTGCGAGGCGATGCGATCGATCAGTTTCCTGCCTTCGGCAAGCTCATCGAGCATTTCCAGCTGCTCCGGCAGCGGCGCGTCCGGATTGCGCAACACGCCCTTGACCTGCTTGCTGGCGGCGCGCCATTCACCGTTGACGAAACGCAGCAGGCTCTCGCCATGGGCGGCCAGCGTTTGTCTTGCCGGGACCAGGTCGAGCTGCCAGGCGCCACTGCTGACCTTGCCTTCCAGCCGCGCCTGCAAGCCTTCCAGCGCGGCAACTGCCTGCGCCAGGTCGGCCGCCTGTTCCACGCCCTGGTCCCACACCGTCGAGACGAACACGTCGGGACTGACGTCCGGCGCGGTCGCCACCTTTTGCGCCGTCTGCACCAGGCGGTTGATCTCGCCGTAGCTGGCCAGATAGCTGGCCGCATCGACACCGAGCAGGCGGCCCAGCAAGGCCACCTCGCCGGCCAACCGGCCCAGCAACGTTTGCAAGGCGACCGCCCGCTCGAATGCCTGCGCGCTCGCATGGGGCGGCAAGCCGGCCAGTTGTTGCCGCAAATCCAGCACATCGCGCTGCCAGGCATCGGGCCGGACCTCGCCCGCCAGCTCGGCCGTGACGCGCTGCAACCGCAGGCCATCGTCGATCAGGGCGACAAGGTCTGCTGCCTGACTGTCCCAGCCGGGCGAGCGCAAGGCCGCGGCGGACAGCTTGGGGGCAGCGGCGACTTCGCGCGCCAGTTCGATCAGATAGGCAAAGTCGCGCAGCACCGGCGGCGCCAGCGTATCGAGCGACAGGGCGAGATCGGCCTGCTGCGCGGCAAGCTCCTGGCAGCGCGCCCGCAAGGCCGTGATGCGCGCCACCAGGCGCTCGACGTCATTCGGCAGTATCACCTTGAGCGCCACGCCGCGCCATGGGTGATCCTGCGGCTCGCCGATATCGACGATGCGCTGCGCCAGCTCTTCGACCACGGCCAGGCGCTGCTGCACCTCGTCGGGCGACCAGCTTTCCGGCTGCTGCAAGCGGATATCGACCGGTTTGACATTGTCCTGGCGCAGCTTGCTCAGTTCACCGATCACCTGGTAAGGCGTCAGGATCGCGGCAGTGTGCGGCTGGTGCAGGCGCGCGCTGTGCGCGTTGAGCTCATTGCGCGCCGCCAGCAGGCGGCTGTTCAGGGTGGTGGCGGTGTCGCCCTTGGGCGAGCCCAGTTCCGAGGTGCGGCGCAGCTCGTCGAGAAACATCTTCTTGTTGGCTTTATTGCTGTGCAGCTCGATGCAGGCATCGCCGACGCCGGCCTGGTCCAGGCGCCGCTTGACCACTTCCAGCGCGGCCATTTTCTCGGCCACGAACAGCACCGTCTTGCCATCCGCAATCGCCGAGGCGATCACATTGGCAATCGTCTGCGATTTGCCGGTGCCGGGCGGTCCCTGGATCACCAGGTTGCGCCCGGCCCGCACATCGTGCACGGCCAGGGTCTGCGAGCTGTCGCAATCGACGATATGCAGCAGGTCGGCCGGCGCGATATGCTCGTCCAGATTGGCGTCTTCCGGTATCGTCGATTCTTCAAACGCGAAGCCATCGGACAGCAAGCCGCGCATCAGCGGCTGAGTCGTCAGCCCGCCTTCCGGCCAAGTGGCCGGATCGAGGTCGCGGTACATCAGGAACTTGGAAAAGGAAAAAAAGCCGAGCACGATATCGTCGCCATCGACCACCCAGCCTTCCTTGGATTTGACGGCGTCGCGCACGGCTTCGATATACGCCAGCGGATCGAATTCGTCGCCTGCTTCATACGCGGGCATTTTCAAATGATGCACGCGCTCCAGAAACGCTTCCAGCGACAGATTCGAGGAATGATCTTCCTGGCGCCATTTCAATTTGAATTGTTCGGCGGCGTTACCACGTTACAGGCTGACCGGTATCAATATCAACGGCGCATGGCGCACGTTCTTGGCATTCAATGGGTCGAGCCATTTCAAGGTACCGAGCGCCAGGAACAAAATATTGACGCCCTGCTCTTCTTCCAGGGTGCGGGCATCGAGATACATGTCGAGCAGGCGTTTCTGCAACCCTTTTGACGTCAGCCGCGTTTGCAGCTTGGTATCGGCGTGGCGCGACAGCACGCCGCGCTCATCGACACCGTTATTCTCGGGCTGCGCCAGCTCGCCGATTGCATCGGCGTCCTCTTCACTGTCCCTTTTATCCAGGTCGACCTTGTTTGCATCCCTGCCCGGTAAAAAAGTAAATGGCCGGCTTTCCGACACCATCAGGCGGAAGACCTCGCTGGTCTTCTCATCGACCACATCGATGGTGCGCGCCGTGGTCGAAGAGCGCGGGATATTGAGCAGGCGGTTGCGCGCTGTCAGGTCCAGCAATTCGGTGCGGGCGCGTTCCAGTTTCGCGTCCGCCGACAGGCTGGCCTGTAAAAAAGTTGATTCAAATGCTGGTACTACGACGTCGGCGTCATTCATTGTCGTCTCATCACTTCACTATAAATTGAACCGCTCGGGTTTTATCTGCAACTTTACTCCCTAACGATCCTCAATAAAGTAAAAGCGAAATGGAATCTGCCTGGAGCCGTGTGCTGTCGCGACGTTGAAACATTATTCCCAGATGATTTCCAGCGGCTCGCCCGGCACCAGTTCCGCTTCCTTGCCGGACAGCGGATACTCACGGTGTCCCAGCAGCACCCGGGTGACCAAGACCTTGTAGCTGCCGTCATGCAGGAAATGCACGACAAAGTAGTTGGCATGCGCGGCGTCATAACGGGGCACGGGCACGACCTTGACCACATGGATGTCCTGGCCATCTTTTACCGTGTACATGATGACCGTGACCGTCATGCCCGGCTGCCATTGCCTGGGGACCGACACGGAACCCATCATGCTGCCGCCGCCCCCGCCCGGATCGAGATAACCTGCTTCATCCCACGAGCCGTCCGCCAGCCGTACGACATAGCCGCCGATCCCATGCTCGGTATGGTTATAGCCGACCAGGCTCAAAAGCTTGGTCCGCTCGCCACAGCCAGCGCCGAGACAGCATAAAACGATCGCCAGCAACGCCACAACGCATCTGTTCGTGCACTTCATGCTCTGTTCTCCCTGTCACGCCAGCCATGCCGCATTTTTTCCGCACAAGATTGCCCATATTACAAGGTTTCAGGCGGAACGCGGTTTCTGCAGGCGACATGCTCTAATACGGTTCACCAACTTTCCCCCTGCCGCAATGCACCCAGCCTTCCAGTTCCTGCTCGCCACCTTTGTCTTCATGCTGCTCCATGTGTCTGCGATGGCGCTGTGCGCCCGCGCCTTCGGCATCACGATACGCCGCATTGCCTATGGCGTGGGGCCGGCCCTGTTTTCGGTTGGCAGGGCGCAGATCAGGTTGCTGCCGTTTGCCGGCAGCGTGGTGCTGAAGGACACGCGTGAAGAAGACATTTACGACGACGATCGTGGCAACGATATTTATAACGAGCGGCCGCTGTGGCAACAGCTCGCCGTGCCGCTCAGTGGCGTGGTGGTGCCCTTGATCCTGGCGCTGGGCTTGCTGGGCGCGCAGGGATGGGATAGTTTTACGGACGCGTTTGCGCAGATTATCGCGGGCGCGCTGGCGCCTTTGAACACGGCGCAACTGCTGCTGGCCGATGGCGAGGTGTTTGCCCGTTCGCACGGCTTTGCACTGGTGGCTGCCCTTGTCAGTGTGAAACTGTGTGCGTTCAACCTGCTGCCGTTTGGCGGCCTGAGCGGCGGCCAGGTGCTGCTGGCGCTGGCGCGCGGCGGCAAACCCTATGTGGCGTGGGAAGAGACGGTGGCGAAATGGCTGCTGCTGCCGGGGCTGGGGGTAGCGCTGGCGTGGCTGGTGGCGTTCGGGGTGTATTGCTGGCGTCATTCAATCGGGTAGCTGAGACCCAAAACGGAAGGCTGGGATACGACCCGGCGGGTCGGACCCCGGCATGCCACAACTTAAAAATTGACTTTCAGGCTCAGCTGCGCTTCGCGTTCGGCGCCGCGAAAGATGCCGCCGAAGTATTTTTTGTCGAATACGTTGCCCACGTTCAGCGCCAGCCGGTAGCGTGCCGTTTCATACGCGACCGCCAGGTCGGCCAACGTATAAGGATCGTTCATGTAAAGGGCGTTGGCGGCGCCGTTGTAGGGCGCGCTGCCACGGTAGCGCAGGCCGGCGGCCAGCATCAGGCCGGGCACGACATTGGGGCGGTAGTCGAGCCACAGGCTGGCCGCATGGCGCGTGGTCTGGATGGTCTGGCGGCCGAGCTCCCAGGCACGGTTGCTTTTCGTGGTGCGCGGGTCGAGGTAGGTGTAGCCGGCCAGCACATTGAGTTCATTGACGGGTTTGAAGGTCGCTTCCAGCTCCACCCCGGTGGAACGCACTTCGCCGGTCTGTATCGAGGCGCGCGGGTGTTCCGGGTCCTGCGTGGTGACATTGGTTTGCGTCAGGTCGAACAGCGACGCCGTCAGCAAGGTGCTGCTGCCGGGCGGCTGGTATTTCACGCCCAGTTCCACCTGCTTGCCCTTGCGCGGCTGGAAAGCCTTGCCATAAAAATCGCTGCCGGTGGCAGGATCGAAAGAGGTGGCATAACTGGCATACGGCGCCACGCCATTGTCGAACAGGTACAAGAGGCCGGTGCTGCCGGTGGTGGCGCTGTCGCTGATGCGCGTGGTGGTGGTGGCCGCCTGCGAACTGCTCGCGCGGTCGTGGCGCAGGCTGAGATTGGCGACCCACTGTTGCAGCTTGAACTGGTTCAAGGTGTAGATGCCGGTCTGCCTCAGCTGCTTGTGGTTGTACTCGAGTTCTGGCGCGGCAATGGCCTGGCCATACACGGGCGCGTAGATATCGAGATTCGGTACGTCCCAGCCAAAGCCCAGGCCGTCATTTTCCTTGTATTTCAGATAGTCGACACCCAGCACCACGCGGTGCTCCACTGCACCCCAGCGAAAGTCCTGCTGCGCGCGGCTGTCGACCGTGAAGGTCTTGCCATCGACTTTTTCCGCCAGGTTGGCGCGCGTGGCGGTGCGGCCGTCGGCCAGCAGGTCCATCGCGTAGATATGCTGGTAATCGACCTTGATGGTCGAGTAGCGCAGGTTCTGCGTCAGGCGCCAGCCGCTGTCCATCGCATGCTCGAACATATAGCCGAGCGCGCGCGTATCGCGGTTGAAGTAATCGAACGACGGGTCGCCCGCCGTGCGGCTGACGGGCAAGTCCTTGATTTGCGGATAGACGAACAGGCTGGGCCACCATGATTTCGGCGTACCGCGCTCCTGCGACCAGGTACCGAGCAGGGTCAGGCTGCTGCGGCCAGACATGGCCCAGCGCAACGAGGGCGAGAGCGACAGGCGGTCGTTCTGCGAGCCGACCAGGCGATCGTCGGCGTTGCGCCCGCTGACGATCACGCGGTACAGCAGATCGTCATTGGCGCCCAGCGCGCCGCCCAGGTCGGCATTCGCCTGGTAATTGCTGTAGCGGCCGGCCGATACGCCCACCGTATTGACATGATCGCGCCCGGGCAGCTTGGAAGTGACATTGATCATGCCGCCAGGGCGCCCCTGGCCATAGAACACGGACGCCGGCCCCTTGACCACTTCCACGCTCTCGACCTCTTCCATCTCGGCATTCCAGGAGCCATAGCTGCCGGCCGACAGCAGCTTCAGCCCATCCTGGTAGTACGAACTGCCGTCGCTGAAACCGCGGATGGTAGCGCCCGACATGCGCACGTCGGTGCCGGCCACGTCGGTCATCACGCCGGCCGTGTAGGCCAGCGACTGCTCGATGTTTTTCGGCGCCTGCGCCTTGAGCTGCTCGTGCGTGACCACCGACACGGCGCGCGGCGTCTCGATCAGCGGCGTGCCGATCTTGGTGGCGGCCACGCTGACCGGCGCATAGCCGCGCGCGACGGTCGCCGCCTCGCCATCCTGCACGGCCGTGACGGAAATGAGCGGCATCACGGCGTCGGGCGCCTTGGCTGCGACGGCAGCGGCGGCGCGCAGCACATAGCTGCCCGGCGCCAGTTCCACCGCCTGCAACCCGGTGCCCGCCAGCAAGGCGGCCAGCGCCGCCTGCGGCGTGTACTGGCCCTGCAGCCCGGCTGTCGTCTTGCTGCTGGCCTGATCCGGCGTATAACTGAGCAGGACATTCGCCGCGCTGGCCAGGCTGCGCAGCGCCGGCGCCAATGGTCCGGCGGGGATGCTGTAGGCAAGGCGCGCTCCCTGCTGGTTGCTGGCCGGCTGCGCCTGCGCGTACGCATCGGCTGGTGCGCCCGCATACAGCGCCAGGCTGCAGACGGCCAGTGAAACGGCCTGGACTAGCGGTTTGGATTTTAATTTTAAAGAAGAACGATGCTGCTGATTGCCGGCTGACATGTGATGCCTTTCAAAGTGCGTGCCAAAGAGGGTGTCTATCAAGCAGGTGCCTTGAAAATGCGGATCGGTCAGGTTTTGTTGAAAATAAATGATAATCTCATCACGGCCATGCATGCCGTGGCCTCTCACTTTTCCCGGAGCTGCTGTTGATTTCACCTCGTTTGTCGCGTCTTTGGACCTGGCTGTGCGCACTGTGCCTGATGGCGATGACGCTGGCGCACGCGGCCACGCCGCTTCCCATCTTGCAATCGCATGTAAACGACTACGCCGGCGTGCTGGCCGCACGCGGCCCGGCCATCGACGCGACACTGAAAACCTTCGAGACGCAAAGCGGCCACCAGGTATTCGTGCTGACGGTCGACCGCCTGCCTGCGGACACCTCGATCGACGCCTATGCCGTGGCGGTATTCGAACAATGGCAGCCGGGCCGCAAGGGGCGTGACGATGGCGCGCTGCTGGTGATCGCCACCGGCGACCGGAAGATGCGCATCGAAACCGGTTATGGACTGGAAGACAAACTGACGGATCTGCACAGCGCGCGCATCGTGCGCGAGGTGATCACGCCGCGTTTCCAACAAGGCGATATCGAGGGCGGCGTGGCCGATGGCGTCGACGCCATGCTGGCTGTCATTTCGGGCCAGCCGGCCGCCGCGCCGCTGGCTGGCGCCAAGGTCGCGAACAAGGAAATCTCGGGCGCCGCCAAATGGATCGTGCTGGGCCTGTTCGGTTTCCTGCTGCTGTTTGCGCTCGGCATGTCGCTGTTTGCGGGCGTGTTCGGCCTGCTGGCCAGCGTGATCGTCGCGGTGTCGGTGGTACTGCTGTTCGCCAGCGACTGGCGCGGCTGGATCATTGCGGGCACGGTGGTGCTGGCGTGGCTGCTGCTGCGCTGGTGGATGGTGGCGAACAATGTGCGCAAATATCACTTGCCGAAGGCGCGCAATCAAACACTGGCGTGGCTCGGGGTCTATCTGTTTTCGCTGGGGTTTGCGCGTGGCGGGCCGCAAAAGAAGCGGGAGCGCAATGACCGGCGCAGCGGTGGTGGAACGTCGGGCGGCGGTTCGTCGGGCGGCAGCGGCACCTCCGGCGGCGGCGGGCGCTCGGGCGGAGGTGGCGCGTCGGGATCGTGGTAAGGCCGGCAGGCCCCACCACCATGCGGCGCAGGGTTATCCCACCAGCACCAATTTACGGTTGACGAACTCCATGATGCCCAGGTCCGACAGTTCGCGGCCATAGCCGGAATGCTTGACGCCGCCAAATGGCAGGTCCGGCGCCGTGATCGCCGGCGAGTTGATAAAGACCATGCCCGTCTCGATCTGGCTGGCCAGTTTCTTGGCGCGCGCGATATCGGTGGTGATGATGGTGCCGCCCAGACCGAACGGCGAGTCGTTGGCCAGCGTGATCGCCTCGTTCTCGTCTTTCACACGGAAGATCATGGCGACGGGCGCGAAGAACTCCTGGTAGTAGACGGGATTGTCGGGTGTCACATCGGTCAGGATGGTCGGCTCCATGAAGTAACCGGTGCGGTCAACTTGCTTGCCGCCCAGCAGCACTTTCGCGCCGCCTTCGACCGCCTGGCCCACCTGTTTCACGGCCAGCTTCAGTGCCGCTTCGCTCGACAATGGCGCCAGCGTGGTGGCCGCGTCCATCGGGTCGCCCGCCTGCAACTTGGCCAGTTCGGCCTGGAAGCGTTCGACAAAGGTGTCGGCGATGCTGTCGGCCAGAATAAAACGTTTCGAGCCGTCGCAGACCTGGCCCGAATTCTGGATGCGGCCGATCACGGCCAGTTTCACCGCCAGGTCCATGTCGGCGTCGCCCAGCACGATGAAGGCGTCGCTGCCGCCCAGTTCCATCGTGGTCTTTTTCAAGGCCTTGCCTGCGGTGGCGGCAACCGATGCGCCGGCCCGTTCACTGCCGGTCAGCGCCACGCCCTGCACGCGCGGGTCGGCAATCGCCGTGGCCACCTGCTCGCTGGAGAAAAAGGCATTGGTGTAGGCGCCGGCCGGCGCGCCCGCATCGGCAAACAGTTTTTCAAACGCCAGCGCGCATTGCGGCACGTTCGACGCGTGTTTCACGACCAGCGTATTGCCGGCCATCAAGTTCGGGCCGGCCACGCGGGCCAGCTGGTAATACGGGAAGTTCCACGGCTCGACGCAGAAGATCACGCCCAGCGGCGCAATTTCCACGCTGGCCTCGCCGCGCTTGACGTCGAGTTGCTTGGGCGCCAAAAACTGTTCGGCGTTGTCGGCGTAGTAGTCGAGGATTTTCACGCACAGCGACACTTCCTGCTGCGCTTCCTTGAACAGCTTGCCCATTTCCAGCGTGATCAGCTTGGCGAAATCGTCGCGCTGCTCTTTTAACAGGCTGGCCGCTTTCTTGACCACGGCCTTGCGCTCGGCGAAGCTGCGCTGGCGCCAGTCGCTCTCGAAGGTGGTGGCGGCCTGGGCCAGGATGGTTTCCATTTGCGCGTCGCTGTGCGGCGTGAAGGTTTGTTCGATCTGTTCGCTGTACGGATTCGTGGTCTGATAGCTCATCTGTTTTCCTTTGTCATGACGCCCCGCGATTGCATGGGTAGCTTTTCAGTATGCGCCGGTAAGGCAAACGCTACCGTTCGGGGACGTACATAGTGGCGGCCTCAAATATTTGCCCAAAAGCAGCACTGGACGTATGCTGCTTGTTTTAAATGCATGGGAGCGCCATCATTCTTGCCTACCCCGCCCTGCTGGTCATCCGCGCTTACCAGCGCTACCTGTCGCCGCTGAAAGGCTATGCGTGCGCCTTCCGCGTGCTGACCGGACGCGACAGCTGTTCCGCCTATGGCTATCGCGCGATCGAACGGTTCGGCCTGCTGCGCGGAATGGCATTGCTACGGCGCCGCACGCGTGCCTGCAGCCGGCATTACCAGGCACATCAGGCGGCGGCATCCGCCATGCGATACCGCGCCGCCCGCCATCAGGCGCAGGCCGGCTATTGCGACTGCGACCTGCCATCGGCGGATTGTGCGAACTGCGCCTGTGATGCAAGCGAGCTGCTCGATTGCTGCGACTGGCCGCGCAAAAAGAAAAAATCAGCTTGATTATGATATTTATGAAATATACATTCATAAAATGAATAACTGCCATCGCCATTCTGAATTGGCGGCCCGCAAACTGGCGGCCTATACTCCTGCCCTCTCCCCTACATTGCCACCCATGAACACCCATTCCGGTCCGCACGCCTTGCGGGCTTGTTGTTCGCAGCACTTGTCTCCTTTCTCCACCAGCTTCGGGAGCATGCCATGATCGTGCGCGAACGCCCTTCGGCGCTAAGGCTGTTCCTTATCGTGCGCGGTTCCATCCTGCCGCGCATCCGCGTCACCCTGATCGTCAACACCCTGATCGCCACCCTCGTCACCTGGTGCCACGGCACGCTGTTCGACCACAAGGTGATCCTCACCACCATCCCGTTTACCCTGATCGGCCTGCCGTTGGCGATCTTCCTCGGCTTTCGCAATACGGCCGCCTATGACCGCTACTGGGAAGGGCGCAAGCTGTGGGGCGAACTGGTGCTGCGTAGCCGCAACTTTTCGCGCCAGTGCCAGAGCATGATCCAGAGCGACACGGTGGCGCACGCAAAACTTGGGCTGGACGACGTACGCGTGCGCATGGTCTGCCGCACCATCGCCTTTTGCCATGCGCTGCGCCACCAGTTGCGCGATTCAAAGTGCGCGTCTGATTTGCAGCCGCTGCTGCGGCCCGGCGAATGGGAGCTGGCCTGCAAGTCGTCGAACCCGTCCGACTACCTGATGCAGCAGATGGGCCATGACCTGGCCACCTGCGTGCGCGAACAACGCATCGACACCATCCTGGCCGCGCAGCTCGACAATTCGATCTCGGCCATGGTGGGCGCCGGCGCCTCGTGCGAACGCATCCGCGGCACGCCGATTCCGTTTTCGTACTCGCTGCTGCTGCACCGCACGGCCTATCTGTATTGCTTCCTGCTGCCGTTCGGCCTGGTCGACTCGCTCGGTTTCATGACGCCGTTCGTGGTGGCCATCGTCGCCTACACCTTCTTTGGCCTCGATGCGCTCGGCGACGAGATCGAAGAGCCGTTCGGCGAAGACGCCAACGACCTGCCCCTGTCGGCCATCTGCCGCACGATTGAAATCAACCTGCGCGAGTCGCTGCAGGACGAGCAGCTGCCGCCGCCGATGCAGCCGGAAAACTTCATGTTGACCTGATCGACACCAGGCGCCGCACGGCAGGTGCGCCGCTTGACCTTCCCATGGCAGCAAGGCTTATAGTGGCCATGTTAACCATTCAGGAGGAATCGCCATGTACCAGTTACAAGTTGAAAACATGACCTGCGGCCATTGCGTCAGCGCCGTCACCAAGGCCGTGCAGTCGGTCGACCCGCAGGCACAAGTGCAGATCGAGCTGGAAGAGAAAAGCGTCAAGGTCGGCACCGACAAGGCGTTGGAAGCCATCCGCGCGGCCATCGTGGAAGCCGGTTATCCGGTCACCAGCGCGCAGCCGCAATAGGCGCAATAGGCGCGGCTCAGCCATCGAGTTCCGGATAATGCCGGAAGATCCCTTCCTCGCTGAACGGCAGCCGCCTTTTGGACTTGAGGTAACGGGCAATATTGGGCCGCGCCGCCACGCTGTCGTGCAAGTCGGACAACGCCGGGTAGCGCGGCGCCAGCCGTTCCATGGCCTGCGGAAAGGCATAGCGCAGGCCAGCCATCATCTGGAACAGCGACAGGTCGCCATACGTCAGTTTGGCGCCGACCAGGAAGCTGCCCCGGCTGCCGTTATTGGCCAGCACCTGGGTGAAATAATCGAGGAATTTCGGCAGGCGCGTTGCACGGAAATCTGCCGAACGCAAGGCGGCGGCGGCCGCCTGGTCTTCATAATACTGGCCCATCGACAAGGGATGATGCGTGTCGTGCACTTCCGTCAGCCAGTCGGCCATGGTCAGCTGCAACTGGTTCAGCCACAGCCGGCCGGCCTCGGCGCGCGGCGCCAGGCCCAGCTGCTTGCCCAGGTAAAACAAAATATTCGGCGTCTGCGCGAGCAGCAGCTCGCCATGGCCCAGCACCGGCGGCGCATACGCCACCTGCGCCGTGGCATCGCCATCGAGGCAGGCCAGCAGGGCGCTCATGCCCTGCCGCTTGCCCTTGCGCTCGGGCAGGCGCGCCACGTCCTGGTAGTCGGCGCCCGCTTCTTCCAGCGCCAGGCGGACGAATTCGCCGCGGCCCTGGATGGTGGGCCAGTAATACAGCAGATACGGTGCGCTCATGGATGACCTCTCTAGGGTGGCAAAACACAATTAATCAAGGCTCAGCAGGTAGGCCGCCATGTCGCGCGCGTCGTCGGCGCCCACGCCCAGCTTCGGCATGGCCGTCTGCGGTTTCACGGACTGCGGATCGCGTATCCACTGCTGCAGATGGGCATCGGTATTGGCCAGGCGCCCGGCCAGGTAGCGCCGCTGCGCCAGCTTGTCCAGGGGCGGGCCGACATATACTTCCGAACCGGTAATGCCGGGGATCATGTGGCAGGCCTGGCAGGCGAACTGCGTCAGCGCGACCTTGCCCCGTTCGATGCTGGTGGACGGATTCGGCGCGCGGCCATGCGTGGTCTGCGGCTTGTCGTTCAGCGGCGCGGATACTGTCGCGAGTTTTGCATAATCCTGTGTCGACATGGCCGGCAGCTGGCCCAGGAACGCCACCACCGCCCACAGTTGCTCTTCATCCAGATGATGGCCCCAGGCCGGCATGCCGCTCATCTTGATGCCGTGCCGCGTGATCCAGTACAGCTCGTTCTTGCGCCAGCGCCTGGCGGCGTCGACCAGCGGCCCCGGGATCGGCTGCATGCTCTGGCCGATGGCCTCCTGCGCCACGCCCGGCGCGCCATGGCACTGCGCGCAATGCTGGCGGTACAGGCCGGCACCGGCCACCAGTTGCGCTTTGGCAGCACCAGCGGCCAGGGGCTCGGGCACCTTCACCTCGCCGGCATGGTGGCGCACCGATTCGTGCATGCCCTGCTCGAGCACGCTGTACACGGGTTGCCAGTGCTGCTTGGTGGCGCCGATGTTGTACCAGCCGCTTTTCAGCACGAACACGCCGGCCAGCGCACCTGCTGCGCCGCACACCAGCAAGGTGGCGGCGATGGTGCGAACGATGGTCGCGCGGCGCGTAGGCATCAGGGTGGCTCCTTTGACAGTGGCGGCCGGCTTGCTGCGCCGGCACTTCTATTGAACGCAAGGAAATAATAGCTTTATCGTAGTATAAAGATTCACCCAGTTTCAGCAGGAAGCAATCGTGCGCAAGCCCTTTAACGACTGTCGACCGACCGCCCGCCTGGCCTGCCTGCTGGGCTGCGCCTTGCTGGCCAGCGCCTGCGATACGCGCGACATGCCGGCGCCTCCCGCTCCCGCCACGCTCCTCGGCAATGCCGAACGGGGCCAGCGCCTGCTGGCGCAGTTCCAGTGCGGCGCCTGCCACCAGATTCCCGACGTGCCGGCCGCGCGCAGTTACATGGGCCCCAGCCTGGCCAATATGGGCAAGCAGAGCTATATCGCCGGCCAGTTTCCGAACCAGCCCGAAACACTGGTGCGCTGGATCGTCGATCCGCAAGCCATGCAGCCAGGCACCCTGATGCCGGCCATGGGCGTGTCCACCGACCAGGCGCGCGACATGGCCGCCTATTTGTATGGCCTGCCATGAGCGCGCAGTTCTGGCAATCGGCGTTGCATCCTGCCGGTCCCGACGCGGCCATCATCCACAATCTGTCGTGGCTGCTGATCATCGGCGCCAGCGTGATCCTGCTGGGCATGATGGTGCTGCTGGCGCTGGCGCTGCGCCGCAAAAAACCAGGCGCGGCGGTGCGGCCGCTGCGCTGGCTGGTCGGTGGCGGCGTGGTGCTGCCGCTGGTGGTGCTGACGGCGCTCCTGGCCTGGAGCACCTTGCGCAGCGCCCACCTGACGCGCCCGTCGTCGCAGCACGCGGTCAAGATCGCGGTCACCGCCAGGATGTGGTGGTGGGAAGTGCGCTACACCGACCCGGCCAGCAGACGCGATATCGTGCTGGCCAATGAAATCCGCCTGCCGGCCGGGCAAAGCGTCTACCTGGGTCTGACCAGTACCGACGTGATCCACAGCTTCTGGGTGCCGGCGCTGGCCGGCAAGGTCGACATGCTGCCGGGTCGCCTGCACGGCATGACAGTACGCGCCGACCAGCCCGGCATGTACCGCGGACAGTGCGCCGAATACTGCGGCGAACAGCATGCGCGCATGGCGCTGCATGTGGTGGTGCAAACGCCCGAAGAATTCAGCACCTGGCTGGCCAACCAGGCCAGGCCGGCCGCGACGCCCTCCGGCGCGCTGGCGCTGCGCGGGCGCGATGCGTTTGTCGCCCGGCGCTGCGTGGCCTGCCACACGGTGCGCGGCGTGGAGGACAAGGCGCAACTGGGACCGGACCTGACCCATATTGGCAGCCGTTTGTATCTGGGCGCCGGCACCTTGCGCAACAGCCCCGGCGCCATGGCCGGCTGGATCGCCGATCCGCATGCCAGCAAGCCCGGCGTGCGCATGCCGGCCGCCGGCGACCTCGACAGTGCGACCCTGGCCGCCCTCACCGCTTACCTGGAGCAACTGCAATGACACACTCCGCATTGCCAAGCTCCCTGCCGCGTTCACCGGACGAACTGGCCAAGCTGGAAGCCATCTGGCGCACGCCGACCGGCTGGCGCTTCTTTACGACCGTCAATAACAACAATATCGGCCTGCTGTATATCGGCACGGCGCTGCTGTTCTTCGTGCTGGCCGGCATCCTGGGCCTGCTGATACGGCTGCAGCTGGCGGTGCCGGAAAATGATTTCCTGTCGGCCGGCACCTATAACCAGATCTTCACCATGCACGGCACGGTGATGATGTTCTTGTTCGCCATTCCCGTGGTCGAGGCGATCGCCGTGTATTTGTTGCCCGGCATGCTCGGTGCGCGTGATCTGCCGTTTCCGCGCCTGTCTGCCTATGCCTTCTGGGCCTATGCGGTCGGTGGCCTGGGGTTCTTTACCAGCCTGTTCTGGGGCCTGGCACCCGACGGCGGCTGGTTCATGTATCCGCCACTGACGGGCAAGGAGTATTCGCCGGGCCTGAACGCCGACTTCTGGCTGCTGGGCATCGGCTTTATCGAGATCTCGGCGATTGCCGGCGCGATCGAACTGATCGTCGGCATCCTCTATACGCGTGCGCCGGGCATGACCCTGTCGAAAATGCCGGTGTATGCCTGGGCCATGCTGGTGGTCGGCGTGATGATCGTATTTGCCTTTCCCGCCGTAATCGCCGGCACCACCTTGCTGGAAATGGAACGGGCCTTCGACTGGCCCTTCTTCATTGTCGAGCGCGGTGGCGATCCGCTGCTGTGGCAGCACCTGTTCTGGTTCTTCGGCCATCCCGAGGTGTATATCATTTTCCTGCCGGCCGCCGGCATGGTCTCGACCATGATCCCGACGCTGGCCGGCACGGCCCTGGTCGGTCACCGCTCGATCGTGGCGGCCCTGCTGGCGGTGGGCTTTTTCAGCTTTGCGCTGTGGGCCCACCATATGTTCACGGCGGGCCTGGGCGTGCTGGAAATGAGCCTGGTGTCGGCCGCCAGCATGGCCGTGGCGATCCCGACCGCCGTGCAGGTGTTTGCCTGGATCGCCACCTTGTGGCGCGGCCAGGCCAGTCCTGCCAACGCCCCTACCCTGTTCCTGCTCGGCTTTATGTTCATCTTCGTGCTCGGCGGATTGACGGGCGTGATGGTGGCCGTGCTGCCGTTCGACTGGCAGGCGCACGACACCTATTTCATCGTGGCGCATCTGCACTACGTGCTGATCGGCGGCATGGTGTTTCCGATGTTTGCCGGTTTTTATTACTGGCTGCCGCTGGTCAACGGCCATCGCCTGTCCGAGCGCTGCGCGCGCTGGGTCTTCGGCCTGATGTTCGGCGGCTTCAACCTGGCGTTTTTTCCGATGCACCTGACGGGTCTGTGGGGCATGCCGCGCCGTGTCTACACCTATCCGGCCGACATGGGCTGGAACAATCTGAATATGGCGTCGAGCATCGGCGCGCTGGTGCTGGCGCTGGGCATCGTGCTGTTCTTTATCGACCTGGTGCGTACCCTGCGCAAACCACAGCAGGAACACGGCAACCCGTGGCGCGCCGCCACCCTCGAATGGCTGCCGATGGAAGACTACGCCGTGCGCAGCATCCCCGATATCGGCTCGCGCCACCCGCTGTGGGACCAGCCCAACCTGCCCGAGGAAGTGGTGGCCGGCCAACACTGGCTGCCCGGCACCGTCACGGGCTTGCGCGAAACGATTATCACCAGCCCGATCCAGGCGCGCCCCTTGTACCTGCAGATCTTGCCCGGCGACAGCGCATGGCCGCTGGTCGGCGCGCTGGGCACGGCCGGCTTCTTCCTGCTGCTGACGATAGAACAAACCCTGCTGGCGTGGGCGTGCGGGATTGCCGCCATCGTGGCCATCCTTGCCTGGATGTGGCAATCCGACAGCACCCCGCCCATGACGACGGCGCGGGTATCGGACACCGTTGTGCTGCCGGTCGGCATCACCGGCCCGGCATCCCACTCCTGGTGCGCCACCATCATCATGCTGGTGGTCGACGCCAACATCTTTGCCGCGTTTGCGTTTGCGCATATCCATAGCGCGATGGCGCTGCAGATCTGCCCCCCGCCGGGCGCCAGGTTGCCGGCGCCGCTGTGGCCATGGGCCGCCTGCGCGCTGTTGATTTTGGGATCGATCATGATGCTGTTGGCGCGCAAAATGCAGTTAAGCAACAGGCAAGGACTGCTGCGCCTGGCCGTGCTGCTGGCGCTGGCCTGCGCCTTGGCCGGCTTCGGCCTGGCCTGGCATAGCCAGGCGCTGGCGGGACTGTCGCCAACCACCAGCGCCTGGGCCGCCACCGTGGCGGCATTGCTGGCCTACCAGGGTTTTCATATCGTGATCCTGGTGCTGGTGGCGGGATTTTTGTGCGCCCGTTCGTGGGCCAACCGCCTGCTGCCAAGCCACCGCGTCACGCTCGACAACTGCAGCCTGCTGTGGCACGGCACGGCGCTGCAGGGCATTATCGGGATTGCCATCGTGCACTTGATGCCGTCATTGATGGGCTAAGGAAAATTGCATGCGCGCACAAAACCATTTGCTCCGTCAACTGCTGCAACCGTCGCTGCCGCTGCTGGTGTGGGGCGTGCACTTTTTCTTTTGCTATATTGTGGCGGCCGAGCAGGGTCGCTTCGGCCAGGCGTCGCTGTCGTGGACGGTGGGAATCGCCTCGCTGCTGGCGCTGGCGTTACTGACAGTGCTGTGCTGGCGCGCAGTGCGACGCTTGCATGCGGGTGGCGCCATCAGCATGCTGGACTGGGCCAGCGCGGCCTGCGCGGTGCTGGGTATGATTGGCGTGCTGCTTACCTGTCTTCCGCTGGTGCTGCTCCGGTATTGACGCTCTTTGCTGCACCGCCTGGTGCAACGGCTCTTCCTTGGCTGCCTTGATCCACACCGGGTGCGTTGACGCCGACCTTCTTTTCCGCGCTTTGCTGTAACTCGCCGCTGAACCGGTAACCCAATAGCAGCGCACCCAGCACGAAAATCGACACCAGATTGACCAGCAGATTGCCGGCGACATCGCACGCCCAACCCGACAATGTGCGTCTGGCATTGAGGCTTTCACTGATGGCAGCCAGCCTGGCGGCCAAGCCGGCATGAACCGTATCAATTTGCCGGTGTAGGGTATCTTTGCGCGTAGCGGCTTCGGTGCGTTCCACCAGTTCATCAAGACTGGCGTTAAGGAAGGTTTGCGCCAGCGCCTCGCCCTGTGTGCGATATGCGGCAATGGACGTATCCAGGGCGGCAATGGCATGGAAACTCTCCACTTCTTCACGACGCAGCTCGCGCCCGCCAAAAGACTTGAAATAGTCGACTTTTTGCTGCTTGTAGATGATGTAGGCAAACGCACCGACCAGATCGTTTGGGTCAGCCGTCAGTTTTTCATAAATGGTATTGTAGGCCACCGCCAACAATCCTATTTTTGGGCCAACACCACGCTCTTGGCATAGCCATACGCCTGACGCATCTTTTCACGCGACACCCCTATTTCACGCATGATCTTGGCGGCGACGGGGGAGGCAGGCGCATGCGACAAGCTTGAAGCGGGAAACTCCGCGCCAGGATGGCCGTTCGACATCCGGATCATGATGGCAGCCACGTCGCTGCGCGAGAAAGCTGATTTTGCACTCATGCTATCGGCTCCTGTCAAATTCAAATGAACTCGCCGTCTAACGGCGCCTGCAAATTATACATCCGTTACGGCGCAGGTTTTGAGCAGGAAGTTTGACATTAACCACAACATGCTTTGCCGGTTCCGCCTTCCCCCATCGCCAGCCCCAGATTCTGCAAGATCGGGCAATCGGGCTGGTCGTCGCCATGGCAGGAACCGGCCAGTTGACTGAGGGTATCGCGCATGTCGGTCAGTTCGGCAATGCGCTGGTTCAGGTCGGCCACATGGGCCAGGGCGATGGTTTTCACGTCAGCGCTGGCGCGCTGGTCGTTTTGCCACAGCGACAGCAGTTCGCGGATCTGTTCCAGCGAAAAGCCCAGGTTGCGCGAGCGCTTGATGAAGTGCAGTGCATGCAGGTCTTGCGAGGTGTAAATGCGGTAGCCGGCATCGCTGCGTGCGCTGGGTTTCAACAGCGTAATGCTTTCGTAATACCGTATCATTTTTGCCGAGACCCCGGTCTCGCTTGCCGCCTGGCCGATATTCATTGCTTACTCCTCTTGGTGATGCGCGCCGCGCGCCTTCCAGCGCCGCAGCAGCAAGGCATTGCTGATCACGCTGACCGAGCTGAACGCCATCGCCGCGCCCGCCACCATGGGGTTCAGCAAGCCGAACGCGGCCAGCGGAATGCCGATCAGGTTATAGATAAATGCCCAGAACAGGTTCTGCCGTATCTTGCTGTAGCTGCGGCGCGAGATGTCGATGGCGTCCGCCACCAGGGCCGGATCGCCGCGCATCAGGGTAATGCCGGCCGCATGCATGGCCACGTCGGTACCGGTAGCCATGGCGATACCGACATCGGCCGCCGCCAGCGCGGGCGCATCGTTGATGCCGTCGCCCACCATGGCGACCTTGGCACCGGCCGCTTTCAGCTCCATGATTCTAGCGGTTTTATCGGCCGGCAGCATTTTGGCCACCACCGTGTCGATACCCAGCTGCTTGCCGACCGCCTCGGCGCTACCCTGGTTGTCGCCCGTCAGCATGACGGTGGCGATGCCCAGCGCGTGCAGCCGGGCGATCGCCTCGCGGGCGCCGGGCTTGACCTGGTCGCTAAAGGCGAACAATCCCAGCAATTGCGTGCCGGCAGACAGCCAGGAAATCGTGTTGCCGGCAGCTTCCAGCGCCTGCGCCTGGCTGGCCAGCGGCGCCATGTCCACGCCCTCCTCCTGCATCAGCCGCGTGCTGCCCAGTTTCAGCGCCATGCCATCGACCTGCGCCGCCAGGCCCCGGCCCGGCAGGGCCGACAGTCCGCTCGCCGGCAAGGCCACGATGCCGCGCGCGCCGGCCGCCTCCAGCACGGCCTTGGCCAGGCTGTGTTCGCTGCCCGACTGTATGCTGGCCGCCAGCAGCAGGAGTCGCTCCTCGTCCACGCCATGCGCATGCAGTGCGGCCAGCACCGGCTTGCCCAGCGTCAAAGTACCCGTCTTGTCGAACACGACAGTCGTGACGGCATGCGCCACCTCCAGCGCTTCGGCGTCCTTGATCAGGATGCCGTAACGTGCCGCCACGCCGGTGCCGGCCATGATGGCGGTCGGCGTAGCCAAGCCCAGCGCGCACGGGCAGGCGATCACCAGCACGGCGACGGCATTGATGATGGCGGTTTCCAGGTCGCCATTGGTGAACCACCAACCGAGCAAGGTCAGCAGCGCCAGCCCCAGCACCACGGGAACAAAAATGGCGCTGACCTTGTCGACCAGGTGCTGGATCGGCGCCTTGGCGGCCTGCGCGTCTTCCACCAGGCGGATAATGCGCGACAAGGTGGTCTCCGCGCCGACTGCGGTCGTCCTGACCAGCAGCAAGCCGTCACCATTGATGGCGCCGCCGGTGACCTGGTCGCCCACATGCTTGTCGACCGGCAGGCTTTCACCGGTGATCAGCGACTCGTTGACCTGGCTGGCGCCGTCCACCACCACGCCATCGACGGCGACCCGCTCGCCGGGCCGTATCACCGCCAGGTCGCCCAGCCTGACCAGTTCCACCGGCACATCGCTCTCCACGCCGTCGCGGCGCACGCGCGCCGAGGCCGGCCGCAACACTTGCAAGGCCCGGATCGCCGAAGCCGTCTGCCGCTTGGCGCGCCCTTCCAGCCATTTGCCCAGCAGCACCAGGGTGATCACCACGGCCGACGCTTCGAAATACAGGTGCGGCAACATCTCCTCGGCTGTGAGCCACTGATAGACCGACAAGCCATACGCGGCGCTGGTACCGAGCGCCACCAGCAGATCCATATTGCCACTGCCCGCCTTGACCGCCTTCCAGCCCGCCTTGTAGAAACGCGCGCCCAGGTAAAACTGCACCGGCGTGGCCAGCGCGAATTGCAGAGCGCCCGGCAGCATCAGGTGGATGCCGGCCCACTCCAGCAGCATCGGCAGCATCAAAGGCAAGGCCAGCAGACCGGCAAAGACCACCTTGATCCCGTCATGCGATGGCGCTGGTGCCCCGACCTCGCCCTGCAGCGGCACGCTGGCCGCATAGCCGGCAGCGGTGACCGCCGCCACCAGCGTGGACGCCTCGACGCCGCTGACCGTCACGCGCGCGCTTTCGGTAGCCAGGTTGACGCTGGCGGCCAGGACACCCGGCACTTTCAATAATGCTTTTTCCACCCTTCCCACGCACGAGGCGCACGTCATGTCGGCCACTTTCAGGTCGATGTCCGTGCTGGCCAACGCATAGCCGGCCTTGTCCACCGCCGCCTGCAAGGTGGCCAGCGGCACGTTCTGGCTGGACGCCACCCTGGCCGTATCGGTGGCCAGGTTGATGCTGGCGCTGGTCACGCCCGGCACGGCCGCCAGCGCCTTTTCAACGCGGGCCACGCACGAGGCGCAGGTCATGCCTTCGACCGTGAACGATTGCAAATAGGGGGAAGCTGGCTGCATGGCGCGGATCCTGTAGACAAGAATATATGCCTGCAGGATCAGCTATCCAACGATGGGAAGGTCAAGCACCGATTAGCGCACGATGCAATCGACGGCATTCGGCTTGCCAGCATCGCTATTGACTGCGGCCGGCGCAGTGCTCGAGTTGAAGATGGGCGGTGGCGAAAACGGAATACCCGGATTGGTCGGCACAACCACGGGGGGCTGCTTGAAGCTCGGCGTGAACCCGAACTGGTCGGCGCCGACATTGAGCGAACCGGCGGGATTGCTCACATGGATCATGCCATCGAGCACCTGCACATACAAACCGGGTGGCGTGGCCCCCGCCGCCGGCGCGGGTGGCAGCGCCGATTGCCCCGGCGTCGGCGCTGGCACGAAGGTAGCAATGAAATACGTGCCGCGTATGCCGATGGTGGCGACCGGCGTCTTCAGCGAGAACTTTTCCTTGTTGCGCTTGCCGAGCAAACCCGACAGCGAACGCAGGCCGCCCTTGACCAGGTTGAACGAGGCGCGGTCACCATCGGGCTGGTCGGCCTGGTAGGCAAACTGCTCGACCACGAACGTGGTGGACGGTTTCAGGGTGATCTCGCTGCTGTCGATGAATTTCACCAGCGCATAGGTGTTTTTCTCCGTCACCAGCGTGTCGCCAGACTCCACCTCGGACTTGAGCGACAATACCTTGATCTTGCCATCGGCCTTTTTCGCCATCAGCGGGCCGCTCAGCTGCGTGACCGTACCGGCCACTTGCGCCATCGCCTGCAGGCTGACGCTCATCAGCGCCAGCCACAACAAGGCGCATATCAGCATGGGCCTAGTTGCAAAAGGTCTTTTTGATGCTGTTCTGCAGATCATCTTTGGTTTCCTTCGTCGATACTGTCGGTGCGGCGCTTGCCAGCAGCGGCGACGTGACATTGTTGGGCGTATTGAGCTGGTTGAGCGGGTTGTATTGCTCGCTGATCGCCGGCACGTAGTTGTTTGTGGTCACGATCACCGCAGGCGGCAACACCGGCGTGGTGACAGGCCCGGCCACCAGCACCGAAGCCGGCACCGTCACGCGACCATTCGGCGCCAGCAGCGACACGGGCGCGCCGCGGCTGTTGATGCGGACCGTCTCGGCGGCGGTCAGGTCGCCGTTTTTCGCCAGCACGTTGATGCCGCCCGTCGCTTGCACATCGAGTGTGGCGGCGCCGGCAAAGGTGACGCCGGTACCGGCCGTGACCGCGATGGCGCGCGCCGCATTGACGCGCGCGCCGTCGCCGAAGGCCACGTCCGTGCTGGCATCGACGGTGACGTCGTTGCCTTGGACGACGCCCTGCACATTGACAGGGCTGTGCGCGATCAGGCTCACATTGCCGCTGTTGGCATTGATCGCATGGCTCTCGATGCCACCCGTGCTTTCGATGCGCACATCGCCCGCACCGGTAGACAGGCTACCCAGCACCAGCACGTCAGGCGCACTGGTATTGGTCAGCGCAATGCCGCCGGCGCCGCTATTGCTCGCGCTGAAGGTCTTGATGCGGTTGCCGGCGTCGTTCAGCACGGTGCCGGTTTGCGATTGCGTGGCCAGGCTGCGGGCAACCACGGCGCCGCTCTGGCTGATGGCGCCTGCGCCAGCGTTCAGGCTGATGGCATTGGCGGTCAGTGCCGCGAAACGCAGGTCGCCGGCGGCCTGGGTCACGGCCAGGTTGCCGCCGATATTGATGGCGCCCGCGCTCTGGCTGAAGCTGTTGCCGACCGTCACGTTGCCGAGGCCGCCCAGCAGTCCGCCGCTTTGCGCATAGTTGGCCACCGTCAACGCGTTATTGACCGACAGGCTGCCGCCGGACAGGTTCAGGCCGCCGCGCGAGGTCAAGCTGTCGAGCACGGTATCGCCGGCCGCCGCCGTGTAGACCACGTTGCCGGTGCTGGCCGCGAAATCGGCCGCCAGCACATTGGCGCCGCTAGGTGCCACGCCGCCTTCCCAGTTGGCGGAGTCGCTCCACAAGCCGCCGGCCGCGCCAATCCAGGTCGACAGCGCGCGCTGCGCAATGCTGGCCTGGGCCACGCCGCTGTTCGATGTCAAGACGTAATTGCCGGCATCGCTACCTGCCAACTGGAAGCCGCTCACCGCCACGGTTTTACCGGTGCCGAAGTTGCGGTCGGCAAAGGTGCCGCTGCCGCCCGCCAGGCTGACCGTATCCTGGCCGATCACGCCCGCCACGGTGCCGCTGACACTGGCCGCTTGCGTGCCGTCATACACCTTGTCGCTGGCGCTGACGCTGGCCAGGGTCAATGCCGCCCGCGCAATGCTGGCGCTGGTGGCGCCGCCGGTGGCGGCGAGCCGGTAATTGCCGGCGTCCGTACCGGACAGGGTCGCGCCCTGCACCGCCACGGCCTTGCCGCTGCCCGCATTCTTGTCGGCAAACGCCGCGCTGGCAGAGGCCGTCAGCACGTCACCGGCGATACGGTTATCGCTGATCGTCACCTGCGCGCCGATCACACCGTCATACACTTTGTCGATACCCGTATAGCCCAGGGTCAAGGCACGCTGCGCGATGGTGGCGGTGGCGCTGCCGCTGGTCGAGGCCAAGGTGTAGTTGCTGGCGTCGGTGCCAGACAGGCTGGCATTCTGCACCGTCACGACTTTGTTGCTGCCAGCGTTCTTGTCGGCAAACGCGCCGCTGGCCGTTGCCGTCAGCACGTCGCCGGCAATACGGTTGTCGGTGATGCCAACTGTGGCGGCGGTACTGCCGTCATAGGTCTTGCCTGCGGCAGTGAAGCCCAGCGCCAGCGCGCGTTGTGTGATGGTGGCGCTGGTGGCGCCAGTGGTCGAGTTCAATACATAGTTGGCCGCGTCGGTACCGGACAGGCTGGCGTTCTGCACCGTCACGACCTTGTTGGTGCCAGCGTTCTTGTCGGCAAACGCGCCGCTGGCCGTTGCCGTCAGCACGTCGCCGGCAATACGGTTGTCGGTGATGCCAACTGTGGCGGCGGTACTGCCGTCATAGGTCTTGCCTGCGGCAGTGAAGCCCAGCGCCAGCGCGCGTTGTGTGATGGTGGCGCTGGTCGCGCCGGTGGTCGAGTTCAGTACATAGTTGGCGGCATCGACACCGGACAGGCTGGCGTTCTGCACCGTCACGACTTTGTTATTGCCAGCGTTCTTGTCTGCAAACGCACCAGTAGCCGTCGCCGTCAGCACATCGCCGGCCACGCGGTTGTCGGTGATGCCCACCGTGGCGGCGGTGCTGCCGTCGTAGATCTTGCCAGCCGCCGCAAAGCCCAGCGCCAGTTCGCGCTGGGTAATGGTGGCGCTGGTGGCGCCGGTGGTCGAGGCCAGCACATAGTTAGCCGCGTCGCTACCGGACAGGCTGGCGTTCTGAATCGTCACGGCCTTGTTTGCGCCCGCATTTTTGTCGGCAAACGCAGCAATTGCGGTCGCCGTCAGCACGTCGTTCGCGATACGGTCGTCGCTGATCGCCACGGCAGCGCCCTTGCCGCCATCGTAAATCTTGTTGACACCGGCAAAGCCCAGGTTCAATTCACGCTGGGTGATATCGGCCTTGACCTCGGCGCCGACATTGGCCAGCGTGTAGTTGGCCGCATCCGCGCCGGACAGGCTGGCATCTTTTACCGTGACGATTTTCCCCGTACCCGCATTCTTGTCGCCAAACGCAGCATTGGCCGTGGCTGTCAGCACGTCGTTGCCGATGCGATCATCGGTGATGATCACTGAGGCCGCCGTGCCGCCATCATAGGTTTTGTTGACACCGGCAAAGCCCAGATTGAGCACGCGCGCCGTAATATCGGCACTGGTGCTGCCTTTGCTGTCGCCGAGAATATAGTTCCCCGCGTCACGGCCGGCGAGATTGCTGCCTGTGACGCTGTAGTCGACGACCTTGCGCGTTCCCACATTTTTGTCGACAAAACTGGCTGCTGCATTCGACAGCTGTACCTGGTCGTCGGCGAACAGACCGTCAAACGTGCCGCTGAGACTGGCCGCCACAGTGCCGTCGTACACCTTGCCGGCCGCGCTGGCCGTGGCCAGTGCCAGGCTGGCGCGGCTGATCTCGGCCGAGCCGGTGGCGGTATCGGCCAACGTGTAATTGCCCTTGTCGCTGCCGGCCAGCGACACGCCAGTCGCATTGACGCTCTTGCCGCTGCCGGCATTCTTGTCCGTGAACTTCACGCTGCCGCTGGCACTGACCGTATCGCCCGCCACCGCATTGCCCAGCGTGAAGCTGGCGCCATTCAAGCTCAGTTTGCCATCGTAGACCTTGCTGCCGCCGACGCTGGCCGTCAAGGTACGTGGCGTGATATCGGCCAGGCCGCTGGCGGCGGGCGCCAGCGTGTAGTTACCCAGTTCATTGCCCACCAGGTTGACGCCAGTAGCGTTGATAGCTTTGCCAGTGCCAGCATTCTTGTCGTCAAACTTCACGCTGCCACCAGCGCCCAGGCTGGCAGCGAGCGACTCGCCGGCAACCACATTCGCCAGGGCAAAACTGGCGCCGTCCAGATTCAGGCCACCATCGTAGACCTTGCTGCCGCTTACGCTGGCCGTCAGCATGCGCGGCGTGATGGCCGCCGTCGCCGTACCGTCCGTCTTGGCCAGCGCATAGTTGGCCGCGTCAAGGCCGGACAGGCTGGCATCTTTTACCGTAACGATTTTCCCCGCACCCGCATTCTTGTCGCCAAACGCAGCATTGGCCTTGGCTGTCAGCACGTCGTTGCCGATGCGATCATCGGTGATGGTCACTGAGGCCGCCGTGCCGCCATCATAGGTTTTGTTGACACCGGCAAAGCCCAGATTGAGCGCGCGCGCCGTAATATCGGCACGGGTGCTGCCTTTGCTGTCGCCGAGAATATAGTTCCCCGCGTCACGGCCGGCGAGATTGCTGCCAGTGACGCTGTAGTCGACGATCTTGCGCGTTCCCACATTCTTGTCGACGAAACTGGCGGCCGCATTCGACAGCTGTACCTGGTCGTCGCCGAACAGACCGTCAAACGTGCCGCTCAGACTGGCCGCCACAGTGCCGTCGTACACCTTGCCTGCCGCGCTGGCCGTGGCCAGTGCCAGGCTGGCGCGGCTGATCTCGGCCGTGCCGGTGGCGGTATCGGCCACCGTGTAATTGCCCTTGTCGCTGCCGGACAAAGACACGCCAGTCGCCTTGACGCTCTTGCCGGTGCCGGCATTCTTGTCCGTGAACTCCACGCTGCCGCTGGCACTGACCGTATCGCCCGCCACCGCATTGCCCAGCGTGAAGCTGGCGCCATTCAAGCTCAGCTTGCCATCGTAGACCTTGCTGCCGCCGACACTGGCCGTCAGGGTCCGTGGCGTGATATCGGCCAGGCCGCTGGCGGTGGTCGCCAGCGTGTAGTTACCCAGTTCATTGCCCGCCAGGCTGATGCGGGTGGCATTGACGGGTTTGCCAGTTCCAGCATTCTTGTCGTCAAACTTCACGCTGCCACCAGCGCCCAGGCTGGCGGCGAGCGACTCGCCGGCAACCACGTTCGCCAGGACAAAACTGGCGCCGTCCAGATTCAGGCCACCATCGTAGACCTTGCTGCCGCTTACAGTGGCCGTCAGCACGCGCGGCGTGATGGCCGCCGTCGCCGTACAGTCCGTCTTGGCCAGCACATAGTTGGCCGCGTCAAGGCCGGACAGGCTGGCGTTCTGCACCGTCACCGTCTTGCCAGCACCCGCGTTCTTGTCGGCAAACGTGCCGGTTGCCGACGCTGTCAGCAGATCACCGGTCACACGATTATCGGTAACCGTCACGGCAGCAGTCGTGCCGCCGTCATATACCTTGTTGACACCGGCAAACGCCAGGTTCAGGGTGCGCTGCGCGATATCGGCCGTGGCCGTGCCACCGGTATTGCCCAGCGCATAATTGGCCGCGTCAAGGCCGGACAGGCTGGCATTCTGCACCGTCACGGTCTTGCCAGCACCCGCGTTCTTGTCGGCAAACGTGCCTGTTGCCGACGCTGTCAGCACATCACCGGTCACGCGATTGTCGGTGACGGTCACGGCAGCATTGGTAGCGCCGTCATATACCTTGTTAACACCGGCAAACGCCAGGTTCAAAGCGCGCTGCGTGATATCTGCCGTGGCCGTGCCACCGGTATTGCCCAGCGTATAGTTAGCCGCGTCAAGACCGGACAAGCTGGCGTTCTGCACCGTCACCGTCTTGCCAGCACCCGCGTTCTTGTCGGCAAACGCGCCGGTTGCGGACGCTGTCAGCACGTCACCGGTCACGCGATTATCAGTGACTGTCACGGCAGCAGTCGTGCCGCCGTCATACACTTTATTGACACCGGCAAACGCCAGGTTCAAAGTGCGCTGCGTGATATCTGCCGTGGCCGTGCCACCGGTATTGCCCAGCGCATAGTTGGCCGCGTCGGTACCAGATAGGCTGGCGTTCTGCACCGTCACCGTCTTGCCAGCACCCGCGTTCTTGTCGGCAAACGTGCCGGTTGCCGACGCTGTCAGCAGATCACCGGTCACACGATTATCGGTAACCGTCACGGCAGCAGTCGTGCCGCCGTCATATACCTTGTTGACACCGGCAAACGCCAGGTTCAGGGCACGTTGCGTGATATCGGCCGTGGCGGTGCCACCGGTATTGCCCAGCGTATAGTTGGCTGCATCGGTACCGGACAAGCTGGCATTCTGCACCGTCACGGCTTTGTTGGCGCCAGCATTCTTGTTGGCAAATGCGCCGCTGGCCGTTGCCGTCAGCAAGTCGCCGGTCACACGGTTATCGGTGACTGTCACGACGGCAGTCGTGCCGCCGTCATATACCTTGTTGACACCGGCAAACGCCAGGTCCAGGGTGCGCTGCGTGATATCGGCCGTGGCCGTGCCACCGGTATTGCCCAGCGTATAGTTGGCAGCGTCGGTACCGGACAAGCTGGCGTTCTGTACCGTCACGGTCTTGCCAGCACCCGCGTTCTTGTCGGCAAATGCGCCGGTGGCCGTTGCCGTCAGCACGTCGCCGGCCACGCGGTTATCGGTGAGCGTCACGGCCGCCGCCACGCCGCCATCGTAAGTCTTGTTGACGCCGGTAAAGCCGAGATCGAGCGTGCGCGCCGTGATGCCGGCGCTGGTCTTGCCTGTGCTGGTATTGAGCACATAATTGCCCGCGTCGCTGCCGCCCAGGTTGCCGCCTGCCACGCTGTAGTTGACGTCCTTGCCGGCGCCCACGTTCTTGTCGACGAAATTGGCCGAGGCGCCCGACAGCTGGACCTGGTCGGTGCCGAACACGCCTTCGAAGGTCGCGCTGAGGCTGGCGCCGGTACTGCCATCGTAGACTTTGCTGGCGGCGCTCACGCTGGCCAGGCTGAGGCTGGCGCGGCTGATCTCGGCCGTGCCGCTGGCCGTTTCGGCCAGGCTGTAATTGCCCAGTTCATTGCCGCTCAAGGCCAGGCCGCTGAGATTGACGGCCTTGGCGGTGCCGGCATTCTTGTCGACAAATTGCGCGCTGCCGGTCACGCCCAGGGTGTCGCCACTAACCGTGTTACCCAAGCTTAAGGTCGCGTTGGCAAACCCCAGCTGGCTGTCATACACCTTGCTGCCACCCAGGATCACGCTCAGGGCGCGCGGCGTGATGGCCAGCGTGGTGGTGCCGGCATAGCTGATGTCGTACTTGGTCGACCACAAGCCGCCCAGCGCGTAGTTGCCGACATTGAGGGCGTTGCCGTAGCTGGCGGTGCCGCTGGCGCCAAGATCGCCATTGAGCAGGCCGACATAGCCGAGCGTGTCAACGCCGGCCACCTGGCCGTCATAGACCCGGCTGGCCGCGCCGCTGGCGGTGACCTGGAGCGGCGTCAAAAAGGCCTTCAGCATCGGCGTGGTATAGCCGTCGTAGATGCGCCAGACGGCGTTCTCGCCGAAATTGAAGCCGCCGAAGCTGCTTTGCTTGTTCATGTCGGCCGTACTGCGCCCGGTGGAGCCGCCCTGGTCAAAATAAGTACCGGCGGTTTCGTAGTTGAAGAAGGCCGGCCCCACGCCTGCGCCAGGATCGGCGCGGCCCACCACGGCGCCCAAGGTACCGGAGTTGACGCCATTGCCCGATACCGTGCCGGAAAAATACAGGCGGCTGGCGCTGCTGCCCGCCACGCTCCAGCCGATCACGCCACCCACGTTCTCGCGTGTGAGCGTCTGGTCGCTATTGCTGGCCAGGCCGATGGCGCCGGCGGCATAGGCATCGGCGATGGTGCCGCCGTTGCGTCCGACCAGGCCGCCGACATTCGCGCCGCCGCCCACGCCACCGGTGGCGTAGGCCTGCGAAATGGCGCCGTCATTATTGCCGACCAGGCCACCGATCTTTTCGCCTGGGCCGGTGACGGCGCCACTGGCGCGCGCCACGCTGATGCTGCCGTCGCTATTGTTGGAACCGACCAGGCCGCCAATCGATGAACCGCTGACACTGCCGTTGCCCATGCCGCCGGCCAGGCCCGTCACATTGCCAGTGGCGGTGGCATTGCTGATCGTCCCGCCATTGGCGCCCACCAGGCCACCGACATTGGTGTTGCCGCTGACGGCCATGCTGCTGCTCACATTGCTGAGCGTGCCTTCGCTGTTGTTGCCCACCAGCGCACCGACATTGTTGCCGCCGGTGACGCTGCCGCCCAGCATGGCCAGGTTGCGGATGGTGCCGCCCTGCAACCTGGCAAACAGGCCGCTGCCAAAATAGGATGAATTGGCGCTGCCATTGATGACCAGGCCCTGGATGCCGTGATTGCCGCCGTCAAAGATGCCGGTGTA
Organism: Janthinobacterium sp. PSPC3-1; assembly: GCF_049896105.1. Taxonomy (NCBI): domain Bacteria; kingdom Pseudomonadati; phylum Pseudomonadota; class Betaproteobacteria; order Burkholderiales; family Oxalobacteraceae; genus Janthinobacterium; species Janthinobacterium sp. PSPC3-1. The sequence continues at coordinate 394,202 of NZ_JAFCTQ010000001.1, read as the reverse complement.
CGCATATTCGTCGCCGCCGAACAGCGGCGTGAAGCCGGCGCCCCCGTTCCAGCTGGCGGTGCCGCTGGCGTCGATATCGCCCGCCAGCAGATAATTCTTGTTGTTGATCTGTTTGCCGACGCCTTGCAGGCCGTACACATCGGCAATCTGATACGGCGCCGCCACGCTGCCGTCGCCGCCGGTGGCGCGCAAAAAGGTGGCGTTGCCAATGCTGAAGCCGTTGGCAAAGAAAGCGGGCAGGCTGGCGGCGTTCTGTTCCCAGTTGCCACGATCGAGCAGGAAGTTGCCGCCCACGTTGACGGCGCCAGTGGCATTGATGGAGCCGCCCGACAGGGTCAGGTCCTTGGCCACCGCCAGCGCACTGTTCAGGTTGATGCCGCCGCCACTGTTCAAGGCCAGCGTATTGAGGGTCGTCAGGCCTGTCAGGTCGAGCCCGCCCTTTACATCGAGTGTACCGGAAAACTCGCTGCTGCCAATCGCAATCGTCGGCGCAGCAATGGTGCCCAGTTCGGCCGTGCTCAGGCCCAGGCTGGTACCGCTGTCGGCGGCGCTAGTGCCCACTTCGATGCTGCCGTCATTGCTGCGGCGCCGCAGGTTGACCGTGCCGTTCGATGCGGTCGAGATCGATTGCGCGGCGCCGCCCAGCGTCATGTTGTCGGCCACCAGGCTGACCGTGCCGCCCGCGTACAAGCCGCCGCCGGTATTCACGCTCAAGGCGCCGCCGGCCGTGGCACGCAGGTTGCTGCCGTCCTGGCGCAGGGCCACCATGTTCGACACGGTCAGGTTGCCGCCGGTTTGCAGGTTCAGGCTGCGCACACCTTCGGTCTCGGCCAGATTGACCAGGTCGACCGGCGCACTGACGGTCAGGTTGCCCGCCGTCGCGCTACCGATGGTGACGGTATTGGCGGAAATCTGGTTCAGCTCGGTATTTGTCAGGCCCAGGCCATTGCCGGGTTTGCTTCCCACGGACACCTGGCGCCCATCGGTCAGCGGCTTGGCGATCACTTCGGCATAGCCGGTGGCGCCACCAAAAACGAGCCTGCCACCAAAGCTGATGTTATCGGCCTGCAAAGTTACCAACTGGCCATAGGCGCCGCTGCCAAGCAACTGGTCGCCGCCGCCTCCCAGATTGATGCCACCAAGCGCGTCACTGGCGCGCAAGGTCAGGTTGCCATTACCGACATTGACCCAGCCCGAACCATTGCTGGTAATGCTCGCGCCCGACAGGTAAGCCGCGCCGCCATAGGTGTTGATGGGTGCGTGCAGGATCACATCGGAGCCGAGGCCATAGGCGCTGCCGCTGGTAGCATCGTTGGCCGACAGCGTAATATTGCCACCCTGCGCGCTGATCGCCGCATTGACGACGATGGACTCGCCGGCCAGGGCCGTCAGTCCAACGCCCGACTTGACGATATTAATCGCGCTGGTAAACGTGATGCGGTGCGTGGCCTGCAGGGTTACATTAGTCTGTGCCGACGAAATGGTGCCGGCGCCAATGGTCGAGCTGCCAGTGGCTGGCCCATCGGCAAACTGGTCGAAGTTCTCCAGCTGGCCACTGGAACTGGACACCACATCGATATCGTAGGGGTCGAGCAACCAGTTACCGCGCTTGCCACGCGACGCGCCGGTATCGATGCGGATGCCATCGACGTCCAGGTAGTGGCCCGAGGTTTCCACCAGGCCACCGTTGCCGGACGCGGCGCCGCCACGCGCCGAAATACTGCCGTACACGCGCGCCGTTTCATTGCCCCAGACGATGACCTTGCCGCCATCGCCGTTGACGATCGCATCGGCCTTGATGCTGGCGCCGCTGTCCACCGCCACCTGGCGCGCATTGGGAATGGCAGCATTCTTGCCTTGGTAGTCGCCACCCAGCAGCACCGTGCCGCCCCCAAGGGCGCCGCTGGCGTCGACCTGGGCATTGCCCAGCACGCCGACCTGCTCGCCCAGCACCGTGACCTCGCCGCCCTTGCCCGCCGTGTTGCTCGCGGTGGTGACGCTGCCGTTTTCCAGCAGCGCCTTGCCGGTCGCTTTCAGCACGATCTTGCCGTTCTCGCCGAGCACCGCGCTGTTGGCATTGAGCACGCCGCGCTGGTTCAGCAGCGCGCCGGCCATGCCGATGCGCCCGCCCTGGGCCACGATCTGGCCCACATTGATGGCCTGGTCCGCAGGGGCCGACAGCACCACGCGCAGGTCCGGGTTGGCGGCGTCGGCCAGTTGCACGCTGTGGCCGGCGGCCAGCAGCACGTCGCCGTTGGGCGCGGTGATGATGCCGCTATTTTCCACGTTCGGCGCGATCAGCAGAATCTGCCCGCCGCTGCCGGCGTTGATGGTGCCCTGGTTGAGGACGGCGCCGGCCCTGTCGCCGGCATTGAAATTCATCTTGCCGGCCAAGAAATCCTGGTTCGACAGCGCCAGGCTGGACGCCACCAGGCCCGCCACGTCGACCCGCGCATCACGGCCGAACAGCACGCCGTTCGGATTGATCAGGAACACCTTGCCGTTCGATTGCAGCGCGCCAAGGATCTTGCTGGGATCTTGTCCGGTGATGCGGTTCAGTACGCTGCTGCCGGCGTTTTGCTGGACAAAGCGCGTGATTTCGCCCTGGTTGACCGAAAAACTCTGCCAGTTGATGATGGTGTTGGGCGTGTTCGTGATCGTAAACAGATTGCCCTGCTGGTTGAACGTGGCCTGGCCATGCACCACTTGCGGCAAAACCGGATTGGCGTAGGCCGCATTGAAGCAGGCGGCGATCAGCAAGGCGAGCGCGGTGCGGCGCAGCGGCGGCTCGAAGGGGCCGCCGGCAGGCACGGTGCGCAATTGTTTTTGTTTGGTCATGATGTGGTTATCCTTGATGCTCAGTACGACAGCGCAACTCTGAAATGCAGGCGGTTGGCGTCGCGGCGCCCCGTCTGGCCGGCATTGACCACATGCGCATAGTCCAATTGCAGGTTGGCGTAGCGGTTCAGCAGGATGCGCAGGCCCAGGCCGGCTGAACCGATCGCCATGCTGTCGATTTCGCCGGGCAAGGCATGATTGCGGCGCACCCAGGCCGTGTCATAAAACGCCAGCGCGCGGCACTGGTAGCCGCCATCGCCGCACCAGTTCGGCGTGTACAGTTCCAGGTTCAGGTTGGCGCCGCTATCGTTCGCCACTTCGCGCTCGAGGAAGCCGCGCACGGTGGCCGCGCCGCCGACGCCGAACTGCTCGCCCGGCACCAGCGCATCGGGCGTGTACTGGCCGTTGAACAGCGCGCGCCATTGCCAATCGTTTTCCAGCACCTGGCTATAGTTGCCGCTCAAGCGCAAGGTGCTGTAGCCGGCCTTGGCCCCCAGGCGTGCCAGGGTGAAATCCTGCTGGCTGCCATTCTTGCCGCCGGGAATATTGCGCGCCAGGGTCAGGCCCACGCTGGCCTCGCCGCGCGGCAAGCTCCAGGCGCCGATATACGCGATGCTGACCGGGTGCACCGTCACGTCGGTGCCCAGCTCCATGCCGAAGAACTGCAGGCTGTTGCGGTAGGCCTTGAAATCCAGGCCATACACCAGTTTCGGTTCGTAGTTGTCGCGCTTGCCGAAGTTCTGGTTGTAGCGCGCGCCGGCGGTGGTGCCGCGGCCGCTGACGGCCAGGTCGACAATGCCGGCCGCGACACTGCCTGAATCGACGTTCGAATAGCTGGCAAAAAAGTCCAGCGAATCGCCCAGCGCATACAGCGGCACGTGGTAGCCGAGGCCGTACACGCCGACCTGGTTGGCGTGCTCGAGCGAGGTGGTGTATTGCAGGCTGGCCACATGATCGCGGCCCCACAGATTGGCATGCTGCAGCACCACGCCGGCGTGGGTCTTGCCGGAGTCCTTGCTGCCGGTATTGTCGAGGTTGAGCGTGGCTTTCCAGGCACGTTCGTCCGCCACCGCGATGCTGGCGTCGACCGTGCCGTCGACCTCGCCGGTGGCCAGCTTGACTTCCATCTTGCGCGCCGGATTTTCATTGGCCAGCTTCAAACTTTGCCCCAGCGCCGGCATGTTCGGCGTCTGCCCTTCGACCAGGGCCGGCAAGGCTCGCCGCACATTGGCCTGGTCGACATGCTGGTTGCCGGTAATGGCCACCTTGCCGACCTGCGTCTGCATGACCTCCAGGCGCACGGCGCCATGATCGAGTTCCTGCTCCGGCAAAGCCACCAGCACCATGGTGTAGCCACGCGCGCGGTAGGCGTTTTCCAGCGCCTCGACGGCTTGCTGGATGGCGCCAAAATCGCGCTGCCGGCCGGCAAACGGCGCCACCAGCGATTGCACCAGTTGCGGCCCCAGCAAGGTGTCGCCGCTGACCTCGTAGCTGGCGATATCGAACAGAGGGACGGCACTGTCGGCAACCGGGGTTTGGGCGTTCGCGCGTGCCGCGCAGAACAACAGCGCGGAACCTGCAAGCAGGCGCACCAGACGATAATTCATGTGTGAGAGTTCTTGTGGTTGCATGGCCAGCCAGGCGTGTCTGGACCATCAATTGATTGAAGGCAAAGTTTAGACGGATTCTGATTCTCAGTCAGATATTTCTGTGCTAGCGATGGTTATTTTGTCTCGAAGCTGGTGACGCCATCCCAGTCCGCTCCGGGCGGCGTGGCGCGATACTGGCGCAGCCGCTCGGCGTACAGCCGGCGCAGGCCATCGTCTGGCAGTTCCAGCAAGATTGCCCCGGCGCCATCCCAGTCGCGTGCGCGCAACAGTTCCAGCAGGCGCGACCAGCGCGCCAGCAGCGCCAGTTCAACCGCATCGGCCTCGTCCAGCAAGCCGCGCGGCTCGTAGATGGCCACCGGTTCGGTCTTGCCTTTCACGCGCACGCGGTCCAGTTCGCGGTAGGCAAATTGCGGCGCCTGCGCACGCGTGAATTCGCTCACGGCAATCCCCACGCCATACACCTTGGTAATGCCCTCCAGGCGCGCCCCCAGGTTGACGGCGTCGCCCATCACGGTATAGGCGCGGCGGATGCGCGAGCCCATGTCGCCCACATGCATCAGGCCGCTATTGATGCCGATGCCGATCTGCAGCGCCGGCCAGCCACGCGCCTGGAAGTCCGTGTTCAGGCGCGCTGCGCTGCGCTGCATCAGCAGGGCGCTGGCCACGGCCCGGCTGGCATGATCGGAAAACGCCACCGGCGCGCCCCAGAAGGCCATCACGGCGTCGCCGATATATTTGTCCAGGGTGCCGCCGTGGCTGTCGCGGATGTCTTCCGACATGGCGGTCAGGTAGAGGTTGATGTATACGCGCAGCTCCTGCGGCGTCATCTGTTCCGAAATGGCGGTAAAGCCGCGCACGTCGGCAAACAGCACCGTCAGCTCGCGGCTTTCGCCATCCATGCTGTAGCGGTCGGGATTGTCGGCCATCTGCGCCACCAGTTCCGGCGCCACGTACTGGCCGAAGCGCGACACCAGCGCCCTGCCCTTGCGCACTTCGAAGAAATACCCCCAGGCCAGGTTGGCGACGAACAGCGCCGCGATCAGGAGCAGCAGCACGGCAGCATCGAGCGCCGCGTCGAAGCCGTGGTACAACCACCAGTTCAGGCCCAGCGCGCCGGCCAGCGCCGCGCTGGCCAGCAACACGGCCGCCGCCGGCGTGGCCAGCGCCAGCGCGCAGCCCAGCAGCAAGCCCACCAGCACCACCTGGCCGAACTCGATCGCGAGCGCATAGTCGGGACGCGACTTGAAATGGCCGTCGAGGATGGATTTGATCAGGTTGGCGTGCACTTCCACGCCGGGAAACTCGGCATTGACGGGCGTGGCGCGAATATCGTTCAGGCCGGCGGCGGTGGTGCCCACCAGCACGATGGCGCCGTGCAGCACCTCCGTCGGCACCGCTCCCATCAGCACGTCGGCGGCCGACACATAGCGGAAGGCGCCGCCGTCCGGGCCGCCATTGCCGCGAAACTGGATGGTGGTGGTCAAGGCTTCGCCGACCGGGATATCGAGGCGTCCGCGCGGCGTAAACACGGCGATGTGGTCCAGGCCGCCATGCTCGCGCTCGGCCTCGGACAACTTGTCGGTGGTCTGGCCGAACGCCGGTGCGATCGCGCGCGCCTTCAGGTACACGCTGGCCGTGGCCAGCGACAGCGACGGGTAATACGCGTCGCCGATGCGCTGCAGCAGGGTCGACGAGCGCAGCACGCCGTCGCTGTCGGTCAGGGCCGTGAAGATGCCGGCCCCTTGCGCCGCCTGTTGCAGCTGGGCCAGGTTGGCCTCGTAGCCGGGCGCCGTAAACGCCGTCACCGTGCGTCCGTTCAGGTCGCTCACCGTAAAAGCAGGCTTGGGCAGCACGCCTTTCTTTTGCCGGTCAGACACGCTGTAGCCCAGCACCACCGGCTGGCCGCGCATGGCCTCGGCAAACAGGGCGTCGTAATCCATCTGCGGCCGCAATCGTTCGAGCTGGCTGCGCAGGCCCGGCACGCCGGCCAGTTCGCCCTTGGCCAGGTCGGCCAGCACCTCATAGCCGGAACTGGTGTCGGGCTCGGGAAACGAGATATCGAAGCCGACCGCGGCCACGCCATAGTGGCCCGTCAGTTGCGTCACCAAGCGCGCCTGCACGTCGCGCCCCCAGGGAAAGCGGCCAATCTGGTTCAGGCTTTTTTCGTTGATATCGACGATCACGATGCGCGTGTCGAGCTGCGGGGCTTCGACGCGCATGCGCATGTCGCCCAGCATGGCGTCCAGCCGGCCAAGGGTATCGGCGCCGAACAGGCCGATGCTGGCGCTGGCGGCCAGCACCGTCAACAGCGCGCCCAGCAGCAGCCGCGCGCCATGCTTTTTCAGTGCCGCAAACCAGCGCATCAAGGCACGTAACCGGGAATGGCCGCCTCGTCGACGGCGTCGATCTGTTCGGGATGCATATGCTGCCGGGCAAACGCCAGGTACACCTTGCTGCGGATAAACACGTCGAACAGGTCGGGATCGATATGGCCGTTCAGGCTGAAGTGGCCCAGGATGCGCAGCGACTCGGACAGCGACTTGCCCTTTTTATAGGGCCGGTCGCGCGCCGTCAGCGCCTCGAAGATATCGGCGATCGCCATCAGCCGCGCCGGCACCGACATCTGCTCGCGCGTGAGGCCACGCGGATACCCCTTGCCGTCCATGCGTTCATGGTGGCCGCCCGCGTATTCCGGCACCTTTTGCAAATGCTTGGGCCAGGGCAGCGCTTCGAGCATGCGGATCGATACCGAAATATGGTTGTTGATGATCTTGCGCTCGGCATCGGTCAGGGTGCCGAAACGAATCGTCAGGTTTTCCAGCTCATTGGCCTCGAGGAAATCGCGCTCGACACCATCGGGGCCGGTCCAGCGCCGCGCCGCGATCGCGCGCACCCGCTCCTGGTCCGCCGGCGACATGCCTTCGCCGCCGATATTGGCGTGACGTAAAAAGTCGCGCTCCTCGCGCAGCAAGGTTTGCTGCTCGCGCAGGACCAGTGCGATCTCGCCAGCCTGTGCCGGTGACGCCAGTTGCGCCTTCAATGCAGCAATTTCCGCGTCGCGCAGCAGCACTTCGAAGCGCGTGTCGACCAGGTGGATGCGGTCATGGATGGTTTCCAGCTTGGTGGCCTTGTCGACCACATGCACCGGGGTGGTGATCTTGCCGCAGTCGTGCAGCAGGCCCGCCAGCCACAGCTGCTTGCGTTCGTTCTCGCTCAGCTGGAAACCGGCCATCGGGCCGTGCGTGGTGGCGTGCACGGCGTCGGCCAGCATCATGGTCAGCTCGGGCACGAACTGGCAGTGCCGGCCCGTGTAGGGCGACTTTTCATCGATGCCGATATTGATCAGGTTGACCAGGGATTCCAGCAACTGTTCCAGCTGGCGCAGCAGCAATTGATTGGTCAGCGCCACGGCCGCCTGCGCCGCCAGGGCCTCGATAAAGCGCTGGTCGGTGGCGGAAAACGCCTGCACCGCGCCGGTCTCGCGATCCTGGGCGTTGATCAGTTGCAGCACGCCGATCAGCTCGCCTTCATGGTCGCTCATCGGTACCGTCAGGAACGACCTGGAACGGTAGCCATAATGGCCGTCAAAGGCGCGCATGCCCGAGAAATTGAATTCGCCCGACTGGTACACATCGTCGATATTGACCGACACCCGGCGGTGCGCGGCATACGCCGCCACCGACGCCAGATTGGGTGCGCCGTCTTCCTGCCACAGCGCCACGCCCGGCACGCCGACCGCCACGCCGGCGCTGGCGCCCTGGCGCAGCCCCAGGCTGTCATTGATACTGATATGAAATTCCAGGCTGCGGCCATCGGCGCTGGGGCGGTACAAGGTGCCGCCATCGGCGCCCGTCATGTCCTTGGCGACCAGCACGATGCGTTCGAGCAGGGGCGTGATATCGCCGCCGTGCAGCATGCCTGCCGCCGCGCCACGGCCCAGTTCGACGCTCAGTTCAGTCAGCTGGTCGAGCCGCTGGGCAATTTGCTCGGGGTGCAGCTGGAGCATGGTGGAGGACTGGGGAAGTGGCAACAACCGCCAGTGTAACGTTGCCGGCTGCCGGCTGTACATTACAAAAAGGCAACAACTGAAAATAGATTTCCGAAACACAACAACTATTAAAAAATGCCGTTTCGTGTACGACAATTAGAATAGAATCAACAATCGTTACAGTATAACAAGGCAGCGATGAAATTCACCTTCAGGGGCGTGCGCGGTTCGATCCCCTCGCCCGGCCCGCACACGGTGCGCTACGGCGGCAACACGACCTGCATCGAAGTACGCACGGCCGGCGATGCCCTGCTGGTACTCGATGGCGGCAGCGGCCTCTTCGCCCTGGCCGGCGCACTGCCGCCAGGACCGGCGACGGCGCACATCCTGATCACCCACAGCCACTGGGACCATATCCATGGCCTGCCGATGTTCGCGCCGCTATTCATCCGCGGCAGCCGCGTGCGCCTGTATGGCGCGGCGGATGCGGCCGGCAATGGTATCGAGCACGTGATGGCCACCCAGCTGCAGAACAATTATTTTCCCGTCAGCGAAGCGGCCATGGCGGCCGAGATCGACTACCGCACCCTGGCCGTCGGCGAGCGCGTGGCAGTGGCCGACGCGGTGGTGACGAACGCCGAAATGAACCACCCGGTGATCAACCTGGGCTACCGCATCGAGTCCGGCGGCGCCTCGCTGTTTTTCAGCGGCGACCATGAACCGTTTGCCAATCCACACGCCAGCGGCACGCCCGAGCACGCCGCCTGCGAAGCCGTCATCGCCCAGCGCCAGGGCGCCATCGACAAGGCGATTGCCGGCGTCGACGCCTTGATCATGGACTGCTCGTACACGCGCGAGGAATACGCGAACAAACGCGGCTGGGGCCACGGCACCTTCGACGGCGCGTTCGAGCTGGCCCTGCGCTGCGGCGCCAAACGGCTGTACTGCACCCACCATGAACCGGGCCGCAGCGACGACCAGCTGGAAGCCGTGTTTGCCGACGTGATGGCGCGCTTTGCGGGGCGGCTGGGACCGCTGCAGGTCTTCCTGGCGGCGGAAGGCATGACGGTGGCGCTGGCGTAAGCTCTGTGTATGTTGGGTAACGAACGGTCAGGCCGGCGCCAGTGGGCCATGATGAATGCCTGTTTATTCAAGGAGACCGTCATGACCCAGCAAAGCGAAAAAGCGCGCGAACAGCAGCAGCGCGAAGATCAGCAAGCCCAGCATGAAGCGAACAAAAGCCGCCAGCAGGCCGAGCAGGACAAGGGGGCGATCCGCCAGAATGACGGCCTGAAACCGCACCAGGGTGGCGACAAGGGCCCACGCGGCCAATAAGTCTTGATCACCAGACAGGCGCCGCGGCGCCTGTTTCATTTGGCGCTCCCCCATGAAAAACCTGCTGACCATTGCCGGCCTGGCCCTGCTCTCTGCGCTGGCGACCGCCCTGCTCGCCTTTATGGCGCTCGAACTGATGCCGTGTTCCTGGTTTGGCGGCCATTCCGAAGGCGCTTGCGGCTACGGCGCCGTATTTGCCGTGATGGGCGCCGCCCCCATCGTGTTCCTGGTGCTGTTGGTGCTGCTGTGCATGGGGTATGCGCGCCGGCGAGGCAAACAGGCGCAGATCGGCCAATAAAAAAAGGGAGCCTGGACGGCTCCCTTTTCAATCGTGAAGGTACTTCATCACATGATGTGGTGGCCGATCCACCAGGCCACTGCGGCAACAAAGGCCGATGCCGGAATCGTGAAGATCCAGGCCCAGACGATATTGCCCGCCACGCCCCAGCGCACGGCCGACATTTTTTGCGACGAACCGACGCCGACGATGGCGCCGGTGATGGTGTGCGTGGTCGACACCGGGATGCCCAGCGCGGTCGAGACGAACAGGGTGATGGCGCCACCGGTTTCGGCGCAGAAGCCGCCCACCGGTTTCAGCTTGGTGATCTTCTGGCCCATGGTCTTGACGATGCGCCAGCCACCGAACAGGGTGCCGAAGCTGATCGCCGTGTAGCACGAGATGATGACCCACATCGGCGGCATGGCGTCGGCCGCGCTGGAGTAACCTGCGGCGATCAGCAGCATCCAGATGATGCCGATGGTTTTTTGCGCGTCATTGCCGCCGTGGCCCAGGCTGTAGGCGGCGGCCGAAACCAGTTGCAGGCGGCGGAACCATTTGTCGACCTTGCGCGGCGTCGAGCGCACGAAAATCCACGAGACGATCAGCATCATGATCGAGCCGAACACAAAGCCCAGCACCGGGGCGATGACGATAAAGGCGACGGTTTTCCACAGGCCGGCCGCGACCAGCGCGCCGGTGCCGGACTTGGCGACGGCGGCGCCGACCAAGCCGCCGATCAGGGCGTGCGAGGACGACGACGGAATCCCGTAATACCACGTAAACAGGTTCCAGAAGATGGCGCCCATCAGCGCGCCGAAGATCACGTACTGGTCGATCACCGCCGGGTCGATGGTGCCCTTGCCCACCGTGGCGGCCACGGTCAGCTGGTGAAACACGAAAATGGCGACAAAGTTGAAGGTGGCGGCCATGGCAACCGCGGTCTGCGGTTTCAATACACCCGTCGAGACCACCGTGGCGATCGCGTTGGCGGCATCGTGGAAGCCGTTCATGAAGTCAAACAGCAGTGCGAGGACGATCAACAGGCCTAGCACGTAGATGCTGATTTGTATGGTCATTGGTATGTTCTTTTCTGATTCTGGTTCAGGACAGGCCCAAACGCTTACGCGTTTTCGACGATGATGCCTTCGATAATATTGGACACATCTTCGCAACGGTCGGTCACGGTTTCCAGAAGCTCGTAGATCGCCTTCATCTTGATCAGGTTGCGCACGTCCGGCTCGTCGCGGAACAGCTTGGACATGGCGGCGCGCATCACGTGGTCGGCGTCCGACTCCAGGCGGTCGATCTCTTCGCAGATGGCGACGATCTTGCGCGAGTTGTCCATATTGTGCAGCAGGGCGACGGCGTCGCGCACTTTTTCGGTACAGGCCAGCACCAGTTCGGCCAGGCGCTTGGCTTCCGGCGTGACGGCTTTCAGGTCATACAGGGAAACGGTTTGCGCCGCGTCTTCCAGCAGGTCCAGGATGTCGTCCTGGCGCGTGATCAGCTGGTGGATGTCGTCGCGGTCGATCGGCGTGATGAAGGTCTTGTGCAGCATTTCGACCGTGGCGTAGGTCACCTTGTCGGCCTGTTTCTCGATGCTCTCGATGGCATGCACGCGGTTTTCCAGGTCGTCGAAATTGGTCATCAGGCCAAGCATCTCTTTGGCGCCCTTGACGCATAGTTCCGCGTGCTGGTTAAACAATTCAAAAAACTTGCCCTCAGTGGGCATCAAGCGTCCAAACATGTCATTCTCCGTTAAGCATTGAGTCGTGTTATTTACTACAGAAAGCCGCCCCGGTGAGTGGGGGCGGCCGATGGAATGCCAGTGCTGATGGATTAGTCGCCTTGGTAAAGCGCCAGGCCACCACTGTAATTGCCAAATTTGGTGTACTGCCCCATGAAAGTGAGGCGGATGCTGCCGATCGGCCCGTTACGCTGTTTGCCGATAATGATTTCGGCCGTGCCCTTGTCGGGCGAATCTGGGTTGTAGACCTCGTCGCGGTAAATGAACAGGATCACGTCGGCATCCTGCTCGATCGCGCCCGATTCGCGCAAGTCCGACATCACCGGACGCTTGTTCGGGCGTTGTTCCAGCGAGCGGTTCAGCTGCGACAGCGCGATCACCGGGCAGCCGAGTTCTTTCGCCAGCCCTTTCAGGCCCCGTGAAATTTCGGAAATCTCGGTGGCGCGGTTGTCGCCGGGACTATTGGCCGACATCAGCTGCAAGTAGTCGACGATGATCAGGCCCAGCTTGCCGCACTGGCGCGACAGACGGCGCGAGCGGGCGCGCAGCTCGATCGAGTTGAGCGCCGGGGTTTCATCGATGTACAACTGGGCGTCGTTCATCTTCTGGATCGCGTTGGTCAGGCGCGGCCAGTCTTCGTCGTTCAGGCGGCCGGTGCGCAGGCGGTGCTGGTCCAGCTGTCCGACCGAACCGAGCATACGCATGGCCAGCTGGGCGCCGCCCATCTCCATCGAGAACACGGCCACCGGCAAGCCGCTGTCGATCGCCACGTTCTCGCCGATATTGACGGAAAACGCGGTCTTGCCCATCGACGGACGGCCGGCCACGATCACCAGGTCGCCCGGCTGCAGGCCGGACGTCATGCGGTCGAGGTCGATGAAACCGGTCGGCACGCCGGTGATTTCACTTTGATTGTCGCGGCTGTAGAGCTCGTCGATGCGCTCGACCACCTGCGTCAGCAAGGGCTGGATCGCGGTCCAGCCCTGGGCGCCGCGCGCGCCTTCTTCGGCGATCGCGAAGATCTTCGATTCGGCTTCGTCAAGCATCTGCTTGACTTCCTTGCCTTGCGGGCTGAAGGCGGTGCCCGAGATATCGTCGGCCACGGTGATGAGTTTGCGCAGCACGCCGCGGTCGCGCACGATCTCGGCGTAGCGGCGGATATTGGCGGCCGACGGCGTGTTCTGCGCCATCGCGTTCAGGTAAGCGAGTCCGCCCACATCCTCGGCCTTGCCGAGCTGGGTCAGGGTTTCAAAAACAGTAATGACATCGGCCGGTTTGGAGGCGTTCACCATCTTGACGATTTGCTCGAAGATGATGCGATGGTCATAGCGATAGAAATCATCCGCATGCATGAAATCGGCAATGCGGTCATACGCGGCATTGTCGCGCAGCAGGCCGCCAATGACGGACTGTTCTGCTTCGATCGAATGCGGCGGTATGCGGAGGGAATCCAGTTGTGGATCTGAGGGGGCGTTCATGGCGCGAATTATACCCGCTTCGGCGTCCGGGCAAAAATAAAGGGCTGAAAATCAGCGAAAAAAAGGCGACAAAAAAGCCGGGCGAACCCGGCTTTTTCTATTGCGGCAATGCCTGCAGGCCAAGGCCTGCAAACGATTTACGCGTTTGCGTCTGGTACGACGGCAATGACCACTTCCACCACCACGTCGGTGTGCAGAGCAACCGAAACGTTGTGCTCGCCAACAACTTTCAGCGGGCCGGTAGGCATGCGGATTTGTGCTTTTTCAACAGCAAAACCTTGCTTGGTCAGCGCTTCAGCGATGTCGAAGTTGGTGACGGAACCGAACAGACGGCCATCGACGCCAGCTTTTTGAGCGACTTGAACGGTCAGGCCGCTCAGTTTTTCGCCCTGGGCTTGCGATGCGGCCAGTTTGGCGGCAGCAGCTTTTTCCAGTTCGGCGCGCTTGACTTCGAATTCGGCGATCGCGGTAGCGGTAGCACGACGGGCCAGGCGTTGTGGAATCAGGAAGTTACGTGCGTAACCGTCTTTGACTTTGACGACTTCGCCGAGGTTACCGACGTTAACAACTTTTTCTAACAGAATGATTTGCATAGTTCTTCTCCAGGAATATCTGACCGATTAAGCGTGGTGCAGATCGGTGTATGGCAGCAGCGCGAGGAAGCGAGCGCGCTTGATTGCGGTGTCAACTTGGCGCTGGTAGTGCGCTTTGGTACCGGTCAGGCGTGCTGGCATGATCTTGCCGTTTTCTTGGACGAAGTCTTTCAGCGTGTCAACGTCTTTGTAGTCAACTTGTTCAACGTGTGCTGCGGTGAAGCGGCAGAACTTCTTGCGTTTGAACAGTGGGTTTTGCTGTTTGCGTTTTTCTTTAAGCTTGAGCTTATTTTTGTCGAACTTTTTACCGAATGCCATGTGAGGCTCCTGTATCTATAAATGCGCTAGTCAGAAATGACTGCACTAAAATCAATGATGTGAAACACCAAACTCTTGCTGTTGCGGCTTTTTCTGGCCAGGAAACCCGTGAACTGATACACCCCGCCCAAGCTTGCCTGGCTGAACCGGCCTGAAATTTCGCCAGCGGCAAGCGCGGCAACATCAAACTCGGTCAAACGGGCAATACCGGCTTCCATCTGCTGCGAACTGTGCTGCAATACTGCATTCACGATCGGCAACCCTGCCGGGGTATAGCGCAATATTTCGCGCTCGGCAATGATGGCGGTAACTTGTAACTGGTTCAGCGCACGATCCTGCTCAATTAGGCTGCTGCTGCGGCTGGAGCGGCTGCTGGTGCTTCGGTGCGGTGGCTTTTCGCCGCATCTTCGCGTTGTACCGATTTCATCATCGGCGAAGGAGCTGTTTCAGCTTTCTTCATTTTAACGGTCAGGTGACGCAACACGGCATCATTGAATTTGAATGCAGTTTCCAACTCGACCAGGGTCTCGTTGTCGCATTCGATGTTCAGGCAGATGTAGTGTGCTTTAGGCAGCTTCTGGATCGAGTAAGCCATTTGACGGCGGCCCCAATCTTCCACGCGGTGAACCGAACCGCCGCGGGTGGTTACGCTGGCTTTGTAGCGTTCGATCATCGCGGGCACTTGCTCGCTCTGGTCCGGATGGACGATAAAGACTATTTCATAATGACGCATGCAAACTCCTTCAGGTCGGATTGATAATCGCCCACCCCGGCGTCAAGACGGGTGTGGGAAGGTCAGCCGAAGATTATAACCGCCTTTTGCAATCCGATCAACCATTGCTTCTTCGACGGCGCCTGGAGCGGCGGCCGGCCTGCCCTTTTTGCGCGCCAGGTGATTTTTTGCATCGAAATCAGCCGAAAATGCCGAAAGTCGCTTGCATAGTCGGCGATACTGTACAAAAATACAGACTGTTCATATAGACAGCATTTCACTATGCACCCACCATCCATGATCAAGCTGACAGCACGACAAGAACAAATCCTGAACCTGATCAAGGACGCGATTGAAAACACGGGTTTTCCTCCGACCCGCGCCGAAATCGCCAATGAATTGGGTTTCAAATCGGCCAATGCGGCCGAAGAGCATTTGCAGGCCCTGGCCCGCAAGGGCGCGATCGAGATTTCGCCGGGCACCTCGCGCGGCATCCGCCTGATCGGCGCGTCCGTCACCGAGCCGGCGCTGCCGAAAGTGCCGGCCGCGCTGCTGATGTCGCTGCCGCTGATCGGCCGCGTTGCCGCCGGCTCGCCGATCCTGGCGCAGGAAAACCTGGAAGCGAGCTACAACGTCGACCCGGCCCTGTTTTCCAGCAAGCCCGACTTCCTGCTGAAAGTGCGCGGCTGGTCGATGCGCGACGCCGGCATCATGGACGGCGACCTGCTGGCCGTGAAAAAGATCGACAGCGCCAAGAACGGCCAGATCGTCGTGGCCCGCATCGGCGATGAAGTCACCGTCAAGCGCTACAGGAAGACCGGCACCCTGATCGAACTGCTGCCGGAAAACCCCGACTTCAAGGTGATTACCGTGTCGCCGGAAGACGAATTTGCGCTGGAAGGTCTCGCAGTCGGGCTGATGCGCAGCTGGCATTAATCGATTTCACGCAAAAAGGGCCGCGACAGCATTGCTGTCGCGGCCCTTTTTACTTGCCGTAGCAGTTAAGCGTCCAGCGCGCTCTTGAAATCATCGAGCAGATCGGCTTCGTCTTCGATACCGACCGAGACGCGGATCAACGACTCGGCAATACCCATGCTGGCGCGGCGCTCGGCACCCATCTCGTAGAAGATCGTGTGCGCCACCGGTATCACCAGGGTGCGCGTGTCGCCCAGGTTACTGGCAGGAATCGCCAGCCTCAAGCGGTTGAGGAAATCGAAGCAGTCGATGCCGTCTTTCAGCTCAAAGCTGAACAGCGAGCCGTAGCTGCGGAACAGCTCGGTGGCGAGCGCGTGCTGCGGGTGGCCCGGCAAGCCCGGATAGTGCACGGCCGCCACGCGCGGATCGGCCTGCAGCATGGTGGCCAGCGCCAAGGCGTTCGAGCAGGTGCGGTCCATGCGCAGGGCCATGGTTTCGGCGCCGACGGCGATATGGTGGGCCGCTTCCGGCCCCAGCGAGGCGCCGAAGTCGCGCAGGGCCTTGGCGCGGATCTGCGCAATGCCCCACTGTTTCGGCGCCGCCTTTTTATAGTTCTCGAAAATATTCGGGTACTGCGTCCAGTCGAACACGCCCGTATCGGTCAGGCTGCCGCCCAGCGCATTGCCGTGGCCGCCGATCGACTTGGTCAGCGCATTGATCACCAGGCCGGCGCCGACCGCTTTCGGGCGGAACAGGTAGGGCGTGGTCATGGTGTTGTCGACGATATACAGGATGCCTTTTTCGCGGCACAGCTCACCGATCTTTGCCAGGTCGGCGATCTGGGTGCGCGGATTGGCGATGGTTTCGACGAACACGATGCGCGTTTGCGGCGTGATGGCGGCCGCCACGTTGGCGACATCGGTGGCATCGACGAATGATACGGCGATGCCCTGCCCCGTGACGGTCTGCCACAGGCTGTTGGTATTGCCGAACAAAAAGGCCGACGACACCACATGGTCGCCCGCCCGCAGCAGCGACTGCACCACGGCGCCGATGGCGCCCATGCCGGTGGCAAAGCACAAGGTGGCGACGCCGTCTTCCATCTGGTTGACCTTGTCTTCCAGCGCGGAGACGGTCGGGTTGCCCTGGCGGCCATAGCGGAAGCCCGGTTCCTTGCCCTGGAACACGGAGGCCAGCTGGCGCGCGTCGCTGTAGCCGAACGCGACCGAGGTATGCACGGGCTTGTGCAGCGAGCCGTGTTCGATGCCCTTGCGGCGGTCGCTATGCAGGATGGTGGTGGTAAAGCCGTAGTTTTTTTTGTCGTTCATGATCGCAGAGAAAAAAAAGCCCGGCGCAGGCCGG
Organism: Janthinobacterium sp. PSPC3-1; assembly: GCF_049896105.1. Taxonomy (NCBI): domain Bacteria; kingdom Pseudomonadati; phylum Pseudomonadota; class Betaproteobacteria; order Burkholderiales; family Oxalobacteraceae; genus Janthinobacterium; species Janthinobacterium sp. PSPC3-1. Next base: position 377,026 of record NZ_JAFCTQ010000001.1, on the reverse strand, counting down.
GCAGGTTACTTATGCTTCCGTGGTCGCCAGGTTCAGGTTCAGCTGGGAACGCGGCGTGTCTTCGGGTGCGGCCGCCTTCGGATTATGGCGCGCATATTCCAGACGGTCCAGGTAGTCCTGCGATACATCGCCCGTCACGTAGACGCCGTCGAAGCACGACGCTTCAAAGCTGGTCAGGGCCGGATTGACGTCGGCAATCGCCTGCTTCAGGTCGTCGATATCCTGGTAGACCAGGTAGTCGGCCGTGATTTCGCGGCACACCTCTTCGGTGGTGCGGCCGTAGGCGATCAGCTCGTCGCGCGTCGGCATGTCGATGCCGTACACGTTCGGGTAGATCACCGGTGGCGCGGCCGAGGCGAAGATCACCTTTTTGGCGCCCGCTTCGCGCGCCATCTGCACGATTTCGCGGCTGGTGGTGCCGCGCACGATGGAGTCGTCGACCAGCAGCACCACTTTGTCCTTGAATTCGGACGGGATGGCGTTGAGCTTCTGGCGCACGGACTTCTTGCGCGCCGCCTGGCCCGGCATGATGAAGGTACGGCCGATATAGCGGTTCTTGATAAAGCCTTCGCGGTACTCGATATTCAGCGCCAGGGCCAGCTGGATGGCGGCCGGACGCGAGGAATCGGGAATCGGCATGACCACGTCGATGCCGCCTTCGGGCAGTTCGCGGCGGATCTTTTCGGCCAGGTATTCGCCCATTTTCAGGCGCGTGGCGTAGACCGAGGCGCCGTCGATGACGGAGTCGGGACGGGCCAGGTAGACGAATTCGAACACGCAAGGGTTCAGGCTGGCGTTGTCGGCGCATTGCTGGCTGTGCAGCTGCTTGTCGGCATCGATAAAGACGGCTTCGCCCGGCGCAATATCGCGCACGAAGCGGAAGCCCATGCCTTCCAGCGCCACCGACTCGGAGGCGATCAGGTATTCGGTGCCCTGCTCGCTTTCATTGATGCCCAGGCACAGCGGACGGATGCCGTGCGGATCGCGGAAGGCCAGCAGGCCCACGCCGGCGATCTGGGCAACGGCAGCGTAACCGCCCTTGACGCGGCGGTTCAGCACGGTGACGGCCTTGAAGATGGCTTCAGGATCGAGCACCAGGCCGGTGGTGGCCTGGTGGATTTCATGGGCCAGCACGTTCAGCAGCACTTCCGAGTCGGAATCGGTATTGATGTGGCGGCGGTCGTTCTTGAACATCTCCTGCTTGAGCTGTTCCCAGTTGGTCAGGTTGCCATTGTGCGCGAGGGTAATGCCGAACGGCGCATTGACATAGAACGGTTGCGCTTCTTCTTCGCTCGACGAGCCAGCGGTAGGATAGCGGCAGTGGCCGATGCCGGAATTGCCTTGCAGCGAACGCATGTTACGCGTACGGAAGACGTCGCGCACCAGGCCATTGGCCTTGTGCATGGAAAACATACTGCTGTGATTGGTCGCAATCCCTGCCGCGTCCTGACCGCGATGTTGCAAGAGCAACAATGCGTCATAGAGCAATTGATTGACAGGTTGATGGGAAACGACGCCGACGATGCCACACATGGTGTGCTCCTGTAACTGTGCTACTGATTTAAAAAGATCAAAATTTCACATGCTGCGCGTAGGCGGCAGGCAGATAAGGCTTGATGGTGCGCGCGCCCTGTTCGGCGTATGGACTGAGCAAGGCGTTCTTCCAGAACGGCTGTTGCGGAATCGAGGTCATGCCGCACAAGATGACGGTGGTCAGCACAATTACAAGCCCCCGCGCCGCGCCGAACAGGCTGCCCAGCATGCGGTCGGCCAGGCTCAGCCCGGTCACCTTGACCAGCGCATCGACCGTCATGCCCAGCAAGCCCATCAGGATGCGTACGCCGATAAACAGAATCACGAAGGCCAGCAGCAGGCGCACGGCCTCGCCAGGAATCACGGCCGGCAGGAATTTCGCCAGGGTCGCGCCGTAGGCATTGGCGGCGACAAACGCCACCACCCAGCTCACCAGCGACAGGATTTCCTTGATCAGGCCGCGCATCATGCTGATCAGCACCGAAGTTGCCAGCACGAACAGCACCAGGTAATCGAAGATCGTCACGCCGTCAGCCCGCCAGATCTACACTGCTCACGCCGGCACCAGGCTGCCACCCAGGCCCAGCTTTTGCAGCTTGGCGCGGGTTTTTTCCGCCTCGTCGCGGCTGCCGAACGGCCCCACGCGCACGCGGATGCGCTGGCCACCGGCGCTGGACACTTTTTGCGTATAGGAATTGATACCCGCGTCGCGCAATTTCGCCTGCAGCTCATCGACCTTGTCCTGCGTCGCCAGCGCGGCGACCTGCACCACAAAGCGGCCCGAATCGGCGTCGGCCGACTTCTCCGCAGGCTTGGCCTCCGCCCTGGCGGCGGGCTTGCCTTCCAGGATGGCCATCGCGCGCGCCGCATCGTCATTCGATTTTTCCACCTTGGCCGGCTTCGGCTCGGGCTTCGGCTCCGGCTTGGCTTCATGTTTCGGCTCGGGCTTGGGTTCAGGCTTGGCTTCCCGCTTCGGTTCGACCTTCGGCTCAGGCTTGGCCTCATGCTTGGGCTCGACCTTGACAGGCTTCGGCTCGACATAGGCCGGCTTGACCGGCTCGGCGGCGGCCACCACGGTGGCCGGAACCGGCGTTGGCATCGGTACTGGCTTGCTTCTGGCCGGCAATGGCGTGTCGACGATTTCCTCGGACTGGTCCAGGCCATTGCTGGCCGCGCCCTGGGCGGGCACCGCCTGCACGGGCGCCGGTACCGGGACCGGTGCGGCGGCCACTTTGTCCTTCGACGGAATCTCGATGGCGATATCGTTGACGGGCGCCTTTGGTTCGGAATCGAGCAGCATCGGCAGGCCGACGGCCACACCCAGCGCCAGCGCGATGGCGCCGATCAGGCGGCGGCGCGCACGTTTCTTTTCCGGCAAGGCGGGATCGGGCGCATCGCGGCCAGCACGGCGGCCACCGCCACCGGCGGTATTGGCGGCACGCTTGCGGGTCGGCGACTGTGCTTCGCCAGGAACATAAAAGCCGCTGTCTTCGCCAGAGGATTCTTGCTTGTTTTTAAACAGTTTCGAGAACAAGCCCATGCGTCATTTTCAGTCGAGTGCGTTTCAGTGAAGTGAGGATTTCCTGGCCTTCATCACGCCGGCAACGGTGAGGAAAGAACCAAAGACCACAATTCTATCATTCTCACCGGCCCGGCTCATTGCATTTGCAAAAGCTTGTGCCGGGTCATCGAAAACAGACACTGTATGATCGCCGCTGTCCGGCTTGTCTTCCAGCATGATCTGCACCTTGGCCGCCAGCTCGGACGCAGTGGCCGCGCGCGGCGACGGCAGGCCCGCCAGGCACCAGTGATCGACGTGCTCGCTCATGGCGGCCAGCACGCCGTCGATATCCTTGTCCTGCATGGAACCGAACACGGCATAGGTATACGGGTGAAAACTCATATTGCCCAGGTTCTGGTTCAGCGCCGAGGCCGCATGGGGATTGTGCGCCACGTCGAGGATCACGCTGGGGCGGCCCGGCAACACCTGGAAACGGCCCGGCAGTTCCACCGTGACCAGGCCGGTGCGCACTTCCTGCGCGCCCACCGGCAGTTTCAGTTTCAGCACTTCCAGCGCGGCCAGCACGGCGGTGGCGTTCAGGATCTGGTTGGCGCCGCGCAGGCTCGGATACGCCAGCGAGTTGCGGCGCTGCTCGCGCCCGCCGTAGTTCCACTGCTGCTTGTCGCCCGAGTAGTTAAAGTCGCGGCCCATCAGCCACAGGTCGGCACCGATTGCCGTTGCATGGTCGATCAGCGATTGCGGCGGCACCGGGTCGCTGCAGATGGCGGCCTTGCCAGCGCGGAAGATGCCGGCCTTTTCAAAGCCGATCGCCTCGCGCGTGTCGCCCAGGTAATCGGTATGATCGATATCGACGCTGGTGACGATCGCCACGTCGGCGTCGATCACATTGACGGCGTCCAGGCGCCCGCCCAGGCCCACTTCCAGGATGGCCACATCGAGATTTGCCTGCGACAGCAAATGCAAGATGGCCAGGGTGGTGAATTCGAAATACGTCAGCGGCGTGTCGCCACGCACGGCTTCGACGGCATTGAAACTGGCGACGAGCTGCTCGTCGCTGGCCATTTCGCCCAGCACGCGGGCGCGCTCGTTAAAGTCGAGAAAGTGCGGCTTGATATACAGGCCCACTTTGTAGCCGGCGCGCAACAGCACCGACTCCAGCATGGCGCAGGTGGACCCCTTGCCATTGGTGCCGGCCACCATGATCACGGGGCAGGCAAAGGCCAGCTGCAGGCGCGCCTTGACGGCCTGCACGCGGTCCAGGCCCATGTTGATCTGGGTTTCCGAATGCCGGGCTTCCAGCATGGCGAGCCAGTCTGGCAAAGTGGTGGGGAGGTTTTGCATGGGAGACTTCTTGAAGAGGAAACGATGCGCCGCGCGCGAAGACGGTAAAACGTGGTCACCGGGCTGGCCGCATGGCGCAACCCGGCATGGCAGGATTTAAGCGAGGACTTCCACAGCCTGGTTTTGCAACAACGCCAGCAGATGGGCGATTTCTTCGCGCATCTTGCGGCGGTCGACGATCATGTCGACGGCGCCCTTGGTGACGAGGAACTCGGCGCGCTGGAAACCTTCCGGCAGCTTTTCGCGCACGGTGTTTTCAATCACGCGCGGGCCGGCAAAGCCGATCAGCGCTTTCGGCTCGGCGATCACCACGTCGCCCATGAAGGCGAAGGAAGCGGATACGCCGCCCATGGTCGGGTCGGTCAGCACGCTGATGAAGGGCAGTTTCTTTTCGGCCAGCTTGGTCAGCATGGCGGTGGTCTTGGCCATCTGCAGCAGGGACAGCAAGCCTTCCTGCATGCGCGCGCCACCGGTGGCGGTGATGCAAATGAACGGCACTTTCTGTTCCAGCGCGATCTGCGCGCCGCGCACGAAGCGCTCGCCGACCACCGAACCCATCGAACCGCCCATGAATTCGAATTCAAAGCACGCCACCACCACCGGCAAGCTCATGATGGCGCCGCCCATGACGACCATGGCGTCGGTCTCGCCGGTCGCTTCCATGGCGGACTTCAGGCGGTCCGGGTATTTCTTGCTGTCCTTGAATTTCAGCGTGTCGACCGGCAGGATTTCCTGGCCGATTTCATAGCGGCCGCCAGCGTCGAGCAGGCTGTCGAGGCGTTCACGCGCGCGGATGCGCATGTGATGGTCGCATTTCGGGCAGACGTGCAAATTCGATTCCAGGTCCGTACGGTACAGCACGGCTTCGCACGACGGGCATTTGACCCACAGCCCTTCCGGCATGGTCTTGCGCGCGGCAGCATCAGAGCGCTGTATGCGCGGTGGCAGCAGTTTTTCCAACCAACTCATATTTTTCTCCTGTTACCCTTGTCGGGCAAGAATGTCGTGTCGGTGCGTCGATGGACGCCCCCGGCGAACGATGATGAGGCAGCCGCGTCTTGCGGCGGCCCCTGTTTTATCTATTGCACAATATCAGCCAATTCAGTGGCCGAAGTGTAGCCGTTTATCGCCGGGCTGTCGAACTTTGCCATATTAACGCCTTGCTTTGAAGGCAATATTGTCAGGCATCCAGCGCGGCGCGGATACCGGCCACAAAGCTGCGCACGGCCTCGGCTTCGCCACCTTGCGGGGCGTTTTCTATCTCCTGGATGATGCGGCTGCCGATCACCACGGCGTCCGCCACCTCGGCCACGGCGCGCGCGGTGGCGGCGTCACGGATGCCGAAACCCACACCGATCGGCAGTTTCACGTGCTGGCGGATGGCGGCCAGGCGTTCGGCCACTTGCGCCGTATCGATATTGCCGGCGCCGGTCACGCCTTTCAGCGACACGTAATAGCTGAAGCCGCCGCCGACCTTGGCCACCTGCGCGATGCGCTCTTCGGTGGAGGTGGGCGCCAGCAGGAAGATCAGGTCCAGGCCGCCGGCACGCATGGCAGCGGCGAACTCTTCGCATTCCTCGGGCGGATAGTCGACCACGATGGCGCCGTCGGCACCCGCTTCCTTCGAGGCGGCGATAAAGGCGGCGCTGCCGATGCGCTCGATCGGGTTGGCATAGCCCATCAGCACCACCGGCGTGCTCTGGTTGGTCTTGCGGAACTGGCGCACATACTCGAACACATCGTGGATGCCGACATTGAATGCCAGGGCGCGCTCGCAGGCGCGCTGGATCACGGGGCCCTCGGCCATCGGATCGGAAAACGGCACGCCCAGTTCCAGCACGTCGGCGCCGCCCTCGACCAGCGCGTGCATCAGCGGCACGGTGGCGTCGGGACCGGGGTCGCCGGCGGTAATAAAGGTGACCAGGGCGGTCTTGTTGTGGGCTTTTAAGGAGGCAAAGGTTGCGGCGATACGGGACATGGATGGCTTTCTTGTAATCGGTGAGAGATGTCGGATTACGCGCTTGCGCGCTAATCCGACCTACGACAGGAATGGCTTTTCAACTGTTCAGCTGAAATTGAGTCCCATGCGCTCGGCCACCGTATGCATGTCCTTGTCGCCGCGGCCCGACAGGTTGGCCAGTACAATTTTATCTTTTGGCAAGGTTGCCGCCAGCTTGGCCGCATAGGCCAATGCGTGCGACGATTCCAGCGCGGGAATGATGCCTTCGATATGGCAGCAGTCGTGGAAGGCCTGCAGCGCTTCGTCGTCGGTGATCGAGACGTATTGCGCGCGGCCCGAGTCTTTCAGCCAGGAATGCTCGGGACCCACGCCCGGATAGTCGAGACCGGCCGAGACGGAATGCGTCTCGATGATCTGGCCATTATCATCCTGCAGCAGATAGGTGCGGTTGCCATGCAGCACGCCAGGGTAGCCGGCCGTCAGCGAGGCCGAGTGCTTGCCCATTTCCAGGCCTTCGCCGGCCGCTTCCACGCCGATCAGCTGCACATCCTTCTGGTCGACATACGGATAGAAAATACCCATGGCGTTCGAGCCGCCGCCGATGCAGGCCAGCACGTAGTCGGGCTGGCGGCCCGTCATTTCCGGCATCTGCACCAGGCATTCCTCGCCGATCACGGACTGGAAGTCGCGCACCATCATCGGATACGGGTGCGGGCCGGCCACGGTGCCGATGATGTAAAAGGTGTTTTCAATGTTGGTGACCCAGTCGCGCATCGCTTCGTTGAGCGCATCTTTCAAGGTCTTGGAACCGGATTCGACCGGCACCACGGTGGCGCCCAGCAGCTTCATGCGGTACACGTTCTGCGCCTGGCGCTTAACGTCCTCGCTGCCCATGTAGACCACGCATTCGAGGCCGAAACGCGCGCAGATGGTGGCGGTGGCCACGCCGTGCTGGCCGGCGCCCGTTTCGGCGATGATGCGCGGCTTGCCCATGCGCTTGGCCAGCAAGGCCTGGCCGATCACGTTGTTGATCTTGTGCGCGCCCGTATGGTTCAGGTCTTCGCGCTTGAAATAGATCTGCGCGCCGCCAGCCATCTCGGACCAGCGCTTGGCGTGGTAGATCGGCGACGGGCGGCCGACGAAATGCTTCAGCTCGTAGCGGAACTCTTCGAGGAACTCCGGGTCGGCGCTGTAGCGCGCATAGGCGTCCTTCAGCTCGGCCAGCGCGTGCGTGAGCGTTTCGGCCACGAACGAGCCGCCGTAGGGGCCGAAGTGGCCGCGTGCGTCAGGAAAAGGATAATCGGTGGCGTGGAACAATGCGGCGGCGCCGCTGGTATTGAATGGCTTCATGGGGTATTTCCTCTGGCAATGATGGCATCGGCGTCCTGCACCGCGGCAATAAACGCGCGGACTTTGGACGCTTCCTTGATGCCCTTGGACGCCTCGACACCACTGCTGATGTCAACCGCGTAAGGGCGTACGCGCACCACTGCGTCAGTCGCGTTGTGTACGCTCAAGCCACCACTCAAAACGACCCGAGGCGCGAGTTCTTCTGGAACGAGAGACCAATCAAATACCTTTCCTGCACCGCCGTAGGCATCCACATAGGTATCGAGCAAGAGGCTGGAAAACAGGGGACTGGCGGCGCGATAGCGCTGCTCGTATTCTAGCAAATCTTCCACGCTTGTGTCAGGCTTGACGCGGAACACCTGCACGAACGGCGTATGCACGGCTTGCGCCAGGGCAGCGCTATGCTCTGGCGTTTCGTCGCCGTGAAACTGCAGCAGCGACAGGGGCGCCACCGCCGAGATCGCCTGCACTTCTGCCACGCTGGCGTTGACGAACAGGCCCACCGTGGCCACATACGGCGGCACGGCGGCAATCAGGCTGGCGGCCTGCTCGGGCGTCACATGGCGCGGGCTTTTCGGATAAAACACGAAACCGATCGCGTCGGCGCCGGCGGCAACCACCGCCTGGACGTCTTCGACGCGGGTCAGGCCGCAGATCTTGATACGGGTGCGTGGCATGGAAATATGTCCTTGTTAAAACCAGGGCAAGGCGCTGCTGGTGTCCTGCGGCAAGCCCCATTGCGGGTCGTAATCGATTTTCGCCAGGTACAGGCCGTCCGGCATGAAGGTGGGCGCGGCCGCATGGCGGTCCTTGCTTTCCAGCAGATACGCCAGCCACTCGGGTTTTTCACGGCCGCTGCCGATATACACCAGCGAGCCGACCAGGTTGCGCACCATATGGTGCAGGAAAGCATTGGCGGTGATGGTAAAGATGACCATGTCGCCACGGCGTTCGATATGGATGTCATGCATCAGCTTGACGGGCGACTTGGCCTGGCACTGGGCGGCGCGAAATGCCGTGAAGTCGTGCCAGCCGAGCAAGGGCTGCACTGCCTGCCGCATCAGTTCGACGTCGAGCGGGCGAAAAAAGAAGCCGGCGCGGCCCTGGACCAGCGGCGAACGGGTCGGATTGTTGTACAACACATAATGATAGGTGCGGGCGCGGGCGCTGAAGCGGGCGTGAAAGAAATCATTGACGGTCGGGTCGCCCGGCAATTCCTTGGCCCAGCGCACGGCAATCGAGGCCGGCAAGAAGGCGTTGACGCCACGCACCCAGGAATGGATGTCGCGCGTCAGGGTGGTATCGAAATGCACGACCTGTTCCAGCGCATGCACGCCGGTATCGGTGCGGCCGGCGCAGGTGGTGGCCAGGCGCACGCGGGCAAATTTCTCCAGCGCGTTTTCCAGCTGGTCCTGCACCGTCAGGCCGCTTTCCTGCTTCTGGTAGCCATGCCAGGCCAGCCCGTCATACTGCAGGCCCAGGACGATGCGCTTCAATGGCGTTGCTTCGTTAGTATTTTGCATCGCCGCATTATACCGGGCCTGACCATTCCGCCTAAGCGCCCGAAGACGGTACGAATAGTACGGCGAGGACAAGCAACGCAGCCATGAGCGTCGTATCAGGTGATTAACTCAGTAATGCCTTCATCGTGTTGGCCTTGGCGACCTGCTCCGCGCTGCCGCCCTTGATCACTTCATCGATCAGCTCGCGTGCGCCTTCCTTGTCGCCGATCTCCTGGTAGGCGATCGCCAGGTCCAGCTTGGTATCCATTTCCATGTGGATGGCCGACAGCGGGTCGTCCACGCCGGCACTGGCCGCCGTCTTGCCCTCGTTCAGGTCCAGGTCGATGCCGGTCAGGTCGAATTCCTGCGGCGCCGGCGGCGTCTCGGCTGGCACGGCCGCTGCGGGCGGCGTCACGGGCGTGACTGGCGGCTCCAGGTCGAAATCGGCCAGGTCGACGTTTTTCAGGGGATCGGGCAGCGGCGTCAAGCCAGGGCCCAGGCCATTGGCGGGACCGCCAGGCGGCTCCAGGTCCAGGCCGAAATCCATGCTGGCGTCGTACTGGGCCGGGTCCTTGCCGTCCAGCTTGCCGACCGGTGCATGGGCAGGCGCAGGCATGGTGATCGGGTCGCTGGTCGATACCGGTTCAAAGTCGAGGCTGTCAAGATCGAAGTCGAGCGGATGGCGCTCGTCGCGCGCCGGCACCGGTGCGGTTGGCGTGGCTGGCGCGGGCTCGGCCGGCGGCAGGTCGATATCGAAGGCGCTGTGATTGAGCGGCAAGTCCACGCTCTGACCGTGCAGCGGCTCTTCGGGCGGCTTGCTCAGGCTCACCACCGCATCGACGTCGGCGTCACCGTACAGCGGATTGGTCGGATCGAGCGCGGCGCCCATGGCGGCCGCTTGCGGCCATTCGTCGCCGTGGCCGCGGGTCTGGCTGTACAGTTCGCTGGCCTGGTCTTCGAAGGCGGCCACGTCCTTGCGTGCCGAATAGATTTCCAGCAGCTTCAGGCGCGCCGCATGGCGGTCGGGGTTGGCGCGCAAGGCTTCCTTGAGGATATCTTCCGCCTGGCCATCGCGGCCATAGGCGATATACACATCGGCTTCGGCCACCGGATCGACTTCATTCGAGGCCAGCGCGGTGCTGGCCACCGCCGCCACGCCGGCGGCGGCGACGCCAGCGCCGAACAGATGATTGCTCGCTTCGGACTGCTGGTCTTCCGGCGCCAGGTCGTGCGGCTTGTCGGCATCGGTCCCGGAACCGGTCCCGGCAAGCGATGGTTCATCGGGCGGCAGCACCGGCGCAATGTAGTCGTGCGCCGGCGGCGTGTCTTTCTTGCGGCGCGCGATCACCAGCGCGGCCACCGCCGCAAACAGGGCGGCCAGGGCGATGCCGATGGCGCCCAGGTGGTCGTTGATCTTGTCGGCGAAGGTCGGTTCCAGCGGTGACGGCTTCTTGACCAGCGGCACCGGTTTGGCCTTGGGCACCGGCGGCTGTGGCGCAACCGGCTGTGTTGCCGGCGCGTTGGCGGCGACCTCGTCAGGCTTGGCCGGCGACGGCGCACTCTTGTCGGCCATGGCCTTGTTCTTCACGGCCATCAGCTGTTCCAGGTCGCTGACGTTCTTTTCCAGCTCTTTGACGCGCGAGGCCGCTTCGTCCACCTGTCTGGCCTTAGCGATCTTTTCTTCCTCGCTGGCCACGGTGCTCTTGCCGGCCGCCTTGGCTGCCGGCTCGGCTTTCGACAGTTTCAGCTTGTCTTGGGCTTCGCTCACCGCCGTCGGTTTTTCTTCGACCTTGGTAGCACCGATCTTGCCGCCCGTGCTTTGCGTGGCCTGGGCCGCGCGCGCGGGACGGCTTTGCGCCACCTGCCCCGCCAGCTTGTTGCGGTAGGCTTCGAAATCGATGGCATGCGCCGTGACCACGCCCTTCGCCTCGGCGGCATCCGTGGCGCGCACGGTGTCGCTGGACGGCACGGCCAGGATGCGTCCGGCCTGCATGCGGTTCATGTTCTCGCCCTGGAAGGCGTCCGGATTGGCGCGGTACAGGGCCACCAGCATCATGTCGAGCGAGACGCCCGACGGTTTCAGTTCACTGGCGATACGGCTCAGGGTATCGCCGCGCTTGATGCGATAGTCGGACCTGGCCTCGGCGGCGGGCGCTGCCGGCGTGGCGGGCGCCGCACCGCTACCTTGCCCCTTGCCTGGCTGCACCGGCGCGGCCACTTGCGCGCCACGCGTCTGGCGCGCTTCCGGGGTATCGAGCACGAAAGCGTATTCGCGGGTCTGCACACTGCCCTTGCTGCTCAGTTCGACCATCAGGTTGACCAGCGGTTCGGTCAGCGGCTGCGCCGAGCTGATGCGAATATAGGGGGTGCCGGTACGCGTCTCGATGGCGAACGTCAGGCCGCTCAGGGCGGGATTGAAGTCGACCACGGCCCGGCGATAGGCATCGGGCGGCGCCAGCTTGGCCAGCAAGGCCGACGTTTCACCCGGCTTGACGGCGGTCAGTTCGACTTCCGCGCGCAGGGGCTGGCCCACGGCGGACAGTACCGTAATCTTGCCCAGCTCGGCCGCGTATGCCGCCGGTGACAATAACACCGCGCAGGCGACCGCGCTGCTGAGTGTTTTGATGGCAAGGGAGGCGACTCGGGGACGAGTATGTACAGGCATAATTGGTGGCATCTTGGTTGGCATGGGAAAACAGTTACTTTTCCAGATGTACCAACATATCATCATGTATCCAGCTGTGCAAGCTTTCCTCCTATGTAACGCGGCTTCCTTGCCCGTCAGTCGCTACGCGGCGGCAGCGGGAAGACGGCGTCTGGTGACGACGACGCGGACACATACAGGTAGTCGAGCAGCTGGACGGCACCCAGGAAATGGATCGGATGGCGCTGCGGCACACGAAAAACGCCGGCGCGGCCCTGGTGGGCGGCGCCGGCGTGCTGGCAAGGGCAGTCTGTCAGCGAGGCGGGATCAGTCGAGCAAGATGCGCAGCATGCGGCGCAGCGGCTCGGCCGCACCCCACAGCAGCTGGTCGCCGACGGTGAAGGCGGACAGGTATTCGCCGCCCATGCTCATCTTGCGCACGCGGCCGACGGGAATCGTCAGGCTGCCGGTGACGGCCGCCGGCGACAGGTCGCGCACCGATGCTTCGCGCGTGTTCGGCACGAATTTTACCCACTCATTGTTACTGGCGATAATGTCGTTGATCTCGTCGAGCGGCACGTCTTTTTTCAGCTTGATGGTCAGTGCCTGCGAGTGGCAGCGCATGGCGCCGATGCGCACGCACAGCCCGTCGACCGGGATTTCCTTGCTGCCGAAGTCGATGCCGCGGCCGAGGATCTTGTTGGTTTCCGCGCCGGCCTTCCATTCTTCCTTCGACTGGCCGTTGCCCAGGTCCTTGTCGATCCACGGGATCAAATTGCCGGCCAGCGGCGCGCCGAACTGCTTGATCTCGTCAGCCGAATAGCCGTGCTGGGTGGCCAGCACCTGGCGGTCGATTTCCAGGATGGCCGAGGCCGGATTTTCCAGCAGCGCCTTGACGGAACTGTTGATGGTGCCGAACTGCGTCAGCAGTTCGCGCATGTGCTGCGCGCCGCCGCCCGAAGCCGCCTGGTAGGTCATCGAGGTCATCCAGTCGATCAGGTCGTGCTGGAACAGGCCGCCCAGGCCCATCATCATGCAGGACACGGTGCAGTTGCCGCCGATATAGTTTTTCACGCCCTTGCCCAGCGCGTCCTTGATGACGTGCAGGTTGACCGGGTCGAGCACGATGACGGCGTCTTTTTCCATGCGCAAGGTCGAGGCCGCATCGATCCAGTAACCGTCCCAGCCGGCTGCGCGCAACTGCGGGAAGACGGCACTGGTGTAGTCGCCGCCCTGGCAGGAAATAATGATGTCGCACTTGGACAGTTCGGCGATGCTGTTGGCATCCTTCAGGATGGTTTCATTCTTCGCCATCGCCGGCGCCGCGCCGCCCGTGTTCGAGGTGGTGAAAAACACCGGTTCGATATGGGCGAAATCGCCCTCTTCCTGCATGCGTTGCATCAGGACCGAACCGACCATACCGCGCCAACCTACCAAGCCTACTAATTTCATTACCATTCCTCGAGAAGAGACGGCCAACGCCGTCATTGAAATATATATTACGCCAACGCTTTCACAACCGCATCGCCCATCGCCTCGGTGCCCACTTTGGTGGTACCCGCTTCGTAAATATCGGCCGTGCGCAAACCCTGCGCCAGCACGCTTTTCACGGCGGCCTCAATCCGGTCGGCCTGCTCGGCGCGGTTTAAAGAGTAGCGCAGCATCATCGCCGCCGACAAAATCGTCGCCAGCGGATTGGCGATGCCCTTGCCGGCAATATCCGGCGCCGAGCCGTGCGATGGCTCGTACAAGCCCTTGTTGTTGGCGTCCAGCGAAGCCGACGGCAGCATGCCGATCGAACCGGTCAGCATGGCGGCCGCGTCCGACAGGATGTCGCCGAACATGTTACCGGTGACCATCACGTCGAATTTCTTCGGCGCCCGCACCAGTTGCATGGCGGCATTGTCGACATACATATGGTCGAGCGCGACATCCGGGTATTCCTTGTGCACGTCGGTGACGATGTCTTTCCAGAACTGGAAGGTTTCCAGCACGTTCGCCTTGTCGACGCTGGTCAGGCGCTTGTCGCGCTTTTGCGCGGCCTGGAAGGCGACGTGGGCGATGCGGCGGATTTCGCCTTCCGCATAGCGCATGGTATCGAACCCTTCGCGCTGGCCCTTGAACGGACCGTCCGGGCACTCGCGCACGCCGCGCGGCTGGCCGAAATAAATGTCGCCGGTCAGTTCGCGGATGATCAGGATATCGAGGCCCGACACCACTTCCGGCTTCAGGGTCGAGGCGCCCGCCAGTTCCGGGTACAGGATGGCCGGACGCAGGTTGGCGAACAGGCCCAGGTTCTTGCGCAGGCCCAGGATGGCTTGCTCGGGGCGGAACTGACGCTCCAGGTTGTCGTACTGGTAGTCGCCGACGGCGCCGAACAACACCGCATCGGCCGCCTTGGCCAGGGCCAGGGTACCTTCGGGCAAGGGGTGACCGTGGGCGGCATAGCCGGCGCCGCCGACGGGCGCCGTTTCCAGCTCAAACGATTCACCGAGGACATTCAGGACCTTGACGGCCTGGGCGACGATTTCAGGACCGATACCGTCGCCGGGCAGGATAGCAATTTTCATGTTTTTATAGAATTAAATAACGTTGGCAAGCCAGGGCTGGTTCGATAAATGGCGTTCTTCGAAGGCGCGGATATCGTCGGCGTGGCGCAGGGTCAGGCCGATATCGTCGAGGCCGTTCATCAGGCAGTACTTGCGGAAGGCGTCGATCTGGAACGGGTACGACACCGAGCCGCTGCTGGTCGCCACGCGCTGCTGCTCCAGGTCCACCACCAGCTTGTAGCCGGGGAAAGCCTTGACTTCATTGAACAGATGATCGACCTGGGACTCCGACAACACGATCGGCAGCAGGCCGTTCTTGTAGCAGTTATTGAAGAAGATATCGGCAAACGAGGGCGCGATAATGGCGCGGAAGCCATATTGATCGAGCGCCCACGGCGCGTGTTCGCGCGAGGAGCCGCAGCCGAAGTTCTTGCGCGTCAGCAAAATCGACGCGCCCTGGTAGCGCGGCTCGTTCAGCACGAACTCCGGGTTCAGCGGACGGCGGCTGTTGTCCTGGCCCGGTTCGCCGTGGTCCAGGTAGCGCCATTCATCGAACAGGTTGGGACCGAAGCCGCTGCGGTGGATCGACTTCAGGAATTGCTTCGGGATAATCGCGTCGGTATCGACATTGGCGCGGTCCAGCGGAGCGACCAGGCCTTCGTAAATCGTAAATTTATCCATGCTGTGTGTACTCGGTAGGACGGCCGGCGCGCAGGCACCGCACCGTCACAGGGTTATTTTCCGCCGGCACCAGTGACGACCTGGCCGACTTTCTGCACATCGCGGCCGAAACCCGACACGGTATTGCAGCCGGCAAGCAGGGCGGTGGCGATCAGGAGGGCGAAGAGTTTTTTCATTGTATGCTCGTTGGTCAGGGTAGGGGTTGGAACTGCCAGTGTACGCCAGCGGCACCAGCCCCGTCATTCATCGCAAGCCACGCACATCGACAAAATGCCCGGCAATCCCCGCCGCGGCCGCCATCGCCGGCGACACCAGGTGGGTACGCCCGCCCTGCCCTTGCCGGCCTTCGAAGTTGCGGTTCGAGGTCGAGGCGCAGCGCTCGCCCGGCTCCAGGCGGTCTGCGTTCATCGCCAGGCACATCGAGCAGCCCGGTTCGCGCCATTCGAAACCGGCGTCCTTGAAGATGCGGTCCAGGCCTTCGCGTTCGGCCTGGTCCTTCACCAGGCCCGAGCCCGGCACCACCAGCGCCAGCCTCACGTTCGAGGCGCGGTACTTGCCGCGCACCACGGCGGCGGCGGCCCGCAAGTCTTCGATGCGCGAGTTGGTGCACGAGCCGATAAAGACCTTGTCGATGCGGATATCCGAGATCGGCGTGTTTGGTTTGAGGGCCATGTAGACCAGCGCTTTTTCGATGGCGTCGCGCTTGACGCTGTCTTTCTCGTGGTCGGGATCAGGCACGCGGCCGTCGATGCCCACCACCATTTCAGGCGAGGTGCCCCAGGTGACCTGCGGCTCGATCTCGGCAGCGTTCAAGGTGACGACCAGGTCGAAACGCGCGCCCGGGTCCGAATGCAGGGTGCGCCAGTAGGCCACGGCGCGGTCCCAGTGCGGGCCGGCCGGCGAAAACGGGCGACCCTTGACGTAGTTGATGGTGGTGTCGTCGACGCCGATGATGCCGGCGCGCGCGCCCGCCTCAATCGCCATGTTACAGACCGTCATGCGTCCTTCCATCGACAGCGCGCGGATGGCCGCGCCGCCAAACTCGATACAGTAGCCGGTGCCGCCGGCCGTGCCGATCTTGCCGATAATGGCCAGCACGATGTCCTTGGCCGTCACGCCGGCCGGCATCACGCCGTCGACCTGCACCAGCATCGATTTCGATTTCTTCTGCAGCAAGGTTTGCGTGGCCAGCACATGCTCGACTTCCGAGGTGCCGATGCCGTGCGCCAGCGCACCGAAGGCGCCGTGGGTGGACGTATGCGAGTCGCCGCACACCACCGTCATGCCGGGCAGGGTCGCGCCCTGCTCGGGGCCGATCACGTGCACGATGCCCTGGCGCTTGTCGTTCATGTTGAAATACGTCAGGCCGTAGTGCTTGGCGTTCTTGTCCAAGGTTTCGACCTGCAGGCGCGAGACCGGATCGGCAATACCGTCGGCGCGGCTGGTGGTCGGCACGTTATGGTCGGCCACCGCCAGGTTGGCGGAAATGCGCCACGGCTGGCGCCCGGCGTCGCGTAGTCCGTCAAACGCTTGCGGGCTGGTCACTTCGTGCACCAGGTGGCGGTCGATATACAGAATGGTCGTGCCGTCTTCTTCGGCCCGCACCACGTGGGATTCCCAGAGTTTGTCGTAAAGCGTCTTCATCATGAATTATGCAGCAATGCCACAGCCTGTAGTAAGTGATCAAGTGATACCAGATTCATACGGTGATCCACAAGGATTATGCCATATTTTGCCCATTACAGAACCGAAAGCGGCCCAGCCGTGGGATTGGCGATACAAAGTTTGGCCGCAGTGTTGGATTTGAGCTGAAAATTGCCGATTATGGCCTGCTTGTGGCATCAGGCCGGGCCAGCAATCCGGCCGCCCGAAGCAACCACGGCGGCACCACAAAGCGATAGGACTTTCAAGGGCTTTCGTGTATTGTATTTTGACAACAATATCAAGGAACAACACTGATGAGACCAAGTTTTTTCGCATGGGCCGCACTGGCCATCGTCGCGGCCAGCCACGCACAGGCCGCCACGCCTGGCGAGATCTGCGTGCAGGACTTGCGCGCCATTCCCGGCTTCCTGCTGGAAAACGATACTGGCGCGCGCCAGCACCTGGCGCAAAAAGGGCAAGCGTATTTCGACCAGGCACTGGCCACGGCCAGCCAGGCGGCAAGCGCCGCGCCTGACGCCGCCGCCTGCGACGCGGTGCTGGAAAACTACGTGGGCGTGTGGCGCAAGGGCCATCTGCATGTCAAGCCGGGCAGCGCCGTGGACATTGCCAAGCCGGCACCGGCGCAGCCTGCCGCCAGCGGCCAGGCCGCGCCATCGAAAGCGCCCACGCTGCAGTTGCTGAGCAGCCAGACCGTGCTGCTGAGCCTGCCCAGCTTTCGCGGCAACCACAGCGCGGCGATGCAGGCCTTGCTCGACACCCACCGCGAGGCGCTGGCCGCACGTCCCAACTGGATACTCGACGTGCGCCGCAATGGCGGCGGCAGCGACAATACCTACGCGCCGCTGCTGCAATGGATCAGTTCGGGTGAAATGGTGCGGGTAGGCGCCGAATGGCTGTCCACGCCGGCCAATATCGCCGGCCAGGAAAGCGTCTGTGCGCTGCTGGCGCCCGGCGACGCCGCCTGCGCGGCGTTTGCCGGCCAGGCCGTGGCGCAGATGCGCACGGTCCAGGCCGGCGAATTCGCGCCGCAGCAGCCAGGCGGCACCATCAGCTATCTGCGCGTCGACGGACAAACGGCGCAGCGGCCGGCAAGGGTGGCGATCCTGGTCGACCGCGACTGTGCCAGTTCCTGCGAAGAATTCCTGCTGGCGGCGCGGCAAAGTTTTCACGTCAAGCTGATCGGACGCAACAGCTATGGCGCGCTCGACTATTCGAACCTGCGCCTGCATGCCCTGCCCTCGGGCGTGCGCCACCTGCAATACGCCACCTCGCGCTCGGCCCGCCTGCCGCATCTGCAGGTGGACCTGGGCGGCATTCAACCCGACATCTATCTGCCGCCGCCCAAGGACGAGGCCGGCCGCGACGACGAGATCGTGCGCGTGCAGCGCTGGCTGGAAGGCGGCACGCTGCGCCGCGACGGCGCATAAAAAAAGCCCGCTGCGCAAATCTGCGCAGCGGGCTTGATTTTTGAAGCAAAGGTTACGCCGCCATGCGTACCGTGCCGCGGCAGCCATCCATCAGGAAGGACAGCCCTACCACCAGCACCAGTTCGCCTTCGGCCGAACGGGCGGTACCGGTAATGCCTTCGACCGTAATGGCCGTCATCGGCTTGATCACGAGATCGGCCGTGCCGTCGACGGCCGCCACCGCCAGGATATACGGCTGCGGCGCGGCCACCACGATGCCGACCCGCTCGCTGCACGGCTCGTAGCCCAGGGCGCCGGCCAGCGAACGCACGGGCAACGGACGGCCCTGGTCTTTCAGCACCGGCGCGCCGCCCACTTCCATGAAGGTTTCCGGCAACTCGACCACGCGCTGCACCACCGCCATCGGCAGCGCCAGCGCGGCGCCCGAAGTCGACACCAGCATGGTCGGCACGATCGACAGTTCGATCGGCAGGCGGATGGCAAATTTGGTGCCTTTGCCCAGCGCCGATTCGATATGGATGGCGCCGCGGTTTTTTTCCACCGCCGTCTTGACCACGTCCATGCCCACGCCACGGCCCGACACGCTGGAAGCGACTTCCTTGGTCGAGAAGCCGGGCAGGAACACCAACTGGAAGCATTCGTCGTTGCTCAGTTGCGCGTTTTCGCTGATCAGGCCTTTTTGCTGCGCCTTGCTGCGCAGGAAGACCGGGTCCATGCCCTTGCCGTCGTCCTGCAGCACGATCATCACGCTGTTCGCTTCCTGCCATGCTTTCAGGGAAATATACGACTTGGCAGGCTTGCCGGCGGCCAGACGGTCTTCCGGCGATTCCACCCCATGGTCGAGCGAGTTGCGCAGCATGTGCACCAGCGGATCGTACAGGCTGTCGACCACCACGCGGTCGACTTCCGTTTCCGCGCCCTCGATGGTCAGTTCGACATCCTTGCCCAGGTCCTTGGCCAGCTCGCGCACCAGGCGCGGGAATTTCTGGAACAGACGGCCGACCGGCTGCATGCGCGTGGCCAGGGTGGCCCGCTGCAGTTCGGTCGAGTAGCGCGAGGCGCGTTCCAGGGTTTCCGCCAGGGTCGCCATCAAGGTGGCGGCCTGGCCTTCGAATTTGAATTGCAGCAAGCGTTCCAGCAGCACGGCTGCCTGGTTGGCGGCCTGCACCGATTCGCCGGCCACTTCCAGCAAGGCGTCGAGCTTGACGGCATCGACGCGGATGCTGTCTTCCTTGACCGGGGCCGCATGGCGCATGTCCGGGCGCTCTTCGCGCACCACGCCATCGACGGCCTTGGCGGCCGGCTTGGCGGCGACAGGCGGCGCCGCGACGGCAGCAGATGCCGGAGCCGGCGCGGCAGCCGAAGCGGCAGGCGCGACCACGGCCAGCTGGCTGCCGGCCGGCACCACGGCGTTGTACAGGGCGGTCCAGTCCAGCCCATCGGCGCCCACCGTGACAGCGGCAGGCGCGGCCGCAGCGGCGACGGGCGCGGCGGCCACGGGCGCTGCAACCACCGCCGGCGCAGGCGCAGCGACGGCTGCGGCAGGCGCATCCATGCTCTTGCCTTCGATGGCGTTGGTGAGGATGACTTCCAGCTCTTCCGGCATGGCCGGCAGGCTTTCCGGCGCGGCGCCGTTGGCCAGCTCCGTCAACTGGTCGGCCACGAAGCCGGACGCCTGCAGCGCCGCCTCGATGGCGATCGGCGTCACCGGCGCGGCGCCCGTGCGCAGCGCGTCGAACAGGTTTTCGGTCAGGTGGCAGGCCGCCACCAGCGCAGGCAGGCCCATGAAACCGGCGCCACCCTTGATGGTGTGAAAGGAACGAAACACCGCATTGAGCGTTTCCTTGTTGTCCGGATCGCGTTCGAGACGCAGTAAGTGCTCTTCAACATTAACCGCAAGATCCATCGCCTCAACGACGAAATCCTTGAGCATATCGTCCATTAGAATCCCAAATCGGCAAGAAGGTCGTCGACATTATCCTGGTCCAGCGCCACCGACGGCACGGAAGGCCCTTGCATCAGCGGCGCTTCCTTCAGTGCGAGTTTCTCGCGCACTTCGGCCGGAGCATTGTCGCGCAGCAACTGAGCCAGTTCATTTTCCACCGTCTTGGTGATAATGACCACTTTCTTGATCAACTGGCCGGTAATGTCCTGGAAGTCCTGGGCCATCATGATTTCCAGCAGGCGGGCTTTTTCCGCCTCGGTCGCCTCGGTGACGGCCTGCGCGAACTGGCGCGAGTCGCCGGCCAGGGCCTTGAATTCGTCGAGGCTCAGCTTGCCGTCGAACAGCGCCGTCCAGCGGCTGTCCATGTCCTTGGCCTTTTTCGACAGCACGTCCTGTGCCGGCATGCCTTCGTCGAGCGTGTTCAGCACCTTGTTGGCGGCCTGTTCGGTCAGGGTCGCCACGTATTCCAGGCGGTCCTGGGCGTCGACGATCTGCGACGACGCTTCCGTCAGCGCCTTGTCGTAACCCAGTTCGCGCAGCGAGTCGTGCAGCAGGCGCACGATGCCGCCCAGGCGTTCGAACATCGGCTTGTCGGACTGGTCGACCGGATCGGCGCTGTCTGCCGCAGGGGCAGGTGCGGCCGCTGCCGGCGCAGGTTCCACCACGGCAGGCGCCGGGGCGGCTGCGGCGGGCGCGGCGCTGGCCGACACCGAGTCGAACAGCGCGTCGAAATCATCGTCCGCAATCACGGCGGGAGCTGCCGCGGCGGGCGCCGGTTTGGGCGCCTCGGTGCGTTGGGCAGATACTTCATCGAATAAGGCATCGAAATCATCAGCGGCGTTTGTCATATCCCTGCTTCTCCATAATTTGTCAAAATTCCGCCTGAACTGTGCGTTTTACAGACTACTACCCACAATTTCTCGATTAAGATGATTTGAGGCAATACCGCTGCGATGGTGCGAGTGTAGCAGGGCGCCGCCCTGTTGTTCAATCTCAAAACGCGCTTCCCGCCGCAAAGCGGGCATACAATACCTTTTCCGTACGGAAATATCCGTATCAGGTGTTGTATTTTGAAATACTACCATTGGCGCGCAGGCAAGAGCATCAATCCGGCGAGAAAACCTTGCCGCAAGCCACTTGCCGCCACACCAGGAGCGGCAAATGACAACCTTTTCGCCAATGTTGTCTATACTGAAGCTGCACAACTGTTGATAAATATCAAGTCTTTACATGAATACAATCATGCTGCCCGGCCTACAATAAGGGAGGCTGCGCGCACCGGTTCACTTAAGAAGGAGCTGTCATGTATAAGAAAATTCTGATCGCCACGGACGGTTCCGCCGTCTCCAACCTCACCGCCTGCGCCGGCGTCGCGTTCGCCGCACAAATGCATGCCGACATCCTTGCCCTGTACGTCGCACCCGAATACCAGTATCCCGTGTATATCGAAATCATTCCGCCCAGCTATCCCAGCGAAGAAGAATACCGCATCGCCATGCGCAAGGCCGGCGGCGGCCACTGGCAGCCCATCCTGGACGAGGCCGCCAAGCGGGGACTGGAAGCGAGCGGCCTGACGGCCTTTTCCGACAGCCCGGCGCTGAAGATCGTCGAAGTGGCGCAGCTGCAGCATTGCGATCTGATCTTCATGGGTTCGCATGGCCGCAGCGGCTGGGGCCAACTGCTGCTGGGCAGCGTCACCAACAAGGTGTTGTCGCACTCCACCTTGCCGGTGCTGGTGCACCGGCTGATCAAGGAACCGCCTGCGCAATGAAGCGCCGCGCCAGGGATACCGGTGCGGCGGTCTTTTTCGGCTAAGATGACAACCTTTCTGATTCCTTAACAATCGCCCCGCGCCCGGCGAACCAACCTACCGCACCCTATGATACGTATTGTGATTGCCGACGACCACACCATCATGCGCGAGGGCCTCAAGCGCATACTGGACGGCGCACCCGACATCGACATCGTCGGCGAAGCCATCGATGGCTTCGAAGTACTGAACCAGGTGCGCCAGGGCGGCTTCGACCTGCTGCTGCTCGACCTGTCGATGCCGGGGCGCAGCGGCGTCGACCTGATCCGCCAGATCCGCAGCGAGGCGCCCAAGCTGGCCATCCTGATCCTCACCATGCACGAAGAAGAGCAATATGCCGTGCGCGCCATCCGCGCCGGTGCACAAGGCTACCTGACCAAGGAAAGCGCCGGCACCCAGCTGGTCGGCGCCATCCACAAGGTGGCCTCGGGGTGGCCCTACATCAGCGCGGAAGTGGCCGAGCAGCTGGTGCTCAACATCATGATGCCCAATGAAAGCCTGCTGCACAAACAATTGTCGGACCGCGAATTCGAAGTGTTTTCACTGCTGGTGGCCGGCAAGTCGATCACGGAAATCGCCAACAACCTGCACCTGAGCGTGAAGACGGTCAGCACCCACAAGACGCGCATCATGCAAAAAATGGGCATGAGTTCCCTTTCAGAAATGGTGCAATACGCCGTCGCCCACCGCCTGCTGTCGCCCTTCAAGACCTGAACCAGCCCGCCGCGCGCGGGCTCGTCACAGTAGGAACAATCCTACAGTCCTCTCCTTACCTCCTACTGCCATATTCAGCCTCGGCTGATATGAATTCACTACGCGTGTTGGCATACTGAAACCAGTCATCGAGTTGCTGGAAGTTATTTCATCACATGCCAAGTTTCAGCGCTTCAAGCACTAACCGCCAGGAACCTGCCGACATGCGGCGCAATCCCTGAGCATTCCGCTATTCAATATGACCGACCTGACACCAGGAGATGAACATGCTGTCCACGCAAACGTCTGAAAACCGTCCGGTTTCGCCGATGCCCCCTTCGCCGTCCATGGAAGCGGGACGCCAGCGCCAGGGACGGCTGTGGTCGAACCTGAAGGAGGTCTGCGATCTGCTGCATATTTCCACCGCCTGCACCATCGCCGCCGACGAACTGTTGTTCCAGCATGTGCAGTTCAAGACCGGCCAGCGCATCCACACCATCGGCCAGCCCTTCGACACCCTGTACATCGTCAACTCGGGCTTCCTGAAAACCGTGCTGATCGACGAATTCGGCAACGAACAGGTGCTCAGCTTCCCCATGAAGGGCGACATGCTGGGCGTCGACGGCATCCACACCCGCCATTACTCGTCGGAAGCGGTGGCGCTGTCCGACTGCGACCTGATCCTGCTGCCATTCAAAAAACTGACGGCGCTGGGCCGCGTGCACCTGGAGCTGGAAAACGTCATGTACGGCGTGATGAGCCGCGAACTGGTACGTGAACAGGCGATGATCGGCATGCTGGGCGCGCTCTCCGCCGAAGCGCGCGTGGCCCGCTTCCTGGTCTCGCTGGCCGACCGCTTCGCGCAGATGGGCTATTCCAGCAAGCTGTTCAACCTGCGCATGACGCGCCATGAAATCGGCAGCTACCTGGGCCTGACGCTGGAAACGGTCAGCCGCACCTTGTCGGCCTTTAATGAAATCGGGCTGATCACGGTCGACCAGCGCACGATCGGCATCAAGGACCCGGAAGCGCTGAAGACCCTGCGCCGCCTGCCGCCGTCGCGCTCGCGCGCCAAGCAACTGGCCGCCGCCAAGCTCAAGGCAGAAACGCAGGCGGCCAGCGTGGCCGCCCTGGAAACACCGCAGCTGCTCGCCGTCTGATTTGACCGTACAGGCTTGACCCGGCCGGAGCACGCGCTCCTGCCGGGTCTTTTTTTGCGCGCAAGAAAGACCGGTTTTCTCATGATGATTTTCTCGTAAATAAGGCTTGCATTTCGGGTCACACTCAACAATAATGCAAATACGAATCATTCTCAACTGAGATAAAGAAAGCCACCCATGCACAGCTCAAAACCAGCCATGATCCAGGATGCCGCCACCGCCCATATCCGTCCGCCCGTCAGCATGGCGCAGCCGGCTCGCCGCATCACCAGCGAAACGCTGCTGCAGCAGGGCCGCGAAATCGAAATCGAACACAGCGGCAAGATTTACCGCCTGCGCGTCACCCAACTGAACAAACTGATCCTCACTGCCTGAGCCAGCTGCGGCTGAACCGGCAGACCATCCCTTTCCGCAAGCCAGTCGTGCGCCTACGGCGCGCCCGCCAGCGGCACTACCGCACAGGAGCGCTTGATGGCGAACGACCGTATCGACACGATGTTGGCGAGCAACCATGAACAGCAGCCCGAACTGATGCTGTCGAATGTGCTGCACCTGATGTCGCACTATCACGCCAACGCGGCGTGTCCGAAACTGGCGTCGGTGATCGAACGACACCTGCGGGTGTTGTCCAGCCTGCCGAGCCTGGCGCCGGTGCTGCAGGCAACCTGCCAGCAGCTGTCGCAGCAATGGGCTGCCATGGTCACGGCCAGCGTCAACCCGCCCAAGCCGGCCAAGGGCACCTTGCTCGAACGCCTGGACCGCCTGGTCAACCCCAAGCGCCCCCTGCCGCTGGCGCAATAAGCGCCGCCCTCTCTGCCCTACCGCTACGCTTTACAGGAAACCGCCATGTGTGACAAAGACA
This sequence comes from Janthinobacterium sp. PSPC3-1, assembly GCF_049896105.1. Lineage (NCBI taxonomy): Bacteria > Pseudomonadati > Pseudomonadota > Betaproteobacteria > Burkholderiales > Oxalobacteraceae > Janthinobacterium > Janthinobacterium sp. PSPC3-1. The sequence continues at coordinate 352,382 of NZ_JAFCTQ010000001.1, read as the reverse complement.
AGTCCCTGCCCGTCATCAGCAATTGTTCCGCCAGCGACGCCGATACCGCCGCGCTCACCTCGCGCCGCCGGCGCCTGTGGGAACTGTCGCATACCTGCCATTGCCCGCTGGTCGGCGTGGGGCTGCCGCTCGGCTATTTGCGCAAACTGGTCGGCAAGATGACGGGCGGGCGGGTGCTGGCCGACGACTACGAAGTGCACGTCGGCGCGGTGACCGAATGCGGCGCGCGCAACCGCTTGTCGGAAGCGCTGCAAAAGGAACTGGAACGCCGCTACGCACCGGTAATCCTGCGTTTTCGCGGCGCCAAGAGCAAGGAGCAGGTGGCCCAGCTGTGGCGCACCGCGGTGGCCAATGGCGATGTGTCCGGCGCCTTCTGGGCCGGCCTGACCCATCCACGCTGCGATGCGGAGCTGGAAGAGCAGATGTGCCGCGACCTGCACATGATCCAGCACCAGGCCGGCGCCTGCGTGCGGGCCGACATGGGCAAGTTTTCCGCCTTGCAGGAAGAAAACGTGCGCCTGGCGCAGGAACTGGCCAGGCTGCAGCAGCGCGGCCAGGCTATGCTGCAGGAGAAAACCGGCGAACTGGAACGCCAGGAAGCGGTGCTGCTGCGCACGCGTGCCGAAGCGATCGGCAAGGACAGCGTGATCGAAGGCTTGCGGGCCGAGCTGGCGCAGTTGCAGGCCGCCATCCCGTCGCTGGAATCGCGCACCCGCCTGGTCGAACGCCTGGCGCAGATGGATGAGCGCGAAAAGGAATTGCGCCTGCAAATCACGGAGTTGAAAGCCCAGCCACGGCCTGCCGCGGCCGTGCCGCCACCGGCGCCGAAGCTGGAAGCGCCCAGCGGCGGCAAGCTGAAAATGCCGATCCGCCTGGTCGACCAGAGCGTGCTGTGCGTCGGTGGCCGCAGCGGCAACGTCGCCACCTACCGCGCCCTGATCGAGCGCGTGGGCGCGCAGTTCGCCCACCATGACGGCGGACTGGAAGACAATGCCAACCTGCTCGATTCGAGCCTGGCGGCGGCCGACCTGGTGATCTGCCAGACCGGCTGCATCAGCCACAGCGCCTACTGGCGCGTGAAGGATTATTGCAAGCGCACCGGCAAGCGTTGCGTCTTCATCGACAACCCCAGCATTTCCAGCCTGGCGCGCGGCTTGCAGGAAGTGAGCGGCGAGCTGGCACCGGCGGCCCAGCACGCCACGTCGGAATAAGCGCTCAGGCGCGCAGTTCGCGCTCGATGGCGTCCCGCAGGATGGCGTCGTCGGCCGTGGTGTCGGGTGCAAAACGCCCCACCACCCGGCCATCCTTGCTGATCAAAAACTTCTCGAAATTCCACAGCACATCATCGGGCTTGTCTTGCGTAATGCCGTAGCCGGCCAGCTTGGCGCGGAAATCGCTGCCCGGCTTTTCCTGCGCCTGCGGCTGCTGCTTGACCAGCTGCTGGTACAGCGGATGCTGGCCCGGCCCCTTGACGACGATTTTCTCGAACAGGGGGAACTGCACGCTGAACTTGCTGCTGCAAAAGTCGGCGATCTCTTCGTTGCTGCCCGGCTCCTGCGCGCCGAATTCATTGGCGGGAAAGCCCAGCACCACCAGGCCCTCGGCCTGCTTGTCTTCATACAACTTTTCCAGGCCTTCGTATTGCGGCGTCAAGCCGCAGGCCGAGGCCACGTTGACCACCAGCAGCACCTTGCCACGGTAGGCCGCCAGGCTGGTGGCCTGGCCATTGATCAGGTTGACGGGAATCGTCTCGATACTGTCGCTCATGTTGCCTCCTGGGAACGGGTGGAAACAGCCATCATAGCCTGCCAGCTCAATACACGTCGCGGCGGTAGCGGCCTTGCGCCGCCAGCGCATCGAGGGCCGGGCGGCCCAGTATCTCTTCCAGCGCCTGGTCGACGCCGCCGGCCATGCCGGCCAGGCTGCCGCAGATATAGATCGCCGCGCCCTGCGCCAGCCACTGCAGCACTTCATCGGCATTGCCGCGCAGGCGGTCCTGCACATACAGGCGCTGCTCCTGGTCGCGCGAAAACACCAGGTCCAGTCGCGGCAGCTCGCCGCTGGCGTGCCAGCGCTGCAATTCTTCATGGTAATGCGCATCGTGGGCCGCATTGCGCTCGCCAAATAGTAGCCAGTTGCGCCGCTGGCCGGCCAATATGCGGCTTTTCAGGTGGCCGCGCAGGCCGGCGATGCCGCTGCCGTTGCCGATCAGGATCAAGGGCCGCCCGGCATTGTCTTCCAGCCGGAAACGGCGGTGCTGGCGCACGCGCAATTGCACCAGCTGCCCCGGCTGCGCCGCCTGCGTCAGCCAGCCCGATGCCACGCCCAGGCTGCCGTCGGGATGGCTGTGCTGGCGTACCAGCAGGTGTACGCGGCCTTCCTGCGGTATCGAAGCGATCGAGTATTCGCGCGGCTTCGATGGATCGGCCGGCGCGGCCAGCTGCACCAGGTCGCCCGACTGCCAGGCCGGCAGGATGCCGCTGGCAGGCGCCAGCTCCACGTGATAAATCGGGCCGCCGGCGCTGCCGGGATTGAGCAGGCGGCGCTCCAGCAGCCGCCAGTCGTCGAACGCGGGCGCGCTCCAGTCGGGCGCATCGCTGGTGCCGGCCAGATGGCTCAGTTGCTGGAACCAGGCGCCGATGGCGGCGCTGGCGCTGCGGTCGACCTCGATGCGCTCGAACAGGGGCGACGCGCCCTGCCCGGCCAGCCAGGCATCGAGTGCGCGGCCAAAGCCGCAGAACTGGCTGTAGCTGCGGTCGCCCAGCGCCAGCACGCCATAATGCAGTTGCGGCAGAGCCAGTTCGCCCGTCATCAGGCGACCGATAAAGGCGGCGGCATTGTCGGGCGCATCCCCCTCGCCATAGGTGCTGACCAGGAACAGCGCCCGCTCGGCCTGCTGCAGCTCCTGCGCCGTCAGTTCGGCCAGTGCGCACACGCGCACGGCGATGCCGGCCAGCTGCAGGCTGTGCGCCGTCTGCGTGGCCAGCTCTTCGGCATTGCCGGTCTGGCTGGCATACGCCACCAGCCAGGCCGGATTGCCGGCCAGCGCCGCCTTGGCGGCAGCGGCGGCGCGGCGCTTGGTGCGCGCGCGCAGCCAGGGCGCCAGGCACACGCCGGCATAACTGAAGGACAGGCCGGCCAGCAGCAACAGCCGAGTCGTATCGTGGGTAAAAATCATGAAGGTATCAGTCGTCGAGCAAGGCCAGCAGCGCGCTGCTCAGGTATTCTTGGTAAGCCTGGCCGTCGCGCCGCACGAAGCGGACCGCCAGGCCCTGCTGTTCGGCCAGCGCCATGCCGGCATCGATGCCCAGCACGGTCAAGGCGGTGGACCAGGCATCGGCCGCCATGCATTGCGCATGCACCACGGTGACGGAGGCAAGATCATTCGTCAGCGGCATGCCGTTGCGCGGATCGATGGTATGGGCATAGCGCACTGTGCCATCGTGAAAAAAACGGCGGTAGTCGCCCGAGGTGGCGACCGACAAACCATGCAGCGCCAGCATCATTTCCGCCGGATGACAGGCCGCATCGGCCCCGTCAACCTGCTCCAGCATCACCCACCACGGTTGCCCATCGGGCTTGCAGCCGGCGCCGCGCAGCTCGCCGCCGACTTCCACCAGGTAATGTGCGATGCCCTGGCTGTCCAGGTAGCGCGCCAGCCGGTCCACGGCATAACCCTTCGCAACAGAAGAGAAATCCAGCTGCACCCCGCCCGGCTGGCGCACGCGGCGCATGGCCACATCGAACTCGATGCGGCTACCTTGCGCCAATAATTGCCGCACGGTCGCCGCAGCGGGCGCCCGGAAGCCGGGCTGGTCGTAGCGGTTTTCGGGGCCAAAACCCCAGGCATTGACGAGGGCCCCGGCGCACGGGTCATACGCGCCGCCGCTCAGCTGCGACACCTGCAGCGCAAAGCCCAGCACTTCGCCAAAGGCGGCCGGCAATTGCTGCCAGCTGCCTGGCGCGGCGCGGTTGAAACGGCCCAGGTCGGAATCAGGCTGCCAATGGCTCATCTGCCGCACCACCAGGTCCAGCTGCTGCTGCAAGCCCTGCTGCACATCGGCGCTGCCGGCGCGTCCCGGCAGCGGACTGTCGACCAGGCGCACCGACCAGCTGGTGCCCATGCTCAGGCCGCGCAACTCCCGCACTGCGGCGCCAGGTGGCGGCGCGCGATCATCGAGTTCCAGCGGCAACAGTACCCGGCGCATCGCTTACTCCGGCAGTACTTCCACGGTGGCCGCGTAGGTCATGCGGCGCTCCGGCATGGCTGGCGGCTGGCCGGCGACCGGTGGCGTGGCGGCGGGCCAGCTGCTGTTGACGTAATACATGCCGGCTGCCGGCACCGTGAACGTGATTTCGCCCTTGGCGTCGGTGCTCTGGCGGATTTCGCCGAGCACGCCACGGTAGCGCACGCCACCTGGCACCAGGCTGAAGGCCTGGTTGGCGGCCGGCTTGCCGTCGATCAGGAAGCGCCAGGTGGCCTTCTCGCCGGCGCGCAATTCGTTCGGGTGGGTGACGGGCACCAGTTCCAGGCCCACGCCGGTCGGCTTGAAGACGCCTGTGCTCGCTTCGTCCTTGCTGAAGAAGGTTTCCAGGCGGCCTGCGGTACGCGTGACTTTCAAGTCCTGTGCATCGGCCGGCACGTCTTTCTTGAAGGTTTCCTCGTTGCCACGGAAACGCTTCTGCTCGCCGTTGACCTTGTAGCTGGCCATCACGTTTTGCGAGACGATGGCGGCCTTGTAGGTGCCCGCTTTTTCCATCTTGACGTCAAACACGCTGCGCAGGCGGCCGGTGACCACATTGGCGGGCGCGACGGTGGCGCCATCCGGGCCGGTGACGACCAGCGCATCGAGACGCAGCGGCTGGTGATCGATCTCGAACAGGCCTTCGGAGACGGCGGCATCGACCGTGACCCAGGCGTCCTTGCTTTCCACCATCGTGCTCGATGGCACCATCCACGGACGGTGGGCGTGGGCGTTCATGGCCAGGCCGGCCAGGGCCAGGGCGATCAGCGGTTTGTTCAATTGCTTCAGCATGATGGATGCGCCTTAAGGTTTGAGTTGGACGACGACGTTACCGAGTTCTTCCTTGCCTTTGGCAGGGACGGACTGGGCCGACTTCGGCGGCCACTGGAACGGTACGCGCACCAGTTCGCGGCCACCGGCTTCGCGCGCCGCTTCCACCACCAGCTGGTACTCACCGGCCGGCAGCTTGTCGAGCACGGCTTTGGAGCCAGGGAAGGTCAGGCTGTGTTCGCCTGGCGCACGGGTGGCGCCGCTGACGCCGTCGACCGGCATGGCCAGGTCACGGCCGCTCTTGCGCCACCACGAACGCATGTCCTTGAGCCACTTCTCGCCCGCCTTGTCCTTCTTCTTCACGTCGTACAGCACGGCCAGGTTGGCCGCCACTTTCTGGTCGGCCGTTTCCAGCCAGGCGGCCACGTAAGGACGGTGGTATTCCGCTACGTTCAGTTGCGGGATTTCAAGCTTGAGGGCCAGGTCGGCCGCCATCGCCGAGGTGCCGATCAGGGGAAGACCGAGCGCAAGGGAGTAGCGTAATTTCATGGTGTGCCTGTCAAAGTAAGGGAGAAAAAACATCAGTGGATAAACAGCAGCGCGATCGCGCAAGGAATCAAAATACCGAGGCCCACCATCGGCCAGGTGAACGGCCGGTTGGCCGCGTGGAACTTCAGGATCAAGAGCCCGGTCAGGCAGAACACGATGCACAGACCGGCAAAAATATCGATGAACCAGAACCAGGCCACGCCCGTGTTGCGGCCCTTGTGGACGTCGTTGAGCCAGGAGATCCAGCCACGGTCCGTCAGTTCGTATTCGGCGGCGCCGTCTTCCAGGCCGATGCGCACCCAGGCGTCGCCCCCAGCTTTCGGCAGCGGCAAATAGACTTCGTCGACGCTCCATTCGGCCGGACGGCCGCCCGCATTGAGCGACCACTGATGTTTCAGCCAGCGCTCGGCCGCTGCCGGCATCGGCGCGTTGGCGCCATCATGCTTTTCGGCATAGGCGGCCAGTTCCGTGACCAGGGGCGCGGGCAGTTGCGCCTTCTGGCGCGAAACGACGGGCTTGGCTTCGATCTGGCTGGCGTGGTTGAGGGTAATGCCGGTGATGGCAAACAAAAACATGCCCAGCAGGCATAGCGCCGAGCTGATCCAATGCCACTGATGCAGTTGCTTCAACCAGACAGCACGGCTGGCGTTGCTGCGCGACACGTCAGCTTGCTTCATTCACATCCTTCGAAAATAAGAGGGGTCAAACCGGATTATCCAACAAATGATAATGATTATCATTTATTAAGTCAATATGCGGAAGGTGTCCCAACAACAACGTTTTGTAACAAGCTTGAAACATGAGCGACCTGTCGTCAAAGTACGCTGTCGAACAGAGCGTGGGACTGAGGCGGCCTATGCTGTTCATTCAGCACAACCACCAACGGAGAATCCCATGACTTCCTACACCAGCGAACAGATCACCCTGATTGCCGACAAGATCAAGAGCGTGAAATTTGGCATGTTCACCACCAGCGACGACACGCGCACGCTGACCAGCCGCCCGCTGACCCAGCAGCAAGTCGACAGCGAAGGCCAGATCTGGTTTTTCGTCACGGACGAGGCAGCCTATACGCGCGACCTGCTGAACAACCCGCAAGTGAATGTCAGCTTCGCAGAACCCAGCGACAGCCTGTATGTGTCGGTGTGCGGCCGCGCCGAGTTGCTGAAAGACCGCGCCAAGGCGGAAGAATTGTGGAACCCCATCGTCAAGGCCTGGTTCCCGGGCGGACTCGACGATCCCCACCTGTCGCTGATCAAGGTCACCATCCAGTCGGCCGAATACTGGGACAGCGACGCCAGCAAGATGCGCCAGTTCTTTGAAATGGCCAAGGCCGCCATCACGGGCGACACCCCTAAAGACCTGGGCGAACACGGCCGCGTCGATCTCTAAAAATTTTACCCGGGTATTATTGACTTTTATTTTAACCCGGGTAGAATTAGCTGCTTATCCCATTCCCACACGGAGGCAGCATGACCCCATCCCCCCTCACCGCCTTTGCCGGCAAGCGCAAGGTGGCCGCCGGCAGCTTGCATGCCGTGGCGCAAACCTTGAAGGAACTCGTGAGCCGCGAGCCCGACGCACAAATCCTGGTTTTCAATGACGACAATGGACAGCAGGTCGACCTGAACCTGCACGGCAGCCTGGCCGAGGTATTGCAGCGCCTGCCACAGCCGCGTGAACAGGTGGAAGAGATTGCCGTGCCCGCGACACCGCGCACGGCAGGCCGGCCCAGGCTGGGCGTGGTGGCGCGCGAAATCACCCTGCTGCCGCGCCACTGGGAATGGCTGGCGACCCAGCCGGGCGGCGCGTCGGTGGCGTTACGGAAACTGGTGGAACATGCGCAGCGCGGCAACAAGGCAGTCGACGAACAGCGCCAGGCGCGTGAAACGGCCTACCGCTTCATGAGTGCGCTGGCCGGTGATGAAGCGGGCTTCGAGGAAGCGAGCCGCGCCCTGTTTGCCGGGCAGCGCGCGGCCTTTTTGACACAGACAGCAAGCTGGCCGGCCGATGTGCGCGAATATGTGTTGCAACTGGCACAAGCGGCCTGGAGCGCCGACTAAACGCCGGTGCTGCCGGTGGTGTCGGGCGCATCATCGGCGCTTTGCCGGCTCTGGCCCGCGTTGCCGCCCTGGTGCTGCGGCAGCCGGTCGGCACGCCGCACTTCGCCGATGGAAAACAGGTCGTCGCCGATATCGAGTCCGCGTTCACTGTCGACCAGCACGAAATGCTCGCCTTCCTGCGCGTGGCTTTGCCGGTTACCCTCATCCCTGCGGGCAACTTGCTGATTGCCGGGATTGCCCGCCTTGTTCGCCTTGTCCGCCGGCCCCGGTGGAGTAGTGTGCGCCATGTCGACCTCCGTCTATGGTGTGCTGCGTGATTGCAACCTGTTCAGCATAGTCCACGCCGACGGGGACAGACATCAGAAAACAACAGATGGTTATGTAGGATTTATCCTACAAAAAGGCGGCATCGCTGCCGCCTGTTGCTACCTGTCGCCATTAGCTGCCACGGCTGCCGCTGCCACCGGACGAACCCGAGCCACCGCTTTGCTTGTTCGGATTGTCCTGTTTCATGCTGGTATCGTCGCGCCCTCCCGGATTTTGCGCCGTGCTGGCGCTTTGCCGGTTGCCATCGTTTTTATGGCTTTGGCTGCCGGCCCGGCGTGCTTCTTCCGACGTGAATTCGTGGGCTGTACCTTTTTCATGGGCGGCGCGGCCACCCTCGCTGGCGATTTCGCGTTGCTGTGCCGGATCCATGGAAGCAAAACCGCGTTTGCTGGTGTCGCTCTGCTTGTTGCCGCTGCCGCTGCCGGCGCTGCCGCTGGCCTTGCCGCCTTGCTGACCGGGTTTGTTGTCACTCGATGTGGCCATGATCATCTCCTCAATCGTGAGTAATTCGTGAGTAATCTCGGGTGTTAGAAACCACGCTTATGCATGGGAGCAGTCATCTTAGTGCGCGATCGGCCAACCCAGAATAGGAGCATGACAAGACGATATGTAGGAGCTATCCCGCCTGCGGTGGCGCAGTTACTATTGGTTTTTGATCGATGGTACCAGAGACTCAACAGTATCCGGCCCCTGGCCCGGCACGCGAAAAATAGCCGTGTCCGCCACTACAAAGACGGCCTCGTCCGGCGCGGGCTTGACCGCATGGCCGCCCGTAAATGCGCCGAACGACGGCAGCATGGCGCGCCGCGGCCCCAGCAAAAAACACGGCAGGCGCAAGGTCTCGCGCGCGGCGCGCAAATGAAACACGGGGTGGACATGGCCGGCCAGCACATAGCCATCTGTTTCCAGCTCCGGATGATGGCACAGCGCAAACGGCCCCATCCGGTGCGGTTCGTCGACCATGGTGATGCCCAGGCTGGCCGGCGGATCGCCCGCATGCAGGTCGTGGTTGCCGCGCACCAGGGTCAGGCGCAAGCCAGGATGGCGCGCACGCCAGGCCTGCATGGCGGCCAGGGTGGCCGGCGCACGGGCGGCCCTGGCGTGCAGAAAGTCGCCGAGAAACACGATTTCCTCGCAGGCGTAACCCTCGAGCAAGTGCGACAAGGCCTGCAAGTTTTCATTGGTGGTGCCGTGCGGCACCGGCACGCCCAGCGAACGAAACGCGGTGGCCTTGCCGAAATGAATGTCTGCCACCAGCAGCATCTTGCGCGCCGGCCAATAGATGGCCTTGCCGGCCAGCAGCCACAGCGTTTCGTCGGCCAGTTCAATACTGCAGTGCTTCATGCGGCCGCTTTCTCCAGTTCGCGCACCAGGCGCGCCACCCGGTCCGACAGTTTTTCGGTGGTCAGCTTTTCGCGGAAACGCTCGACCATCAGGCCGAACGCAAACGGCGAGGCGCGCTGCAAGGCTTGCACGCTCATGCTGCACTGGTGCAGCTCACGCAAGGTGGCGCGCAGGCGCGTCAGCTCCAGTTCCTGCTCCAGCACTTCGCGCTGCGCCTGCGTCAGCAGCAAGTTGCCTGCGTCATGCTTGCGGAACACTTCAAAGAACAGCGACGATGACGCCTGCAACTGGCGCGTACTTTTCGGCTGGCCCGGATAGCCCTGGAATACCAGGCCGGCGATGCGGGCGATTTCGCGAAAACGCCGCTGCGACAGCTCCGTCGCGTTCAGGCTGGCCAGCACGTCTTCCAGCAGCTTATCCAGGCTGAACAGGGGAACCTCCCCGCCCGTCCCCGCCGTAAACAGCGGCGCAAAATCGAGATCGTCCGCGCCCAGCAATTCAAAGCCATAATCATTGACGGCGATCGACAGGGTGGCCGGATGCACGCGCGCAATCCGGTACGCCAGCAGGGACGCCAGCCCCAGGTGCACCGAGCGGCCGGCAAACGGATACAGGAACAGATGATGGCCCTCGCGGCTGGACAAGGTTTCGACCAGCAGGCTGGCGCGCGTCGGCAGGCTGGACCATTTCTGCTGGATCGCCAGCAGTGGCGCCAGCGCGCGCATTTCCGGCCCCGTGGCCTCACCGTCCTGCGCCTGCTGCAACTGGTCGAGCACGGCATGCGCCAGTTCCGACGACAGCGGCATCTTGCCGCCCTGCCAGCGCGGCACGGCGCCACGGCTGCCGGTGGCACGCCGCACATAGGCCGTCATTTCATGCACGCGCACGAATTCCAGGATGCGCCCGCCAAACAGGAAATGGTCGCCCTGCTTCAGGCGTGAAATAAACGATTCCTCGATGCTGCCGATCTTGCCGCCACTCATGTACTTGACCTGGATCGACGACTCGGAAACAATCGTCCCGATACTCATGCGGTGGCGCCGCGCCAGCGCCGCGTCCGGCACGCGATAGATGCCGTCCTCGTCCGGCAGCACTCTCCGGTATTCGGGATACACGGTCAGGCTCTGCCCGCCGCGCGCGACGAAATCGAGCGCCCACTGCCATTCCTGTGCCGTCAGATTCCGGTACGACCAGGCCGTGCGCACTTCCTCATACAGTGCTTGCGACTGGAAACCGCCGCCCAGCGCAATCGTCACCAGGTGCTGTACCAGCACGTCGAGCGGCTTGTCGGGCACCGGCCGCGCTTCGAGCAATCCCTGCGCCAGCGCCTGGCGCGCGCCGGCCGCTTCCAGCAATTCCAGGCTGTTGGTCGGCACCAGGGTCACGCGCGAGACCCGCCCCGGCGCGTGGCCGCTGCGCCCGGCCCGCTGCACCAGGCGCGCGATGCCTTTCGCGCTGCCGATCTGCAATACGCGCTCGACCGGCAGGAAGTCCACGCCCAGGTCGAGGCTGGAGGTGCAGACCACGGCTTTCAGCGTGCCGGCCTTCAGACTCTGCTCGACCCACTCGCGTACCTCGCGCGCCAGCGAACCATGGTGCAAGGCAATCAGCCCGGCCCAGTCCGGCCGCGCGTCGATCAGGTGCTGGTACCAGATCTCGGCTTGCGAACGGGTATTGGTAAATACGAGAGTCGTGGCGCTGCCGTCGATTTCGGCGATCAGCGGCTGCAGCATCTGGATGCCCAGGTGGCCACCCCAGGGAAAGCGCGTGGGATTGAGCGGGATCAGACTGTCGACCACGATGCGCTTGCGCACCTTGCCTTCGACCAGCACGCCGCTATTGTGTTCGCCGAGCAGCACGTCCTGCGCCTGCTGCAAGTTGCCCAGGGTGGCCGAGACGCCCCAGGTAATCAGGGCCGGATTCCAGCGCCGCAGGCGGGCCAGCGCCAGCTGCACCTGCACGCCGCGCTTGCTGCCCAGCAGCTCGTGCCACTCGTCGACGATCACCGTTTCCAGCAGGTTGAAGCGCTCGGCGGCATTGGCTTGACTCAACATCAGCGACAGGCTTTCGGGCGTGGTGACCAGCACGTCGGGCCAGGTCTTCGATTGCCGCGCACGCTGGGCCGCGCTGGTGTCGCCGGTACGCGCCTCGATGCGCCAGCCGGGCGCCAGTTCTTCGGCGGACGCTTGCAACGCGCGCACGGTATCGGCCGCCAGCGCGCGCATCGGCGTGATCCACACCACGCGCAGGCCCTGCTTGCGGTTCTTGCGCACCAGGCGATCGGAACGCAGCAAGGCGCCGAACCAGACGGCGTAGGTCTTGCCGGAACCGGTACTCGCATGCAGCATGCCGGGCTGGCCGCTGGCGGCCGCGCGCCAGACGGCGCGCTGGAACGGAAACACGGTCCAGCCCTTGGCCGCAAACCAGTCGTCGATGCGCTGCGCCAGCGCGCTCTTGCTCACGGCCTTCCTTTCATGGCACACCCGTCAGCAAGGCTTTCAGGGTGTCCAGCGTATCGGCATCGGCAATCGCCTTGTCGTCGCGCTGGCGCAGGATGCGCGGAAAGCGCACCGCGATGCCGGCCTTGTGCCGGCTGGACGCTGCGATGCCCTCGAAGCCGATCTCGAACACCAGGGTCGGCTTCACGCTGCGCACGGGGCCGAATTTTTCGATGGTGGTCTTGCGGATCACGGCGTCGACCTTGCCGATTTCGGCATCCGTCAGGCCCGAATACGCCTTGGCGAACGGCACCAGCTTGCGCTGCCCGTCTTCATCGTCATCCCATACGGCAAAAGTGTAGTCGGTGTACAGCGAGGCGCGCCGCCCATGGCCCGCCTGGGCATAGATCAGCACGGCGTCGACGGAAAACGGATCGATCTTCCATTTCCACCAGGTGCCCACATCCTTGGTGCGGCCCACGCCGTAAGCGGCCGAGACCGCCTTGAGCATCATGCCTTCCACGCCGCGCGCACGCGATTCGCTGCGGATCGCCGCCAGTTCTTCCCAACTGCCGGCCGTGATGCGCGGCGACAGGCGCAGCGCCGGGTCGGCAATCTTTTCCACCAGGGTGAGCAGCAGTGCGCGCCGCTCGTGCTGCGGCAGGTGGCGGATGTCGACACCATCGAGCTCCAGCACATCGTAGGCGACCAGGGCGGCCGGCAATTCGGCCAGCAGCTTGTTGGACACCGTCTTGCGGCCCATGCGCTTTTGCAGGTCGGCAAACGGCGATGGCGTGTCGCCCGGCTGCCAGATCAGAATCTCGCCATCGATCACGCAGCCTTCCGGAAGCGCGATGTGCGCCAGTTCGGGAAAGCGTTCCGTGATCAGTTCTTCGCCGCGCGACCACAGCCAGGTGGTGCCGTCGCGCCGCAACAACTGGGCCCGCATCCCGTCGTATTTCCATTCGACCAGCCAGTCGCCGACCTCGCCCAGCGTTTCCGGCGCCGCCTGCAAGGGGTGGGCCAGGAAAAAGGGATAGGGCTGGCCGCCGCGCAGCGCATGTTCGCCGTCGCTCTCCTCGCTGATCAGTTTTAAAAATCCCGCGCCGGTGGGGCTGACCTTGCCATCGGTCCAGCCCATCAGGCGCTGCGCGATCAGCTTGCTGTCGACCGCCGCGATGGCGCTCAGCGCGCGCGTCACCAGCAGTTTCGACACGCCGACCCGGAAGCCGCCTCCGATCAGCTTGATCAACAGAAAGCGTTCGCGCGTTTCCAGCTCATCCCAAAAGCCCAGCAAGGCGCTGCGGATGGCCTCGGGGGCGGCGCCGCGCAAGGGCGCGATGCGCTGTTCGACCCACTCGGCCAGGCCGATATCGCTGACATGGCCGGGCGCGGGCAGGATCAGGGCGATGGTTTCGGCCAGGTCGCCCACGGCGTGATAGGCCTCGTCGAACAGCCAGGTGTCGAGCACGGCCGCTTCGGTCGCGTATTCGCGCAGCAATTTGGTCGGCACGGCCTGGCGCGGCTTGCCGCCGGCCAGGAAATACACGGCCCAGGCCGCATTCTCGGGCGAGGCGCTGCTGAAATACGCTTGCAGCGCGGCCAGCTTGCGGCTGGTCGAGGTGGTCTCGTCGAGCTCGGCATACAGGCGGGCGAATTCACGCATGGGGCGCCTCGTCGGCGGCGGCGGCCACTGCTTCATTGACGGCGCCGGCTACCGCGTCGGCCGCTTCGTCATCGCCATATTCCGTCTCGAAGCCGCCCGCCTGCCAGCCGTTCTGCTGCAGCCAGCGCACCATGGTGGGGATCGAGCCATGCGTGACGATCACGCGCTCGGCTTCCGTCGCCTTGATGGCGCGCATCAGGCCGGGCCAGTCGGCGTGGTCCGACAGGACAAAGCCGCGATCGACGCCACGCCGGCGACGCGCACCGCGCAGCAGCATCCAGCCGCTGGCGAACGCATCGCTGTAGTCGCCGAAGCGTTTCATCCAGGGCGAGCCGGCGGCCGACGGCGGCGCGATCACGATCGACGTCTTCAGGGCCGCCTTGTCCGTCACATCGCCCACCATCACGGTATGCGGCAAGATGACGCCAGAGGCACGGTAGACCTCGGTCAAGGCCTGCGCCGCGCCATGGCAAATAATCGGGCCGATCTCGGGGTCGAGCCCGGCCAGGATGCGCTGGGCCTTGCCGAAGGCATAGCAGAACAGCACGCTGGTGCGCCCTTCGGCGGCGTTCTTGCGCCACCACTGGTTGATCTCGTCGTAGATGGTTTGCGACGGCTGCCAGCGGTAGATCGGCAAACCAAACGTCGATTCGGTGATGAAGGTATGGCAGCGCACCGGTTCGAACGGCAGGCAGGTCGGGTCGGACTCCAGCTTGTAGTCGCCCGAGGCCACCCACACTTCGCCACCGCATTCCATGCGCACCTGGGCGGAACCGAGCACATGGCCGGCCGGGTGCAGCGAGACGGTCACGCCGTTTTGATTGATGCGCTCGCCATATGCCAGGCCCTGGATATTGACGGGACCCAGGCGCGACTGCAGCACCTTCACGCCGGATTGCGCGCTCAGGTAATGGCCATGGCCCACGCGCGCATGGTCCGCGTGCGCATGGGTAATGATGGCGCGCTCGACCGGGCGCCACGGGTCGATGTAAAACTGGCCCGGCACACAATACAGGCCTTCCTTGCGCACTACCACCATGTCGCTCATGCCAGTTCCATGTCATCCTCGAATGGAACCATTCTAGCCATGCGCCGCCACCGGCGTTGTTCGACAGCGCACACTCAGGCAGACTCAGGCTGGCGCGACGAATTCGGCCATGAACGTCTTGGTGGTGTTTTCAGGAAACTCGATGGTGACCTGGTCGCCCGCCACCGACAGCACCGTGCCGATATGAAAGCGCGGCACGCGCACCCGGCTGCCGACGGCGATCGGCGGCGTCGCCGGCGCTTTTTGCACTTCCGGCACTTCCGGCAGCGCCGGCGCCAGGGTGCTTATCTGCAAGTGCTCATCGAAGGTGATCGGCGCCGACACGGCCGGCGGCGACAGGCAGTTGTCGCAGCTGCAGCAGCGCTCAAAATCACCGGCGTCGCCAAAATAATCGAGCAGCAGCTTCCAGCGGCAAAAGCCGCTCTGCGCATAGGCCACCATCTGTTCCAGCGCCTGCTTGTCGCGTTCCTGCTTTTCAATATAGATCTGTTCCAGCTGCGCATACGACGGCGTCCTGGCCGTCACCGCTTTCAGGCAATAGCCGAGCTTGCGGTCCTGGCGCAGCAGCTTGCCGTCCTTCAACAGCTTCAGACACACTTTCAGGTGGCCATCGGAGAAATCGGGCAGGCGCCCGGCCAGCGCATCGAAGGTAAACGTGGCCGGCAACTCCTGCGCTTCGAGCACGATGGCCGCCAGTTCGGTGGCGGTCGGATAATGCTTGGCAAGAAAAAATTGCTGCACCCGCTTGTCTTCCTGGAAGTACAGCAAGGTGCAGTCGGCCGGCAGGCCGTCGCGCCCGGCCCGTCCCGATTCCTGGTAGTACGCTTCCAGGTTGGCCGGCACCTGCAGGTGGATCACGAAGCGCGTGTCGGGTTTGTCGATGCCCATGCCGAAGGCGTTGGTGGCCACCATGATGCGGCGCTCGCCGCGCATGAACAGGTCCTGGTGTTCCTTGCGTTCGCGCGCCGACAGCTTGCCGTGGTAGCAGGTCACGCTTTCACCGAGCTCCTGCAGTTTCTCCGCCAGCGCTTCGACAGCCTTGACGGTGGCCGCATAGACGATGCCGACACCGGCCGTCTCACGCAGCAGGCGCAACACCTGATCCTGTTTTTCGCCGGCATTGGTGACCTGGATCACGCTGTAGCGCAGGTTGTCACGGTAGATACCGGTATTGACGATATGCAGCTTGCGCGTATCGAGCTGGGCGCCAATATCGTCGACGACGTCGTCGGTGGCGGTGGCCGTCAGCGCCAGCACCGGCGGGCGGCCCAGCGCGCGCAGGGCGGCGGCGATTTCCAGGTAGGCGGGCCTGAAATCATGGCCCCACTGCGAAATGCAATGGGCTTCGTCGATCACCACCAGCGACGGTGGCGTGGCGGCCAGCAGCGCCAGGAACTCGGCGGTGGCCAGCCGTTCCGGCGTGCAAAAAATAATCACCTTGCCGCCGGCCGCGATGGTGGCGATGGCGTCCTGTTCTTCGGCGCGCGACAGGCTGCTGTTGAGTTGCACGGCGGTAATGCCCAGGCCGGCCAGCTTTTCCTGCTGGTCTTTCATCAGCGAGATCAATGGCGACACCACCAGGGTCGGGCCCGGCAGCAAGGAGGCGGGAATCTGATAGCACAGCGACTTGCCGCTGCCGGTGGGCATGATGGCCAGGGTGTCGCGGCCGGCCAGCACGCTGTCGATCACGTCCTGCTGGCCTGGGCGCAGGCGCGCGACGCCGAACACGGAGCGCAGCAGGCGCTGGATCTTTTTGCCCGGCGTCTTGCCGGCGGTCTCGGGTAATGCAGTGGCGATGGTGGCCATCTTGTGTCCGTATGGTGAATGCCGGCGCCCGTGCGCCAGCTGGTATTCACTCTACGGTTGGGCCGGTGTGTGCGCCATAGGACGCCTGCCACAGCCCCTGTAGGATTTCAGGAAGTGGTTCAGGAGGGAAACAGAATTGCCCACAAGATCATCAGCAGGCCGACGAAGGAAACGCCCCACACCAGGGTGCGCACGACAGGAATGCCGAACGCATACAGCGGCACGTACAGCACGCGCGCCGCCAGGTACAGGGCCGCGCCGTACAGGGTCAGGCTGTTGTGCACGGCCGTCACGTGTGCGATCAGCACGGCGGCGGCGAACAGCGGCAGGGTTTCGGACAGGTTGGCCTGCGCCCTTCTCAGGCGGGCCGTGACCTTGCCCACCGGCGGCCCCGGCTCGTCGCGCGCGCTCATGTTGTAGGCGGCGCCGGTCTCGCGCGTGCGGGCACTCGATGGCAGGAAGATCTGCACCAGCGCCAGCACCAGGGTCCAGCCGAGTATCGTCAGTTCAGGAGTCATGCTTGCCTTTCAGTTAGTTAAAACCGGGCAAGATTGCCCGGCTTACGATTGTTCCAGCGCCGCCTGCAGTTCCAGCAGGTCGTAGGGCTTGCGCAGCACGCTGGCGGAAAAGCCCAGTTCGTCCATCGATTCCTTGCCGTAGCCGGTGGAAAAGATGATGCGCATGCCAGGCTTGTCGCGCAGCACCATGCGCGCCAGCGCGATGCCGGACATGCCAGGCAGGCTGACATCGGTAAACAGGATATCGAACTCTTGCTCATTGAGCAATTCCCACGCCGATTCGCCGTCCGATACGCCGCTCACGGTATGGCCCAGCATGCCCACCAGTTCGCATACCATCAGCTGGGAATCGAGGTTGTCTTCCACGACGAGGATTTTCATCGAAGTCGGCACGTCACCCTGTGGCACCGGCGCGTGGCCCGTCAGGTCCAGGCCCGGCGTGCCGGCCGCCGCCGCGCCATCGTTTGGCGTGGCAGACCAGTCGAACTGGCGCGCGCGCAGTTGCTGCTGGCGGTTGGCCAGCACATGGCGCAGCTTGCGCGCCAGTTCTTCGCGCCGGTACGGTTTGCTCAGCAACTCCACCCCCGCGTCCAGCCGTCCTTCGTGCACGATCACGTCCTGCGCATAGCCGGAGGTAAACAGCACGGCGATATCGGGCTGCATCTCGCGCGCCATGCGCGCCATGTCGGTGCTGCGCACGGGTCCCGGCATGATCACGTCGGTAAACAGCAAATCGATCTGCGCACCGCTTTGCAGCACGGCCAGCGCGCTTTCGCCGTCTTCCGCTTTCAATACCTTGTAGCCCAGGTTGCCCAGCATGTCGACCACGGTGGCGCGCACACCCACGTCGTCTTCCACCACCAGCACGGTTTCGGTACCGCCCGTGACCACGCCGCTCAGTTCCTCCTCGTCCGCCGCTTCCGCCATCAGGGTGCGCGGCAGGTAGATCTTCACGCCCGTGCCATGGCCCGGTTCGCTGTAGATGCGGATATGGCCACGGCTTTGCGTCACAAAACCATACGCCATCGACAAGCCCAGGCCGGTGCCGGCGCCTTCGGGCTTGGTGGTAAAGAACGGTTCAAACGCGCGCTGCAGCACCGGCCCGCTCATGCCCTTGCCGGTATCGGTGACCGACAGCATCACGTACTGGCCGGCCGGCACGTCCAGGTTGTGCACATACTGCTCGTCAAGCACCACATTGCCCATCTCGATGGTCAGCTTGCCCGCGCCATCCATGGCGTCGCGCGCATTGATGGCCAGGTTCAAAATCACGTTTTCGATCTGGCCGCGGTCGACCAGGGTATTCCACAGGCCGGCGCCGCCCACCAGCACGATATCGATCGCTTCGCCCAGGGCGCGCCGCAACAGCGCATCCATGTTGCGCACCACGCGCGACAGGTCGGCCACCACCGGCTGCAGTGGCTGGCGGCGGGCAAAGGCCAGCAAATGCGACGACAGCTTGGCGCCGCGCTCGACGGCGGCGATCGCCGTGTCCAGGCGCTGGCGCATCACGCCGTCGTTGCCGGACAAATGGTGCAGCAGGTGCAGATTGCCCGAGATAATTTGCAGCACATTGTTGAAGTCATGCGCGATGCCCCCCGTCAGTTGCCCCACGGCTTCCATTTTTTGCGCCTGGCGCAAGGCGTCTTCGGCCTTGGTGCGCTCGCCCACTTCCTGTTCGACCCGGTGCTCGAGGGTTTCGTTCAATTCATGCAGCGCTTTTTCGATGCGCCGCCGTTCCGTGATATCGGTCTTGACGGCGATCAGGGCACGCGTTTGACCATGCTCATCGACCAGGCGGCTGACATTGCTCGACACCCACACCTGCATGCCGTCCGGCTTCAGGTAGCGTTTTTCCAGACTGAATGATTCGCCCGTTTCCACCAGGCGCCGGAACAGCAGGGTATTGCCCGGCACATCGTCCGGATGCATGATGTCGTTCATGTTCATGCTCAGCAGCTCTTCGGAAGAGCGGCCCAGCATGGTGCACAGGGCGCCGTTGACGCGCTGGAAGCTGCCGTCCAGGCCCAGTTCCGACAGGCCGACCGAAGCCTGGCCGAAGATGGCGGCCATGCGCTCCTGGCTGGCGTGCAGTTCATTTTCGATCAGGCGCCGCTCGGTCACGTCAAAAGACACGCCGACATAGCGGCGCTGCCCCGGCGCCGGGCCGTCGACCACTTCGCCCTGGCGCGCGATCCAGCGCACTTCGCCGTCCAGCGGGCGGCGCACGCGGTATTCCACATATTCGAGCGGGTTTTGCGCCAGCTGCATGCGGCTGGGCCCGACTTTTTCCAGGTCACGCCGGTCGACCAGGCTCACCAGCAATTGCTGCGTGACGAGTGCATCGTCGGCGATGCCCCAGATGCGGCGGAAGGTCGGCGAGACATCCATCTTGCCGGTGTCAGGAAACCACTCGAAGGTGCCGATGCCGCCGGCCTGCTGCGCCAGGCGCAAGCGCTCTTCGCCCTCGATGCGTTCCGTGACATCGCTGCCTTCGACCAGGATGCCGCCGACCACGCCGTCGTCATCCTTGATCGGCTGGTAGACGAAATCGATATGGCGCTGCCTTTGCTTGCCGTCGGCGGTGGCCAGGTCGACTTTCAGCTGGCGCCCTTCGAACGGCACGCCGGTGCGGTAGACCTCGTCGAGCAGGTCGATAAAACCCTGTTCGCGCACTTCCGGCAAGGCCTCTGCCACGCTTTTTCCCAGCAATTCACTGCGTCCGACCAGGCGGATATAGTGTTCGTTGGCCAGCTCGAAAACATGTTGCGGACCGCGCAGCACGGCCATGAAGCTGGGCGCCTGTTCGAACAGGGCGCGCAACAGGCCGCGCTCTTCGGCCACGCGCCGGTTGGCGTCGCGCGCCGCTTCCGCCTCGGCCTGCAGCGCGTGATTGACGGCGCCCAGTTCGGCCGTGGCCAGCTTGAGCTGGCGGCCCTCTTCCAGACGCGCCGTCAGTTCCAGCGCCGTGCACAGCACGCCGTCGACCTGGCCGCCAGCGCCGTGCACGGGCGTGTAGAACAGGTCGAAATACTGGTCGACCGGCACGCCGTCGCGCAGCAGCGGCAGCGCGCATTCACGGTGCACCTGGGTTTCGCCACGCAGGCCCGCTTCGAGGATGCGCGCATTCCAGTCCCATATTTCGGGCCAGACATCGGGCACGGTGCCGCCCAGCGCGGCCGGATGGCGCCCGGCCGCAATCTTGATATATTCGTCGTTATAGATCATCACATGCTCGGGGCCCCACATCAGCACCATCGCCATCGGCGAATTGAGCACGATGTCGACGCTGGTGCGCAGGTTGGCCGGCCAGCCGGAGATGGCGCCCAGGCTGGTGGCGGACCAGTCCAGCTTGCGCACCAGCTCGCCGGTAATGCCGCCGCCGCGCGGCTGATCGTTATCCATGGAGTCGCTCATGGTATTGCCACTTGCGCAGCGGGATCGCACTGGCGCGGCAGATTCAGCGTGAAGATGGTGCCCTGGGTGGCGGAGGAACTCACCTGCACCGTGCCGCCATGCGCCTTGATGAACATGTCGACCGTGTACAGGCCCAGCCCCAGGCCCTGCCCCGTCCTGCGCTTTTCACCGCTCTGGTGGAACGGTTCGAACAGGGCCGGCAGCAGCGAAGGATCAAGTTCGCCCCGGTTGACCACGCGTATTTCCACATGGTCGGCGGCGCGCCCGTCGAGCACCATTTGCACCGGCGCGCCCGGTTCGCCGTGCGTCAGCGCATTGGCCAGCAGGTTGGATATGACTTGCGACAACAGCCCCGCATCGCACTGGGCATGCAGTTCGCCCACATGGCTGAGCGTGATGCGCGCCGGCTGGCCCGGCATGTCGAATTCATCGACGATGGCCTGCGCCAGCGCCAGGTAGTCGTGCATGCCGCAGCGCAGCTCCATGGTGCCCGACCGGATGCGCGCCAGATCCAGCAGCTGATCGACCATGCGCGCCATGCGCTTGGCGCTGCTCTCGATGCGCTGCGCCGTGATGATGACCTTCGGATGCTCGCTCATCATCGGCAGCAGCATGGCGCCGTTCATCACCACCGACAGCGGCGTGCGCAGGTCGTGACCCAGCACGGCCGTAAACAATTCGTTCAGGTGCAGCGCGTGCTTGAGTTCGGTAAGCTGGGAGGACAGTTCGCGCTTTTGCTGGTACAGCTGCACCAGCACCTGCACCTTGCTTTGCAGCGCCTTGACGTCGACCGGCTTGAACAGGAAGTCGACCGCGCCCGCCTCGTAGCCGCGAAAACTGTAGGTGGGCTCGCGCGTGGCGGCCGTCAGGAAGATCAGGGGAATGTCGCGCGTACGCGCGCTGCCGCGTATCAGTTCGGCCAGCTCGAAGCCGTCCATCTGCGGCATCTGCACGTCCAGCAGAGCCAGCGCCACTTCCTGGTTGAGCAGGATTTCCAGCGCTTCGGCGCCCGAACCGGCTTTCAGGATGACGATGCCGGGCCGGGCCAGCACGGCCTCAAGGGCAACCAGGTTTTGCGCGATGTCGTCAACGACAAGGATGTGGATAGGTGCGGTCACGGATCAGTCTTCAGGCATCGCGACGGCAAGCCGGCAGCGTGCGTTTCAATAAAAGTTACAAAACAGGAATTCTAATATCACAAATTCAACATTACCGCATTCATGTGTATCTTACACGTACTGCGCCATCCGCACCGGCGGACTGTGCAAGCGTGCAGCTCAGCTTGCCAACAAAGCCAGGCTGGCGGCCAGTTGCCGCACGTCCAGCACGCGGTCGGCGCCCGCGCGCCGCAGCGCGGCGGCCGGCATCGTGGCCGACGAGGCCGTCGCCGGGTCCTGCACCCAGGCGCCGCCGCCCAGCTGGCGCACTTTCGCCAACCCTTCGGCGCCATCGGCCGAGGCGCCGGTCAGGATAATGGCCAGCATCTCGCGCCGGTAGGTGCTGGCCGCCGTTTCCAGCAGCACGTCGATCGATGGGCGCGAAAAATACACGGGCGCTTCCAGCGACAGCGAAAAGCTGCGCTCCGGCTCGATCTGCAAATGGTAGTCGGGCGGCGCGAAATACACCACTCCCGGCTGCAAGGGTTCCTTGTCCTGCGCTTCGCGGATCGGCAGCAGGCAACGCGCACCATACAGCAGCGGCAGGCGGCTCGAACGACCCGGCGCCAGGTGCAGCACCACCACCACGCTGGCGCGGCAGTGGGCCGGCAAGGCGCATAGCAGCAAGCCCAGCGCTTCGACGCCGCCGGCCGAGGCGCCGATGGCGATCAGGCGCAGGCCTTCCGGCGGCGCGGCGATGGTGGTCAGCGGTGCGCGGTGCGGCAGCATGGTCAAATCACCTTTCAAGCCCGCTGGAAGATTTTTTCCACCTGGCACAGCTCGCGGAAGTTGCCCGCATGCCGGCTGAAATGCAGGCTTTCCTTCATGCCCAGCCCCAGGAAACCGCGGTTGACCAGCGCTTCATGGAACAGGCCCAGCGCGCGGTCCTGCAGGTCCTTGTTAAAGTAAATCATCACATTGCGGCATGACACCATATGCACCTCGGAAAAGACGCTGTCGGTCGCCAGGCTGTGGTCGGCAAACACGAAATGGCGGCGCAGCCGGCGGTCGAAAATCGCGCCTTTGTACGCGGCCGTGTAGTAGTCGGACAAGGAACGCTTGCCGCCCGAACGCCGGTAATTGTCGCTGAACTGGGCGATGCGGTCGACCGCATAAATGCCGGCCTCGGCGGCGGCCAGCGCATCGACATTGATATCCGTGGCATAAATCATGGTGCGTTCCAGCAAGCCCTCTTCTTCCAGCAAAATTGCCAGCGACCACACTTCTTCGCCGCTGCTGCAACCGGCGACCCAGATCTTGATCGAGGGATAGGTGTGCAGCACCGGCACGACTTTTTCACGCAGCGCGCGGAAATACGCCGGGTCGCGGAACATCTCGCTGACCTGTACCGTAAAGAACTGCAGCATCTGCAGGAACATGGCCGGCTCGTGCAGTATGCGATCCTGCAACTGCGACAAGGTCGCGCAGTCGAAACGTTCGAGCGCCTGGCGCATGCGCCGGCGCAGCGAGGCCACCGAATAATCGCGGAAGTCATGCTGATACCGCAGCAATATTCCTTCCAACAATAATTTCAGTTCAATATCAAAAATTGCATCGTCGTCTAACAATGGTTTCCCACCTTTGCTTGGTTTCCCGGGTGACATGGGGACCTGGTCGATGCTAGCAGATCGTCCTGCATTTTTCCTTATGAAAAGTCTGGTGTACGTTCGGTAGCGAACACTGAGCAACCATCAGGCGTCCACACCCTTCATGCCCTCGTCGGTATACCGGGCGCCAAAGGCCGCGCCCGGTGGAAAAGCGTGCGCCATGGCGTCCAGCTCAGCCGGGCTCAAGCGCACCGCCAGCGCGCCGAGGTTATCGTGCAGATAAACAATCCGCTTGGTGCCGGGTATCGCGATGATATCGTCGCCCTGCGCCAGCAGCCAGGCCAGCGCCAGCTGGGCCGGCGTGCACTGTTTTTCCTGCGCCATCCGCCGCAGCGGCGCCACGATGGCCTGGTTGCGTGCCATGTTCTCAGCCGCAAAACGCGGATTGAAGCGGCGAAAGTCATTCGGCTCCAGGGCTGCCACATCATGGACAGCACCCGTCAGGAATCCGCGCCCCAGTGGGCTGTAGGCAACAAAGCTGGCGCCCACCGTGCGGCAGGCGGCCAGCACGCCCTGCTCCGGTTCACGCGTCCACAGCGAATATTCGCTTTGCACGGCAGCCACCGGCGCGATCGCGGCGGCGCGCAACAGCGTCTGCGGCCCCACTTCGCACAAGCCGATCGCGCGGATCTTGCCCTGCTGCCGCAATTGCGCCAGCGCGCCCATCGACTCCTCCAACGGCGTATCGAGGTTGATGCGGTGCAGATAAAACAGATCGATGGTGTCGACGCCGAGCCGCTGCAACGACGCCTCGCAGGCCTGGCGAATATACGCGGCAGAATTATCGACCCGGCGCGCATAGCCGCCCGGCTCGCGCGCCAGCCCGCACTTGGTGGCGACCAGCACGCGCGAGCGTTTGCCTTGCAGAAAGCGGCCCAGCAATTGTTCGTTGTGGCCAAAGCCATAGGTGTCGGCCGTATCGAACAGGGTCACGCCGGCGTCGAACGCCGCCGCCAAGGTGGCCAGCGACTGCGCCTCGTCGGTGGCGCCATAAAACTCGGACATGCCCATGCAGCCCAGGCCCAGCGCCGAAGCAGCCATTCCGCTATTGCCGATGTGTCGTACGCTTTGTGGCACGATTTGTCGCATGGTGATTCTCCAGTGATGGTTGAGTGAGACCAGTCTGGCGCGCCTTGAGCAGCGGGGGAAGGTCCGATTTCGTGATACCTTTATGGTATGAGAGCCCTCGACACCCACGCATTGACCCTGTTTTGCGCGGTCGCCCGCTGTTTGAACTTCCGCCAGGCGGCGCAGCAGCTGCACATGACGCAGCCGCCCCTGTCGCGCGCCATCAAGACGCTTGAAGACAAGCTCGGCACGCGCCTGTTCGAACGCGATACGCAAGGCGTGGCGCTGACCGATGCCGGAGCAAGCCTGCTGCCGCAGGCGCTGCGAATCCTGGCGTTACTGGACCAGGCCGAGCGCTCGCTGGCGCGCAACAGCGCGGCGCCACAGCTGCGCCTGGGCCTGACGACGTCGGTCGAGGCGGGCCTGTTCCGGCCCTGGCTGGCGCAGCTGGAAACGCGCCTGCCGGCCACCACGCTGCGCCTGCAATCGGCGCCGTCCCCTACCCTGATCACGGCTGTGCGCAAGGGCAAGCTCGACGCGGCGCTGGTGGCCCTGCCGGCCAATACCTTCGAGCTGGCGGTGCACCCCTTGCTGCGCCAGCCCATGATGGTGGCCTTGCCGTCCGGCCACGCGCTGGCGCGCAAGCGCCGCTTGCGCCTGGCCGATTTGCAGTGCTTGCCCGTGTATTGGTTCGAACGCGCGCGCCAGCCGGCATTTTTTGACCATTGCCAGCAGGTATTTGCGCGCCACGGCTACGATCCCGTATTCCTGCGCGAACCGCCGGACCATCATGTGCTGCTGGCCGAAGTGGCCGCCGGCAAGGGCGCGGCGCTGCTGGCCGACTCGTTCCGCGCGCTGCGCCTGGCCGGGGTCGCCTACCGCGCGCTGGCCGAGGGCGAGGAACTGGCGCTGCGGATCGCGCTGGTGGCGCCCAAGGAGAAATCACATCCGGCGCTGGACTTGTTGCATGCAAGGGCAAACGCCTGACCAGTACGCGATCGCGCCAGAAGCGCTACCATGTCGCCTTCCCTGTTCAAGAGCTTTCACCATGACCTTTACCATCAGCGACGCCGCCTACGGCACCGACACCCCCGCCGCCAAGCAAACCATGTATGCCGACCTGCGTTCACAGCTGCAGGGCCTGCTGGCCGGCGAAACCGACTATATCGCCAATACCGCCAACTTCAGCTCGCTGGTGTTCAACACCATGCCGGGCCTGAACTGGGCCGGTTTCTATTTCCTCAAGGGTGATGAACTGGTGCTGGGACCGTTCCAGGGCAAGCCGGCCTGCATCCGCATCAAGAAGGGCCGTGGCGTGTGCGGCACCACCGTGGTCGAAGGCAAGTCCATCGTGGTGCAGGATGTGCATGCGTTTCCCGGCCATATCGCCTGCGACGTCAATTCGCGCTCGGAACTGGTGGTGCCGATCTTCTCGAACGGCGCAGTGGTCGGCGTGTTCGACCTCGACAGCCCCCTGCCCGGCCGCTTCGACGATGTCGATGCGCAAGGCATCGAGTCGCTGGTGCGTGCGCTGGAAGCGACCATCGTCGCTGCCTGATCAGGTAGCCGACTTGACGGCGATAAACTCGCCCTTGCCGACCGGTACCAGGCATGTGGTATAGCGAGGATCATCCCGTATGCCGTCAAGAAATGGCGCCATCTCCTCATAGTGCGAGGTGGCGTTGTCGACCACCAGCACGCCGCCCGCAACCAGCACCCGGTCCAGCTGCGGCCACCACGCCTGATATTGACCGCGCGCCGAGTCGAGGAAGATAAAGTCGTGCGCGCCGTCCTGCGCCTCGCGCAGCACCTGGCCCGCGTCACCGAGTTTCTGTTCGATCAGCTGTGCCAATTGCGCCCGCGCAAAATTGGCCTGCGCCATGGCGAATTTATCCTGCGCCAGCTCCACCGTCACCACCGTGCCCTGCAGGCCCTGCGCCGCGTGCGCCAGCCACAGGGTGGAGTAACCGTTCGAGGTGCCGATTTCCAGCAGGCGCCGCGCGCCACGCGCCTGGACCAGCACCGCCAGCAACTGGCCCGTATCGCGCGTGATATTGAGCATGCGGCTGCCGCGTTCGGCGTGCGCCGCATCGTTGGCCAGGCCGAACGCTTCGAGTTCGCCCAGCAAGGTATCGAGGGTGGGATTGATGATCATGACGGCTCCTGGCAAAAAGCACCAGCATAGCAAAAAATCAAGCCGATTTGACCTTGGCGCGGCGCAGCGGTTGCTTGAGCAGTTGCACCATCAGCACGCCGAGCAGGGTGACGCCGCCGCCGATCACATCGTAGGCGTGCAGGGTTTCGCCAAGAAACAGCATGGCGATAATCACGGTGAACACCGGCAGCAGATTCATCAGGGTGGTGGCGCGGCTAGGTCCCAGCTTCGCCAGCCCGTGCATCCACAGGAACGGCGCGACGATGGAGGCGGGGATGCCGGCGAACAGCACCAGCGGCAGGCCGGCGTTGGTCACGGGCGGCGCCGACTGGCTCAGGTAATAGATGAACAGCACCGGCACCGCGCACCAGACCTGCACCAGCAGCGAGTGCCAATTATTCAGGGGAATCTTCCAGCGCTTGAGCAGCACGCCATAGCCGGCATACGACAGGCAGGCCAGCAGCATCAGCCCATCGCCGATGGCGGCGCCGTGCGCCAGCAGCGCGGCCGGGTCGCCATGGCTGAGCAGATACGCCAGCCCCAGCAGCGACACCAGGCCGCCGAACACGCCGCCGACGGTGGCCGCCTCGCCCAGCAGCAGCACCGACAGCCCGACCGCCAGCAGCGGCATCATCGACGCCAGGATGCCCATATTGGTGGCCGAGGTGGTCTGCGCGGCGATATACGCCAGGCACTGGTACATCACCATGCCCAGCATGCCCAGCACAAACAGCTTGCCCAGGTAGGGCTTGACGACGGCGCGCTGCTTCCATACCGGACGGCCGAACGCCAGCGCCAGCAGCACGCCGGCCAGCAGCCAGCGGAAAAACGAGATCGCGGCCGGATCGATCACGCCGACGGCCAGCTTGCTGACGATGGTATTGACGGCCCAGATCAGTACGGCGATCACGGGAAACACATAATGCTTGGCCTGCATGGCAACTCCTCAATTCAACAGCCCGCATTTTCGCATGCGCCGGCCGGCCGCATGGCGTCAATGCCATCAATGCTAAAATCCAAACATCTTTCTACTGAGCAAAGGATGGTCGCATGAACCCAGTGTCGGAGACGAACGGCGATGACACCGGCGGCGCCAGCGCGCCGGCCTCGCCCGCCCCCATCAACCTGGGCAAGGACGACGCACCCACCGTACTGGGCAAATTGCGCACCCTGGTGCAGGACAAGACCCGCTTCGAGCCGCAGGACATCACGCCGCTGGCCGAAGACGATGTGCTCCAGGACTTTTCACTGCAAGCCAATTACACCTTCGAGGCGCGCCTGGAACAGCGCCATATCAACGGCTATTTCACGCCGTCAGCGAGCGATCACTGCTGCGCCAGCCATGAAGTGACGCCATTCGCGCAGGGGCAGACCAAAGACCGGCTGCGCCGCGCGGCGGCCAGGCTGGGCACGGAACTGAACGGCGCCGGCCACGCCTACGACGCGATTGCCGACGGCCTGTACCTCGGTCACGCCGTCAAGCAGTGGCATCTGGACACCTGCCACAGCTGCGCCGGCCACGGCCGCGTCGATTGCACCACCTGCTACGGCAGCACCACGGAAACCTGCTGGAGCTGCCACGGCCGGCGCACCGTCAGCTGCGACGCCTACGGCTGCTACGGCAGCGGCAAGGTGTCGTGCTCGTATTGCAGCGGCAGCGGTTTCGTCACCGAACAGGTGACCGATTACGTGACGGTGGAAGTACCCACTACCATCTACGAGAACGGCAGTTCGCGCACCAGCTACCACACGGAAACGCGCACCCAGTACCGCAACGTGCAGCGCAATTGCCATCATTGCAGCTACGGCAAGGTCACGTGCAACACCTGCCACGGCAACGGCAATGTCAATTGCGGCACCTGCCGCGCCAGCGGCAGCGTCACGTGCCGCACCTGCAGCGGCGTCGGCGATTTGCGCTGCAACCCTTGCGACGGTTCCGGCAAGGTCGGCAGCGCGGCCTGGGTCGACGTGCATGTGGCGCCCGCCTACAGCGTCAGCCTGCCGAAACAGGCGCCCGACGACGCGCGCCGCATCCGCGAAAAAGAAAGCGTGCGCTCACTGGCGGCGCTTGCCGGCAGCCTGGCGCTGGCGCAAGTGAGTGTGTACGACCCGGACCTGCCGCAGGAAGTCGACGCCCTGTATGCGGGCAAGCTGCGCATCGTGCGCCTGGACGCCGCCTGCAATGGCGAGTCGCACCACCTGGTGGCCTACGGCCGCGACTTGCGCTGGCTGACGCTCGACGATATCGTGGAAAAACTGCTGCGCGGCGACCTCAAGGCGCTCAGCGACGCGCTGGCTGGCAGTCTTGATGACGGCCTGTTCTCGTCCCAGGTGAAGGGCTTGCTGACGCCGCTGCGCGACGTGGCGGCGTCCGAGCTGAACGCCGACGTGATCGAAGCGGTGCTGAGCGGCGAGACCAATCACGCCCACGCCGACGTGGTCTCGGCCGACTACGCCAGCAATGTGCGCACCTGCGTGCTGGGCGCGCTGCGCCAGGTCTACACCCGGCTGGCCAAGCAATTCTGGTGGAAAGGCGCGCTCGGCGCGCTGGCCGCCACCATCGGCGTGTGGTTCTTCTTTGGCCGCGGCATGGGCGCGTTTGCCGGCCTGCTGGCCACCGGCGCGGCCTGGCTGCTGTTCAAGCGCCAGGTCAAAAGCGTGCTGAGCGAAGCGCTGGGCGGCGACAGACAGGCCGAACGGGCCATGCTGATCGCCGGCAAGGGCGGCCGCCACCAGCTGGCCTATACCCTGGTATTGACGCCGGCCATCGTGGCGGCGCTGGGCGCCGGCTATGGCCTGCCGCTGCGCCAGCGCGCCAGCACGGCGCCGGTACCCGCCATCGCGTCGACGCCGGTGTCGCCGCATGTGGCCAGCGTGCCGCAGGACGCGAGTGCGGCGAAGGCCTTGAAACTGTATGAAAACGGCGAAAAGGCGCAAGCGCTGGCCATGCTCGACGTGCTGGTCAAGAAAGGCAATGCCGACGCCTACGGCCTGTACGGCTGGATGACACTGATGGGCGAAGGACTATCGAAAAAGCCGGGCCAGGCCGCCCCCACCACGCAGGAACGCCAGGCATGGCACGCCGACGCCAAGCCGTGGATCACGCGCGCGCTGGCGAAAAACGACAGCTACGCGCTGGCCGCCAAGGGCGTGATGCTGGCCGAAGGCTGGCAGGAGCAGCGCAACATGCCGCGCGCGCTGGAACTCTTGAAGCAGGCGGCGCAAAAGGGTAATACCGAAGCGATGCACTTGCTGGGCCTGTACAACATGATGGGCAAAAACACGCCTGTCAACCACAAGGAAGCGCGCAAATGGTTCACCATGGCCGCCGACAAGGGCAGCGCCGGCGATATCTACAACCTGGGACTGATGGACTGGGAAGGCGCCGGCCTGAAACGCCCCGACCGCGCCAGCGCCATGCAGAGGTGGAAGATTGCGGCAAGCATGGGGGAGGAACGCGCCGTCAAAGCGGTGGCGCAGGGCAAGCCTTGACGGCGTAGGTCGGATTAGCGCTTGCGCGTAATCCGACATCACCTCCGGCCGCGTTAACAATGTTGTCGGATTACGCGCTTGCACGCTAATCCGACCTACGCTGGGAATTCGGCAATATGGCGTTGAATATAGGCGTACAGCGCGTCCACTACTTGGGGCCGCTGCCGCTCGAAATTGTCGCGCGCCAGCGGCGGCAAACCCAGCTCGGTTTGCACCAGCGCATTGACGGCCTTAAAATTCATGTACCGCGCGCTGTCGAATCCTTCCCAGTCCACATACGCCAGCCATTCGGCCAGCACCACCACGCACGCCACCGGCGGCGCCAGGGCGGCAATGCGTTCCGCGCGCAGCACGCTGTCGCTGCGGATGCCGTGCTGCATCAGGACGGCTTGCGCCACCTGCTGCAGTGCATCTTCGGGTTCCGAGCGATGGCGCGCCAGCAGCCGCCGGGTCAGCGAGCTCAGGGCTGCGCGTCCGGCAACGCCGACAGGGTAAAGATTTCAAACCCGGTTTCCGTCACCGCCAGCGAATGCTCGAACTGGGCCGACAGCGAACGGTCCTTGGTGACGGTGGTCCATTTGTCGGGCAACACTTTCACCTGGTAGCTGCCGACGTTGAGCATCGGTTCGATGGTGAAGATCATGCCCGGTTCCAGCACGATGCCGGTGCCGGCGCGGCCGTAGTGCAGCACTTGCGGCGTGTCGTGGAAGACCTTGCCGACGCCGTGGCCGCAGAAGTCGCGTACCGAGGAAAAACCCTGCGCTTTTGCCACCGCTTCGATGGCCGCGCCAACGTCGCCCAGGGTCGCGCCCGGCTTCACGGTGTTGATGCCGACCATCATCGCTTCATACGCGGTATTGACCAGGCGATTCGCCAGGATGGACACGGCGCCGACCTTGAAGGTACGGCTGGTGTCGCCGTGCCACTCGTTGAATTTCGGCGTGACGTCGATATTGAGGATGTCGCCCACTTTCAGGATCTTGCTCTCGGACGGGATGCCGTGCGTGACCACATGATTGACCGAAATGCAGCTGGCGTGCTTGTAGCCGTGGTAGTCGATGGTGGCGGGAATGGCGCCGGCGGCGCGCATGAATTCCTCGCACAGGGCGTCGAGCTTGGCGGTCGAAATGCCGGGTTTGACGAACGGCGTGATGTAGTCGAGCGTGTCGGCGGCAATGCGCCCGGCGGCGCGCATGCCTTCGAACCCTTCTTCGTCGTGCAGGGGGATTTTCTTGCCGTGTTCAAGCTGGGTGGAATAGCGCATGGTGTGGGTTCTTTATTCTGATTGATTAATGTGTGGTGTGGGCGGCCCAGCCGCGCACGGCGTCGTGCGAGGCGCGCAGCATGGCATCGACGCTGGCGGGAATGGTGCGTTCCTGGGTCAGGTAAGGCTTGACGACGGCCACCGGCGCGTCGATCAGCATGAACTTGAGCACCAGGTGATCAATGCCCGCATCGGTTTCGGCCACGTTGGGCATGGCGGCGGCGCAGCGCGTAAAACAGGCGTCGAGCGCGGCCTGTTCCTGTTCCAGCGCGGCCTGCAGTGCCGCATCGAGGCTGCCGTTGAAATCGGGGCTGTCCTCGCATTGCAGCAAGAAGCGCGCGTAGACGGGCTTGCGGCGGCACCAGTCCAGCAAGCCATGCACGCCGGCCCAGGTGTCACCCTCGCCCCACAGGCTGGCCACTTCCTCGCGGAAGTCGCTTTTCACGCGCAGCCAGGCGCGCGCCAGGATGGCGTTGCGCGAATCGAAGCGGTGATACACCGAACCGATCGGCGCGCCCGCCTTGACCGCGATGGCGGACATCGACACGGCCGCCACGCCGCACTGGGCCGCAACCGTGATGGCGCTGTCGATAAAATGATTTTCGTTGAATTTGGCTAGTCTGACCATGGCAAATAGAATACCCATTCTATTTGAATCCGTCAAGCATGCCGATATTTTGCGCCCTGCCCGGGTTCCGCTTTCTCTCTACGGTGTTACGAGCTGCGTCGAAGCGCTGCCTTCGGGAATCATCAGGGCGAAGTCGTAGCCGTTGATCAGATTGAGCATGTCGATATCGCCCGCCGCCAGTTTGCGCAAGCCGGGCCGCAATGACCGCAGATCAAAGAGCGACCAACTGCCGTCGGTGGCGCCCGCATCGGCCAGCAGTTTGAAGGCGGCGCTGCCAGGTTCGATCTGTGCAGGCTGGTGTGGCTTGCCCGCTCCCGCGAATCTCAGTTGCTTGCCCTTCACCGCCAGCACAATCAGGTGCAGCGAGGTACGGCCCTGGCCTTCGGCGCGTTCCGCCAGAAAATTGCCGACGTCACGATTGTTGAGCGGATTGATACCCTTGTAGGCGTGATTTGCGCCGACCTTGACCACCAGCTTTTGCTCTTGCGCGCCGAGCCGGGAGGCCAGGGTCCGCTTTAACAGCGCCAAACGCAGGCGGTTGGAGAGGTCGCGGTCGCCGGGCACTTTGGAGGCGCTTTTCTGATAGATGGCACGGCTCTCCAGCAGTGCATCGAGCAGGCCCAGCGCTGTTTGCTCCTTGGGGCCGGCCAGCAGCGGGCGCAGCGAAGCAAGCTCCTCGTCGGAGGCCGACAGCATCAGGTACTCCAGGGGATTGCCGGTAGCCGCCGCCTTTTGATAAGCGACAGCTTCCATTTGACGCAAGGCTTCCAGCTTCGCGCGGGCGGCCGGATTGACCGGCTGGGACAGCATCTGGGCGATCAGGTATTTGGCCGTACCAATGAATTCCTGGTCGATGCCCCAGTGCTCGAAGCGCGGTCCTGCGGCCAGTGCAAAGCCGGCCAGCATCTCCGCTTCCTGGCGCATGGCGTAGAAAGCGATGGCGTCCGGATAGGCGGCGTCGAATTGGGCGATGGCAGTGACCGCGTCGGCGAGCTTGAGCATCCCTTCGAGCGCGCTCGCCACGACCGGACCAGTTTCCGTTACCAGGGTCGTGAAACCGGCAGGCGCCAGGGCATTGAAGTAGGCGGAAGAGAACCGGGCGATCTCGGCGACACCGTGATCCTCGCCGAGGAGCACGTACTGCGCCTGGCGCGACGCTTGCAGCAGCGGTGCCGCACCGGGCCCCGATAGCGTGCCCTTGTCCAGCGTGATGGCGAGCCGGCTGGCCTGGAGTTTGTCGAGGACGGCAGTATCGGCGGCGGCCGGACCGGCGTAGCCCAGCGTCAAGGCGGTGGCGAGGAAAGCGAAGCGCACGAACATGGCAGTGTGGGCCGATCAGGCCGGTCAGTGAATGACTCGACAGTGTAACCTGTCGCCCTCACCCTGCCGCAGCTGATGACAGCGATTTTCAGCGTGGGAATTTATACCGTACCAGCAGCGTAGGTCCCTTGCCGCCAGGCGGCGTCAGCAGTATCTCGTCACCTGGCTGCATCTCTTCATACATCACGGTGCAACAGGTTGGCATCGAGTGGCCGCGCGCCGGATAAACGCCAACCTCGGTGTGCAAGTTGGCAGCGCGTACGTCCACGCTGGCCTCGCCGGCCTTTTCCGCTTCTTGCAGCTGTTTGCGCAGCACGGTGACAAAGTCCCCTTTGCTGAGCCTGGCAGGTGCCTGGCTTGCTTTCGGGCGCACGGCAATATCGTTTTTCATGGCAGTTTCTTTCAGTGTATACATTCCCGCCACTATATCATTCGCCCCTGGCCTGCACTTGTCGTGCCGCCTGACAGTGGTTGTCACCATACAGGGTAGAGTGTTGCATCCGGCGGTTGAAGGCGGCTGCTCGCCAGGGGTGGTGGAGGTGCGACGTTGAACACCGATACGACTCGTTTTTTTCCGTATTGATCAGAGCTTCAGGAGACCTACCCATGGCAACATCGCAATTAGAACTTTCTCGTCCACCGCAGCAGGCGCGCGCCTTGGAGCTTTGGCTACAGCATGCCGCAGGCCGCATTCTATTCGAGGATGTACGGGCTTACGCTACCGAAAAAATCGACCCGACGCTGCCGGACGAAACTCGCTTGGCTGTGCAGAAAGGAATTGATGATGCGATGTACGGCTTGATGATGGTGATTGACGGTGTGTCCGGTGTTCTCAAAAGCGGGCCTCAATCTGTCGAGCTCTCCGTGACCGCACGGCTGGTGAATCGAGAACCGCCCGGCATTGCAGCCGAACTGGACTTGCGCGACGGTGATGGAATGTGCATGGGCTATCACGGGTGGCTTGACGGCGATTACGGCGACAATATTGTCGTGCTCACCGCACCCTAGACGACTGCTTTCCCATCATGGCCCAAGTCGCCAGCTCGGGCGTCCCGGGCCAAGCGGGCCTGAAAAATGTCGAGGGCAAGGCGCGGCGACGAAGACAGTACGCATGTACGGCAAGGAGCCGCAACGCCGCCATCGGCATTTTCTCGGGCCCGCGTCTCCGGCCCGCCGTTTTTAAACCTTTATGCGGTGCCTGCCTTACAATGCCATGTACCAACCCTTACAGGAGTACCGCTTGCATACGCCCGCCTTTATCGCCTCCGCCCGTTTTGACGATCCCCGCCTGGCTTTGGAACAGGTGCAAGCCATCTACCGCGCCAGCATCGACCATCTGCGCGATGCGCTGCAGCGCTTTGTCGCCGGCGAAAACATGCAGGAACGGGTACGCGGCTGCTACCCCTTCGTGCGCATCCAGACCGAGACCGTGGCGCGCGCCGACTCGCCGCTGGCCTATGGTTTCGTGGCCGGCCCCGGCGTGTTCGAAACCACCCTGACGCGCCCCGACCTGTTCGCCGACTACTATCTCGACCAGTTCACCCTGCTGCTGAAAAACCATAACAACGGCCAGAAAGTGACCCTGGAAGTGGGCGTCAGCGCCCAGCCCATTCCCGTGCATTTCTCGTTTGCCGAGCACGACCATATCGAAGGCAATATGGATGCCGGACGCCGCATGGCCATGCGCGACCTGTTCGACCTGCCCGACCTGGCGGCGATGGACGACGGCATCGCCAACG
Organism: Janthinobacterium sp. PSPC3-1; assembly: GCF_049896105.1. Lineage (NCBI taxonomy): Bacteria > Pseudomonadati > Pseudomonadota > Betaproteobacteria > Burkholderiales > Oxalobacteraceae > Janthinobacterium > Janthinobacterium sp. PSPC3-1. The sequence goes on along the minus strand of NZ_JAFCTQ010000001.1, from coordinate 317,761 downwards.
GCACGCATGAAACGGCGCATGGCGAAGCCCAGCCGCTGGCATTGTTTACCGGCCCGCGCGTCGATTACTCGCTGCAGCGCCTGCGCCACTACAGCGGCACCTCGCCGCAGCATTTCCAGAACTTCGTGTTGTTTACCAATTACCAGTTCTATATCGACGAATTCATCCGCTTGGGCCACGCCATGATGCAGCGCCCGCAGGACGCCGGCACGCCCTCGGACGACGACGGCTATATCGCCTTTGTCGAACCGGGCAATGTGGTGACGCGCCGGGTCGGCCAGTCGGTCGAGCTGGACGACGCCCTGGGCGCCGCGCCGCCGCGCCTGCCGCAGATGCCGGCCTATCACCTGCTGCGCGCCGACGGCAGCGGCATCACCATGGTCAATATCGGCGTCGGTCCGGCCAACGCGAAAACCATCACCGACCATATCGCCGTGCTGCGCCCGCATGCCTGGCTGATGCTGGGCCACTGCGCCGGCCTGCGCACCACGCAAAGCCTGGGCGACTACGTGCTGGCGCACGCCTATGTGCGCGAAGACCATGTGCTCGACGAAGACTTGCCGCTGTGGGTGCCGATCCCGCCGCTGGCCGAAATCCAGCAGGCGCTGCAGACGGCGGTGGCCGAAATCACCCAGCTGACGGGGCTGGACCTGAAACACATCATGCGCACCGGCACGGTGGCCAGCACCGACAACCGCAACTGGGAACTGCTGCCGCAGCGCACGCCCGAGCGCCGTTTCAGCCAGAGCCGCGCGATTGCGCTCGACATGGAAAGCGCCACGATCGCCGCCAACGGCTTCCGTTTCCGGGTGCCGTATGGCACTTTGCTATGCGTCAGCGACAAGCCGCTGCACGGCGAAATCAAGCTGCCCGGCATGGCGAATCATTTTTACCGCGAGCGGGTCGACCAGCATTTGCGCATCGGCATCCGCGCGGTGGAACTGCTGCGCCGCCAGGGCGTGGACCGGCTGCACAGCCGCAAGCTGCGCAGCTTTGCCGAGGTGGCGTTTCAGTAAGCGTTCAAGCAAAGAAGCGCGGATCGTACTGCCAGCGCCGCACGGTGCTGGCAGTGATCGCCGCCGCGTCAGGATGACGCGGATTGATCAGCACATTGCATTCGTCGGGCACGATCACGGAAGGTACCACCAGCAGAGCGGTCCTGCCTGCCGCGCACCAGCCATCGCCAGCCCGGCTGGCAGACATGCTGGCGGGGATGGCGTCCCAGCCGCCCGGCACGGGATCGAGCAGCTGGCGCGCCTGCCATACCGCTTCCGGTACCTCGATGCGCACCAGAAAGCGATTGAAAGGGAGCGTGCCGGCGCGCAGGTAGTGCACGGTTTCCAGGGTCGCCAGCGCAATGCTGGTAGAGCAATACACGACCGGCACGCCCTTGCTGTTCCAGCGCCCGCCCGTAATCTTGGCGCCGATGCCGCTCAGGTCATCGGCGGCATAGCCTGGCGTATCGGCGGCGATACGCCAGAGCACGCTCATGCGTAAGCTCCGCTCTCGCTCATCGCCAGCAAGGCGCCCACCATTTTTTGCCCCTCGAAGGTATCCATATAGCTGGCGGGCGTGGCGCCGGCCAGCGCGGGCAAGGGCTTGCTCAGCCAGTCAGACAGCCAGCGCGCGGCGTCAAAGCCGGCCGGATCGCCGGAGCGCTCGACCATTGCCTGCACCGAGCCGATCAGCGTCTCGATGCCGAGCACCCGCTCCGACTCGTCTTTCGACAGCAGGCCGGCGTCTTTTTCCTTGCGGCTGATGGTGGCGCGCGACAGCCCCAGGCTGGACAGCAGCAACTCCTTGCTCATGCCCATGCGCGCCGACAAGCGGGCGATGGTCGCCGCCGGGATGCCCTGGCGTATCAGTGCGATGCGTTCGTGCGGATCACCGCCATGCGGCGCCGTGCCTTCATACAGAACCCGCGCTTGTCTGGCTGCCAGTGAATGATCTGTTTGCTTGGGATGTGCCATGATCGTCTCCTTCAAGACATCAGAATAGGTTGAATGAGACAAAATACAAGGTACGCGCCGAGAAAAATGACAAGGGACTTCTCGCCTGCTGTCATGGTCACACATTGCGCACTTTGCCAAGGTTGCTTTTCGGTAAAGCTTGCGTATCATGAATGCGGACCGCCCGGTCCGCCATTTATCTCACGGAAAATAATGAATCTATTTCAAAGCGCCAGTATCGCCCTGGCATTCGGTCTGTCGATGCCGGCATTCGCGCAAACCGTCTCCACGCCCATCTACAGCTTGCTGCGCCCCCTCGTGGAAATCGATGCGAACGGCAATGACATCTGCGGAGTGGATGCCATCACCGCAGTGATCATCAACAAGAAACTTGAAACATATAATTTCCAGTTCTATGTCGCAGCCTCGACGCTGATGGGCCACGTCAATGCCGGTGCACCGACCACGCCGCCTGACAATGCAAAACAGGCAGGAGCACAAAAAAAATTACCCCGCCCTACCGGATTCTGGATCAAGAAAAAGGATGACGCCGAAGTACTGCGCATGCGGAACATCGAGGCGTCCAGCAAGCCCGGGCAGCTCCATGGCACGGCCGATCTGGTACCGGCTACCCGGCAGTTATGGAATCTGATCAATGGCGAGGAAACGCAGTTGTCCATTGAATACCCGAACCAGCGCAGCCAGAATACCATCCAGTTTTCGGAAAAACTGTCGGATGAAGATTATGACGCCATGCTGGCCTGCATGAAAAAGCTGACGGTATCGGTTCACAGGGTCCATGAGGCCAACAAGACACGATAAAAAAGGCTCTCTCTCAGGATGACATGGTCGTAAAAATGGCGCCTTGTATCCATATACAAGGCGCCATTTTTGTCTGTGGCATCGGCTTACAGAAAACGGTCGAGGATTTTTCTCGTGTGCTTGTCGATGGTGAACATGTCGCGGATCAAAAATTGTATCCCGTGGTTGTCGGCGATCAGCAGCGAGGTGGCGCCGATGCGGCGGATATCTTCTTCGCCCTTGAGCACGAACTCGGTTTCGCCGCGGTCGGTGTCGACCTGCCAGGTGCACGGCGTGGCAAAGCTCGACACGCTTTTCACGCGCGCGATTTCGGGCATGAATTCGCGCCCTTCCAGTTCCTCCTTCAGCAAGCCGCGCTGCGGTTCGGGCAGCTCGTCGAGATGATCGATCCACGCCACTTCCTTGCCGTCGCCCTGCACCAGTGAAATGCCCTCGTCGGGCGCCTGGATCGGAAACGCGCGCACCGGCGCCACGCCCACATGCTGCTGGCCGTCTTCGGCGGTCATCACCAGCTTGCCATACGGGTCGCGGCGCAAGGTAAAAGTCGTGCTGGCCATGTTTATTCCTTCTCTTCCAATACCATTTCGGCGGCGTTGCGCGCCTGCGCTTCATACAGGCGGTAATACGCGCCCTCTTTCGCCATCAGTTCGTCGTGGCTGCCCACTTCCACCACCTGGCCGCGGTCCAGCACCACCAGGCGGTCGGCGCGGTGCAGGGTCGACAGCCGGTGCGCGATCGCGATCGTGGTGCGGCCCTGCACCAGGTTGTCGAGCGCTTTCTGGATTTCCTTCTCGGTTTCCGAGTCGACCGACGAGGTGGCCTCATCCATGATCAGGATGCGCGGATCGATCAGCAGCGCGCGCGCGATCGAGATGCGCTGGCGCTCGCCGCCCGACAGGCCCTGGCCCCGTTCGCCGACCATCGAATCGTAGCCCTGCGGCAGGCGCAGGATGAATTCGTGGGCATGCGCGGCGCGCGCGGCGGCGATGATGTCCTGGCGCGTGGCGTGCGGCTTGCCATAGGCGATGTTCTCGGCGATGGTGCCGAAGAACAGGAACGGCTCCTGCAGTACCAGGCCGATATTGCGGCGGTAGTCGGACACGGCGAACGAGCGGATATCGACGCCATCGAGCAGGATCGCGCCTTCCGACACATCGTAGAAACGGCAGATCAGGTTGACCAGCGTGCTCTTGCCCGAACCGCTGTGGCCGACCAGGCCGATCATTTCGCCGGCCTTGATGTTCAGGGTGATGCCGCGGTTGACGGCCCGGTTGCCGTAGCGGAAACCGACTTCGCGCAGGTCGATCCTGCCTTCGATCTTGTCCAGCTTCACCGGTTGCGCCGGTTCCGGCACGCTCGACACATGGTCGAGGATGTCGAAGATGCGCTTGGCGGCCGAGGCCGACTTTTGCGTCACCGACACGATGCGGCTCATGGAATCGAGGCGGCCGTAGAAGCGGGTGCTGTAGGCGATAAAGGCGGTCAGCACGCCGACGGTGATTTCGCCGCGCGACAATTGCCAGATGCCGAAGCACCAGATCACCAGCAAGCCCATTTCGGTCAGGAACGAGACGGTCGGCGAGAACAGCGACCATACCTTGTTCAGTTTGTCATTGACGGCCAGGTTGTGCGCATTGGCGTCGCGGAAACGCGCCGCTTCACGGTGTTCCTGGGCAAACGCCTTCACCACGCGGATGCCGGGAATGGTATCGGCCAGCACATTGGTCACTTCGCTCCACACGCGGTCGATCTTTTCAAAGCCGGTGCGCAGGCGGTCGCGCACCAGGTGGATCATCCAGGCGATGAACGGCAGCGGCGCCAGGGTCATGATGGCCAGCCACGGATTCATCGACCACAGAATGGCGCCGGTCATGATGATCATCAGCACGTCGGACGCGAAGTCGAGCAGATGCAGCGACAGGAACACGCAGATGCGGTCGCTGCCGCTGCCGATGCGCGCCATCAGGTCGCCGGTGCGCTTGCCGCCGAAGAATTCGAGGGACAACTTCATCAGGTGTTCATAGGTGGCCGAACGCAGGTCGGCGCCCATGCGCTCGGACACCAGCGCCAGCACATAGGTCTTGCCCCAGCCCAGCAGCCAGGCCAGCAGGGCCGAACCGAGCAGGCCGCCCATGTAATACACCACCAGCCACGGGTCGATCTGCTGCCCGTTCTGGTACGGGATCAGCACATTGTCCATCAGCGGCGCCGTCAGGTAGGGCGGTATCATGTGCGCGGCGGTGCTCAGCAGCATCAGCAGGAAACCGAGCGCCAGCTGGCCGCGGTAGGGGTGGGCGAAGCGCCACAGGCGGAACAGGGTCCAGGTCGACGGCGGCGTATGCAGCACCTTGGCGCAGATCGGGCATTCTTCCTGGTCGGGTTCCAACGGCGCCTTGCAGCTGGGGCACACTTCCTGTTCGGCCGCCAGGATGGGCTGGCCCGTCAGGTGGCTGTCGAGCCGTTCGACGAACTGTTCCAGCACGCGGATGGCGTGCAGGTTCTGGCCCAGCGTGAAGCGCCACGAGGCCAGGCGGCCGTGGTCGTCGAACAGTTCCAGGTGGCCCACGCCGGCGTGATCGTGGTGCGCCAGGCGCAGGCCCGGGCGGTAGGACCAGTGCTGCCACGTGGTTTCGCCGGGAGCGCGCGCCAGCAGGCGCTTCTCGGTGACAACTATTATGCCTTTTGTGAAACGTAATCGCGCGTCGAGGTCAACCTCCACGCTACTTAAAACGTTCTCCCCGGTAAGCAGATTCTTTTCCACCTGCGCCAGCCAGTGGTCAGGCAGCGCGGTGGCGGGGGTGGGTACTGCGGGAACTATCAGTTCAGTTGTCATCGTAAAGCATGCTCCGGCTCATGGCCTGGCCCTCGAAGGGCGGATTGGGTGGGGTGAAAGCTGCCTGTCCTGGGGTGTGCAGCGGGACGGCGGCTGGCAGATATACCAGTGGCAATTTCCTGTATTGTATCGAATGGATGCCTGCAGGTAAGGCATGGATGGCTAAACTGATCAGGAAGGGCCAGGTGGATGCTGCGCTTTTGCAACGCCAGGCTGAAGTATACAACAACACCGCGTTGCGCAAATGCTGCAAGTTGCGGGGCTAGGCAGGAAATAAATAGCAGGCAAGGCAACGAATGGTAACAATTAGAAACGTAACTCCAGCAGAATAGTAGAAGCAAACGCGACAAGAGCCCCCTAAAAGTGGCACACTGCGCATACCCGGGATAAAGAACCAAGCACGAGCCTGAAAAGTCTCTGTAGAGCCACCTAAAGTATCTGGCGCCCAGACGCCTGGCTTGTTATCAAGAAACCACTTACATGATCAAGAAGAAGAACATCGAATTTGTCCGCGTCACCCATCTGCGCGGCCCCAACATCTGGACCTACCGTCCGGTGATCGAGGCCTGGGTCGATATCGGCGAACTGGAAGATTACCCCTCCAATACCCTGCCCGGCCTGTATGAGCGGCTGGTGGCATGGCTGCCCGGCATGATCGAGCACCGCTGCGGCGTCGGCGAACGGGGCGGCTTTTTCGAGCGCCTGCGCGAAGGCACCTGGTCGGCCCACATCCTCGAGCACGTGGTGCTGGAGCTGCAAAACCTGGCCGGCATGCGCACCGGCTTCGGCCAGACGCGTTCGACCAGCCAGCGCGGCGTCTATAAAATGGCTTTCCGCACGCGCGAAGAACAGGTCGGCCGCGCGGCCCTGGCCGCCGCACGCACATTGCTGATGGCCGCCATCAACGATGAAGCCTACGACCTGGAAGCGGCGCTGGCGCCGCTGCGCGAGATGGTCGATGCGCGCTGCCTGGGCCCGAGCACGGCCAATATCGTCGACGCCGCCACCGAGCGCCGCATCCCGTCGCTGCGCCTGAACGACGGCAACCTGGTGCAACTGGGCCATGGCGCCGCGCAGCGCCGCATCTGGACCGCCGAAACCGACCGCACCAGCGCGATCGCCGAAGGCATCGCCAGCGACAAGGATCTGACCAAGTCGCTGCTCAAGTCGTGCGGCGTGCCCGTGCCCGAAGGCAGCCTGGTGCGCAGCGCCGAAGCGGCATGGGAAGAAGCGCAGGATATCGGCGTGCCGGTGGTGGTCAAGCCGTATGACGGCAACCATGGCCGCGGCGTGTCGCTGAACCTGATGACCGAAAGCGACGTGAAGGCCGCGTATGAACTGGCCGCCACGCAAAGCGACAGCTCGGCCGTGATCGTCGAAAGCTTCATTACCGGCGACGAACACCGCTTGCTGGTGGTCGGCAACAAGCTGGTCGCCGCCGCCAAGGGCGAATCGCTGTGGGTCGATGGCGATGGCGCCTCCACCATCCTGCAACTGGTCAACACGCAGATCAATACCGATCCGCGCCGCGGCGAAGGCGAAGATTTCCCGCTCGGCACTGTCCGGCCGCATGAATCGGGCGAGATCGTGCTGGAACTGCGGCGCCAGGGCATGACGGCCGATTCCGTGCCGCAAGCGGGCCAGAAAGTGCTGATCCAGCCGAACGGCAATGTCGCCATCGACGTGACCGACGACGTCCACCCATCGGTGGCGCATGCGGTGCTGCTGGCCGCGCGCGTGGTCGGCCTCGATATCGCCGGCATCGACCTGGTGGCGAAAGACATCACGCGTCCGCTCGAAGAACAGCGCGGCGCCATCATCGAAGTCAATGCCAGCCCGGGCCTGCTGGCCCATATCAAGCCGGGTGTCGGCAAGCCGCGCGCGGTCGGCGCGGCGATCGTCGAGCATCTGTTCGAACCTGGCGAAACGGGCCGCATTCCGCTGATCGGCGTGACCGGCACGCGCGGCGCCAGCCTGATCGTGCGCATGCTGTGCAAACTGCTCAACCTGTCCGGCCTGCATACCGGCGCCGTCTGCGGCGAAGGCATGTTCCTCGACCAGCGCCGCGTGGTCAGCACCAATTGCGTGAACTGGGACGCGGGCCAGCGCCTGCTGCTCAACCGCACCGTGCAGACGGCCCTGTTCGAAAGCAATCCGCGCATGATCCTGGCCGAAGGCCTGGCGTACGACCGCTGCCAGATCGGCATCGTCACCGACACCGGCAGCCTTGATGACATCAAGGATTTCGACGTGCTCGACGAGGTCGGCCTGTACAAGGCCGTGCGCAGCCAGGTCGACGTGGTGCTGCCGACCGGCGTGGCGGTGCTGAACGCCGCCGAGCCACTGGTGCTGGAAATGGCCGCACTGTGCGACGGCAGCGTGACCCTGTACGCCCAGGATGGTGATTTGCCCGGCATCGCCGCCCACCTGGCCGAAGGAAAACGCGCCGCTTTCGTGCGCGGCAACCATATCGTGCTGGCCGAAGGCGGCATCGAAACCGTGCTGCTGTGCCTGGACCTGCTGAAACCGGCCACCGCCGGCAACGTCGACAGCGTGCTGGCGGCCGTCGCCGCGGCCTGGTCGCTGGAACTGTCCACCGACCTGATCTGCGCGGGATTGCGCACGTTTGACGCGGCGCCGGGCAGCATCGGCAACTGAACGGTTGCCAAACCCGGCAAGGCACAGAACAAGCCCGGCGCAAGCCGGGCCCACAAGAACACAAGGAATACGGTTAATTATGGAAGTATCTCGCGTACGGGCCCTGCGTGGCCCCAACCTCTGGAGCCACGACACCGCCGTGGAAGCCATCGTTTCCTGCACCACGCAGGAACTCGACATCGCCCAGCTGCCTGGATTCGAAGCGCGCCTGCGCAATATCTTTCCGCATCTGAGCCCGCTGCAACCGCTGGGCAACTACAACGCCGCGCCGATGGCGCAGGTGCTCGAACTGGTGGCGCTGGGCCTGCAGGCGCAAGCCGGCTGCCCGGTCACCTTCAGCCGCACCACGCCGACCCTGGAAACGGGCATCTTCCAGGTGGTGGTCGAATATTCGGAAGAAGCGGTCGGCCGCCTGGCGCTGGAACTGGCGCAGCAGCTGTGCCTGGCCGCGCTGGAAGACCGGCCTTTCGACGTTGCCGGTGCCCTGTTGCAGCTGCAGGAACTCGATGAAGACGTGCGCCTGGGGCCGTCGACCGGCGCCATCGTCAACGCGGCATTGGCCCGCAATATTCCGTTTCGCCGCCTGACCGAAGGCAGCCTGGTCACGTTTGGCTGGGGCAGCAAACAACGCAAGATCCAGGCCGCCGAAATGGACGGCACCAGCGCGATTGCCGAAGCGATCGCGCAGGACAAGGAACTGACCAAAAAACTGCTGGACTCGGCCGGCGTGCCGGTGCCGCAAGGCCGCGTGGTGCTCGACGCCGACGACGCCTGGGCCGCCGCCTGCGAGATCGGCCTGCCGGTGGTCGTCAAACCGAAGGACGGCAACCAGGGCAAGGGCGTCACCGTCAATGTCACCACGCGCGAGCAGCTGACGGCCGGCTTTATCGCGGCGCAGGAATTTCGCGACGATATCCTGGTCGAGCGCTACCTGCCGGGCCACGATTACCGCCTGCTGGTGATCGGTAACAAAATGGTGGCGGCGGCGCGCCGCGACCCGCCGCAAGTGGTCGGCGATGGCCGCCACACGGTGCGCGAACTGGTCGACCAGGTCAACCTCGATCCGCGCCGCGGCAGTGGCCACGCCACTTCGCTGACGAAGATCCGCTTCGACGATATCGCCCTGGCCAGCCTGGCCAAGCAGGGCTATGTGGCCGACTCGGTGCCGCCGGTGGGCCAGCGCGTGATCCTGCGCAATAACGCCAACCTGTCGACGGGCGGCTCGGCCACCGACGTCACCATCGACGTGCATCCGGAAGTGGCGGCGCGCGCCGTCGCCGCCGCGCACATGGTGGGGCTGGACATCTGCGGCGTCGACGTGGTCGCCGACAGCGTGCTGAAACCGCTGGAAGAACAGAATGCAGGCATCGTCGAAGTGAACGCCGCGCCGGGCCTGCGCATGCACCTGGCGCCCTCGTTCGGCAGGCCGCGTCCGGTCGGCGAGGCGATCATCGCCGCCATGTTCGCCGACGGCGACGACGGCCGCATTCCGGTCGTCGCCGTCACCGGCACCAACGGCAAGACCACCACCGTGCGCCTGATCGCCCATCTGTTGACGGCGTCGGGCCTGCGCACCGGCATGACCAATACCGACGGCGTCTACATCGAAGGACGCCAGATCGACAGCGGCGACTGCAGCGGCCCGCGCAGCGCGCGCAATGTGCTGCTGCACCCGGACGTCGATGCGGCCGTGTTCGAAACAGCGCGCGGCGGCATGCTGCGCGAAGGCCTGGCCTTCGACCGCTGCCAGGTGGCCGTGGTGACCAATATCGGCGCCGGCGACCACCTGGGCCTGAACTACATCACCACCGTGGAAGACCTGGCGGTATTGAAACGCGTGATCGTGCAGAACGTGGCCGACAGCGGCGTGGCGGTGCTCAATGCAACCGATCCGGCGGTGGTGCGCATGGCGAAGAACTGCAGCGGCAGCGTGACCTTCTTTGCGGCCGACAAATCGCATCCCGTGATGGCCACCCACCGCGCCCAGGGCAACCGCGTGGTCTACGTGGAAGACGGCAAGCTGGTGGCGGCGCAAGGCAAGGCGCGCCATGAAATTGCACTGTCGCAAGTGCCGATCACGCGCAACGGTGCGATCGGCTTCCAGGTGGAAAACGCCATGGCCTCGGTGGCCGCCGCCTGGGCCGTCGGCCTGGACTGGACCACCATCGCGCTGGGCCTGAAAACCTTTGCCAACGAAGCCGACAATGCGCCGGGCCGCTTCAATGTGTTCGACTACAAGGGCGCGACCCTGATCGCCGACTACGGCCATAACCCGGACGCCATCCTGGCGCTGGTGCAGGCGGTGGAAAGCATGCCGGCCAAGCGCCGCTCGGTGGTGATCAGCGGCGCCGGCGACCGCCGCGACGAAGATATCCGCCAGCAGACGGAAATCCTCGGCGCCGCGTTCGACGACGTGCTGCTGTACCAGGATCAATGCCAGCGCGGCCGCGCCGACGGCGAAGTGGTGGCCCTGCTGCGCCAGGGTCTCGACGGCGCCAAGCGCACCAGCCATATCGATGAAATCAACGGCGAGTTCGTGGCCATCGATACGGCCCTGGCGCGCTTGGGCGAAGGCGACCTGTGCCTGATCCTGATCGACCAGGTGGAAGAAGCGCTGGCGCATATCGCCAAACGCGTGGCCGAAGCGTAAGCGGCTCACTGCGATGAAGAGGCGGCGCAATGCGCCGCCTTTTTTTCGTCCGGCCCCCTCGCACCAGCCTGGTGCATTTTCACCCCGAATCGTGGTCTGCATGCTGTAATTTCGGGCATGAAAATTGCATATAAGAAACCATATCATCGGTTGACGACAAGGCGGTGCAGGCATGGTGAGTAAAATCTCGCGGTTTATCGGCAAGCTGACGGTGGGGCGCAAGCTGGCCCTGATCTACCTGCTGGACCTGTCCGCCGTCATCTTTATCTCCGGCATCCTGATCAACGAAAAATACATCGCCATCGATTTTTCGCGCAAGGAGATGGCCGGCAACGAATACATCGCCGTGATCCGCGACGCCATGCTGCCGCTCACGCGCACCGGCGCCGAAACCCAGGGCGCGGCAGCGGCGTCCAGCATCGCCCGCGCCGAAAGCGCCCTGGGCGGGTCCATGCGCAGCGCCGAACTGGCGGCCGAATTCGCCGCCCTGCTGGTGCGCCCGCACGAGGCCGGCGCGGCAAGCGACGCCATCGCCCCCTCGCCCGTGTTTGTCGCCGGGCGCGAACTGCTCACGCGCGTGGGCAATCAATCGAACCTGATCCTCGACCCCGACCTCGACAGCTACTACACCATGTCGCTGGTGATCCTGCGCTTTCCCGAACTGCTGGAAGTGATCAACAGCATGCGCGAACTGGCATTGAACCTGTCCAGCGCCGAAGGCGCGCAGCGCCAGCGCATGCAGACCCAGTTCCTGATCCTGGAAGGGCGCATGGACGCCACCATGGGCGGCATCGGCAGCGATTACACGGAAGCATTCGAAGCGAGCACGCCGCTGCTGCGCCGCCACCTGGAAGGCTCGCGCGCGGCCCTGCGCGACGCCGTCACCCGGTTCCGTGCCAGCACCCAGGCGCTGGCCGGCGCCGAGGCGTATCCGGCCGGACGCCAGGAACTGCTGCTGCGCGACGCGGCGGCAGTCTCCGCGCTGCAGCTGGCCTGGAAGGATGCCGAAGTCGAGCTGCAGCGCCTGATCCAGCTGCGGGTCGACGGCTTTTTCACGCGCATGTGGCTGCACCTGGGTACCGCCGTGCTGCTGCTGGTGATGATACTCGGGCTGGTGTTTTTCGTCGCCCGCCAGATCGCCCTGCCGATCCGCCGCCTAGCCCGCGTGGCGCAAGAAGTGCGTGAAACGGGCGACCATAGCCTGCGCGCCGACTGGCACAGCGTGGACGAAATCGGCCGCCTGGTGGGCGCCTTCAACACCATGTTGCAGCAGCTCGACTTCCAGCGCGTGGCGCAGCAGGAACTGGTGGCGCGCGCCAGCGCGGCCGATGCGCAGCGCCAGCTGGTCGACGCGATTCCGATCCCGCTGATGGTCACCTCGATCCCGCACCACCAGGTACTGCACGCCAACCAGGCCGCGCATGCGTGGCAGCAGGGACTGGAACTCGATCCGTGGAGCCGCGGCATGAGCGGGCAGGCCCGTTCGCGCTTCTTCCAGCGCCTGAGCGACCTGGGCGCCGTCGATGAATTCGAAGTGCTGTGGCACAGCGGCGACACGCCCACCTGGGCCCTGATCTCGGCGCGCCTGATCGACTACCAGGGCCAGCGCGCGGTGCTGTCGACCTTCACGCCGATCAACAAGATGAAGCAGATGGAGTCGCGCCTGGAACTGTGGGCCAAGGTGTTCGAGGCCTCGGCCGAAAGCCTGATCGTGATGGATGCGAACATGCGCATCATCACCGTCAACCAGGCCTTCCGCCGCCATTCGCTGTACGACATGGTGGAACTGATCGGCAAGCGGCCGGCCTTTCTGCTGGCGCCGGACAATAGCCCCGAACAGCTCGACAACCTGCGCCACACGCTGGCGCGGCGCGGCTACTGGCAAGGCGAAATCTCGATCCAGCGCAAGTCGCTGGAATGCTATCCGGCCTGGCTGGTCATGAACGCCGTGCGCGACCTGGACGGCGTGACCACGCACTTTATCGCCAGTTCGCTCGACATCAGCGAGCGCAAGGCCAGCGAGCGCCAGATCGAGCACATGGCGCATCACGATGCGCTGACGGGCCTGGCCAACCGCCATGTCTCGAACCTGCGCCTGGCCACCGCCATCGCGCAGGCGCGCCGCAACGGCGACAAGGTGGGCGTGCTGTTCATCGACCTGGACCGCTTCAAGAACGTCAACGACGCGCTGGGCCACCATGTCGGCGACGCGCTGCTGCAATCGGTGTCATCGCGCCTGCTGCAACTAGTGCGCGACGGCGATACCGTCAGCCGCCTGGGCGGCGATGAATTCGTCGTCATCCTGAACGGCATCGACGATGTCGAGGCCATCGGCCGCCTGCTGGAAAAGCGCTTGATCCCGGCCATGCGCGCGCCGCACCAGGTGGCCGGCAGCGAGCTGTATGTGTCGTGCAGCGTGGGCGTGGCCGTGTATCCCGATCACGGCGACGACCTCGACACCCTGATGCGCCACGCCGACGCCGCCATGTACCAGGCCAAGAGCGGCGGGCGCGACAACGCGCGCATGTTCTCGGCGCAGCTGCAGGACCAGCAGCTGCAGCAGCTGCACCTGGAAAGCGACCTGCGCCACGCCATCGACCGCCAGCAGCTGGTGCTGCACTACCAGCCGCGCATCGACGCCATCAGCGGCCTGCTGCACGGCGTGGAAAGCCTGATCCGCTGGAACCATCCGCAGCGGGGCCTGATCGCGCCCGACAGCTTCATACCGGTGGCCGAGGAATCGGGCCTGATCGTGCCGATCGGCGCCTGGGTGATACGCGAAGCGTGCCGCCAGCACGTGGCCTGGCGCGAGGCGGGCATCGGCGCCATCGCCGTCTCGATCAACCTGTCGGCAATCCAGCTGAAAAACGGCGCGCTGGTGGCGACCTTGCGCGAAGTGCTGGCCGAGTTTCCCGTGGCGCCGGGCCAGATCGAATTCGAGCTGACCGAATCGATCCTGATGGACAATGTGGACGACACCATCGCCACCCTGCAGCAAATCAAGGCGCTGGGCTTCGGCCTGTCGATCGACGATTTCGGCACCGGTTATTCCAGCCTGAACTACCTGTGCCGCTTCCCGCTCGACAAGCTGAAGATCGACATGAGCTTCGTGCAGAACATCCATGAGTCGCCGCAAAACCTGGCCGTGACCAAGGCCATCATCGGCCTCGGCCACACCCTGGGCCTGACGGTGACGGCCGAAGGCGTGGAAAGCGCGGCCGACGCCGACGTGCTGCGCCATGCCGGCTGCGACGAATTGCAGGGTTATTATTTTGCCCGTCCCATGCCGCAGGCGCAGCTGCTGGCATGGCTGGAAGGCATCGAGCAGCCCGTGCCGGCCTGCGCCTAGATTAGTTGGCGCCGGCGTCGGCGATGGCTTGCGCGGCCACCGCGCTGGCGCGCATCTCGGCGGCGAACATGGACGTGGCGTGCGAGATGGCCCGCGTGGCGCGCGACAAGAAGACCGACCAGTGGCGCTGGTCGACCAGCAGCATCTCGATGCAGAACCACACCTGGCCGCGCACCGCGTGTCCCTTGACCAGCTTGATGCGGCGGTTGACTTCGTCGAGCGCGGCCAGCACGCGCTGCAGTTCCTCCGGCGTATCGATCGACCAGACATTGGGCAGGATCAGCTTGGCGAACTGGGCGTCGTCCTCGTCAAAGCACAGCACGTAGCCCATGCCCTCGAAGCGGAAGGCGATGTCGCCATCGCCGTCGAGGCTGGCCTGGTAGCCTTCGGCTTGCAGATGCTGGAGCAGGAAGTCGGTAACGGAAGTGTTGCTGGCCATGGTGGATCCTTTCGGTTGAGATGCCGGCAACCGTGATGGTGCCGCTGCATACCCTCCTCAACGGCGCCGCCCGGCCACAATACAAAATTATTTTCACGGCCCGCGAAATTTTCCTGAAAGCATCGTTTTAGTGCCGGGTTTGATCTGTCGCAAAGTAATTCGGCACGGCGCTTTTATGCTGTCAGTTCCTCATCCAATCAAGCGGAGAACGGCATGGGCGGTGCGCGGCAAGCTCCTCAGCAATTATTCCAGCCCGACATCCCGGCGCGGCTGGACATGCGCACTTGCGCACTGGTCGAGCATGCGCTGGCGCTGCAGAACATGGCCGGCACCGGCGCGGCCGCCCTGTTCCTGCATTGCCACGACGTGCCGCTGGCCACCGCCCTGCGCGTGCTGACCACCGGGCCGCAGCGGCACAAGGCCGGCCCGCACCTGTTCGCCCGCTTGCGCCCGCGCGCGGGGGCCGTCGGCTACGCTACCCTCGGCGCGGCGCTACCGGGACGCTGAGCTATCCTGTACCATCGCCCCACCTTACTTACTTCAGGCACGGCGATGCAGGCAAGCACCCACCACGACAGGCACGCGGCGTTGATCGCCGAGATCCAGGCGCGCTATGCGCAGTTCAGTCCGCAATTCCAGGCCGGCGCGCGCTACCTGGTCGACCATCCCGACGACGTGGCCGTCTCGTCGATGCGCAGCATCGCCACGCGCGCCAGGGTCCAGTCGGCGGCGCTGGTGCGGCTGGCGCAGCAGCTGGGCTTTGCCGGCTGGCCTGAACTGAAAAGCATTTTTGTCGAGCGCCTGCGCACGCGGCCGGCGCCCTATGCGGAAAAAGCCGGCGCGCTGGCCGGCAAGGGCGCCGAGCTGGTGGCCGAAGTATTTGCGGTGCAGCAGCGCAACCTGGCCGCCACCGAATGCGCCAGCCAGGCCGCCCTGCAGGCGGCGGCCGGCCTGCTGGAAGCGGCCGGCCGCGTGCACGTGGCCGGCTTTCGCGCGGCGCACCCGATCGCCTACACCTTCCATTATCTGTACCGATTGCTGCGCCCCAGCGTGCAACTGCTGAGCGGCCAGGGCGGCACCCTGGAGATGGACTTGCGCGCCCTGCAGTCGGGCGACGCGGTGGTGGTGGCCAGCTTTGCGCCATACTCCAGCGAAGCGCTGCTGGTGGCCGGCCGCGCGCGCCAGGCCGGCTGCATGGTCGTGGCCGTCAGCGACAGCGCCATGTCGCCGCTGGCCCGGCAAGCGCATGCCAGCATCGTCATCGCCGTCGACAGTCCCTCGTTCTTCCCGTCCATCGTGGCGGGCATTGCCGCCGTCGAAAGCCTGGCCGAACTGCTGGTGGCGCGCGCCGGGCCAGAAGCCGTGCAAGCGATTGCGGCGGCCGAAAGCCAGTTGCGCGAACTGGGCGCCTACGCGCCTTAGTTCGCCACGACCTTGATCTGTTTCACGTCCAGTGTCGACTCGCCAAAGGTTTCCTTGTCGAATTCACCGGTCAGTTCCACCATCGTCGTGTGATCGATCTTGACGCCCTGCGGGAACCGCTTGGCGTCGATTTCCACCGTCATCTTGCCGCTGGCGTCGGTAAATTCATATTCCTCGCCGCCCTTGTGGCTGGTCAGCTTGCCCTTGAGCTTCACGTATTGATCGTCCTTGGCCTTGGCCAGCACGTCCTTGGCCGTCATCAACGCCATGCTCGACGGACCGGTGTAGCCGCTTGCTGCGGCTGGCGCCGTATTCGACGGCCCCGTATAGCCGGCGGGCTGGGCGATGGCAAAGGCGGAAGCGGCAATCAGGGCGGTCATGCAGGAGATGGTCAGTACTTTTTTCATGGTCGTTCCTCTTCGGTAGTGGCGGGGTTTGCCTGTCGCTGCAGGCACAGACGCATTACACCGAGCCGACGTTAACCGTATCTTAAGGTGCGGACCCGCCAGGAAAATCCAGGGTCACGCCCAGGCCACGGCCATCCAGGCCGCTACCGAACGCCAGCGCGATCCCATGCAGGTCGGCAATGCGCCTGACGATGGACAAGCCTAGTCCGCTGCCCGATTGCTGCTGCCCCAGCACCCTGAAAAAGCGCTCGCTGAGGCGCTGCCGGCTGGCCTGGTCCACGCCGGGCCCGTTGTCACGCACGCTGATGCGGGGCCGGCCCGCGTGGCGTTCGGCCACCAGCTCGATGCGGCTGCCGTCGGGGCAATAGCGCAGCGCATTGTCGAGCAGGTTGCGCAGCACAATCTCGAGCATGGCGGGGTCGGCTTCGACCGAGTCGAGCCCGCAGCGCACGGCCAGCGTCATGCCGCGCGCCGCCGCCTCCTGCGCATGGGCCGCCAGCAATTGATCCAGCACCGGCGCCAGCATCACGGGCTGGCGACCCACTTGCCCAGGCGCCAGCGGGTCCAGCCGCGCCAGGGTCAGCAGGCTGTCGACCAGGGCTGTCACGCGCGCGATATCGCGGCGCAGCTTCTGGAACGGCGCGGCCAGGTCGGGATGCTGGCGCTGCAGCAGTTGCACATGCATATGCAGGCCGGCCAGCGGCGTGCGCAGTTCGTGGGCGGCGTCGGCCGTAAAGCGGCGCTCGGACTGCAGCGCCGTGTCCAGCCGCGCCAGCACGCCGTTCAGCGCCTGCACGATGGGCAGCAACTCGCGCGGCTGGCCGGCCAGTTCCACCTGCGCCAGGTCGCTGGGACTCTTGCCGGCAATGCTGGCGGCGGTCGCGCGCAGCGGCTTGAGCACCCTGCCCGTCAGCAGCCAGCACGCCAGCGCCAGCAGCGCCAGGAAGCCGGCGATCGGCAGCCACAGGTGCTCGGCCAGTTCCTCCAGGATATCGTAGCGCTTCTTGTACTGCTGGCCCACCTGTACCTCGAAATGGCGCTCCTCGTCGCGTATCACGAACACGCGCCAGCGGCGCTGTTCCACTTGTGGGTCGGCAAAGCCGTGGCGGTCATCGAAGTCCGTCACGAACGGCTGCGCAGGCGCCCCGGTGCTGCGCTGCACCACCTTGCCACCGGCCACGATCTGGTACTGCATGTCAACCTTGCGCTCCGGCTTGCCGTCGGGCCCATCCGATCCCTGCGCGCGCGCCAGCAGGCCGCGCTGCTGCCAGTCGGTGGTGGCGGCCATCAGCATCTGGCCCGATTCCTCCAGCGCATCGTCGAACACCTCGTTGGTTTCATGCCAGGCGATCATGGTGACGATGCCCAGGCTGGCCAGCCACAGCACCGTGCTGGCGGCCACAATGGCGGCCAGCAGGCGCCGCCGCAGCGACCAGGGCTTGGCTTCCAGCTCAGGCCTGGCTGTCATCGTGTTTCAGCCGGTAGCCCAGGCCGCGCACGGTCACGATGCTGTCGGCGCCGAATTTCTTGCGCAGGTTGTGGATATACACCTCGATGGCGTTGCTTTCCACTTCATCGCCCCAGCCATACAGCGCTTCCTCGATCTGCGCGCGCGCGACGATGCTGTTTTTTCTCAATAACAAGGCATGCAGCACATGGTATTCGCGCGCTGTCAGCGCCACCGGCTGGCCGTCAAGGCTGGCCTGCCTGGTTTCGATATTGAGGGCGATGCCAGCGTGCGACAGCGCATTGCTGACCTGGCTGGCGCCGCGCCGCACGGCGGCCCGGATGCGGGCCGACATCTCTTCCAGCTCGAACGGTTTCACCAGGTAATCGTCGGCGCCCAGGTCCAGCCCCTCGACCCGGTCGGCCAGGGCATTGAAGGCGGTGATCAGGATCACCGGCACGGCATTGCCGGCGCCGCGCAACTGCGCCAGCAAGGCGTCGCCGCTCATGCCGGGCAAGCCGCGGTCGAGCAGCACGCAGTCGTAGTGATGGGTCATCAGGGCCGTCTGTGCGGAGTCGCCGCGCTCGACCCAGTCGACGGCGTGCTGGTCCAGGCGCAACCAGGCCAGGATGGTTTCACCGAGGGAGAGATCGTCTTCGGCAAGCAGGATACGCATGGGAAGTTTCCAAAAAAGTCAGCCGCCAGTATGGCCCGCCCAGTGTGGAGGGGCAAGATGAATGCCATCTTAAGACGCCAAACATTTTATGTTGTTTTTAATTTTAAAATACAACATATGTTGTTAATTACTGTTGGCAACCCTATACTTGCGCTTCCCTCCTTGCCGAAAGCGCCGCCATGAGCCATGTCTTCCACCGCAGCCTGACCGCCACCTACCCCACCGCCGTTGCCGGCGACGGGCCCTACCTGATTGATGCCGACGGCAAGCGCTACCTGGACGCCTGCGGCGGCGCGGCCGTCTCCTGCCTGGGCCATTCGGACGCGGCCGTGATCGCCGCCGTGCAGCGGCAGGTGGCCGGCATGGCTTATGCGCACAGTTCGTTTTTCACCAGCGAGCCGATGGAAGCACTGGCCGATTTCCTGGTCGCCCGGGCGCCGGCCGGCATAGCCAGCGTGTATTTTGTGTCGGGCGGTTCGGAAGCCGTGGAAAGCGCGCTGAAACTGGCGCGCCAGTATGTGGTCGAGCGGGACCAGCCGCAGCGCCGCCATATCATCGCGCGCCGCCAGAGCTATCACGGCAACACCCTGGGCGCGCTGGCCGCCGGCGGCAACGCATGGCGCCGCCAGCAGTTCGCGCCGCTGCTGATCGATGTCACGCATGTGGCGCCCTGCTATGCGTATCGCGACCAGCTGTCCGGCGAAACCGATGGCGACTATGTGGCGCGCCTGGGCCGCGAGCTGGAAGAACGTATCATGGAGCTGGGCGCGGAAAACGTACTGGCCTTTATCGCCGAACCGGTGGTAGGCGCCACGGCCGGCGCCCTGCCCGCCGTGGCCGGCTATTTTGCCCATATGCGCGCCATCTGCCAGCGCCACGGCATCCTGTTCATCCTCGACGAAGTGATGTGCGGCATGGGCCGCACGGGCAGCCTGTTCGCCTGCGAGCAGGAAGGCGTGACCGCCGACCTGATCTGCATCGCCAAGGGCCTGGGCGCCGGCTATCAGCCGATCGGCGCCGTGATGGTATCAACCACCATCCGCGACACCATCCGTGATGGCACCGGTTTCTTCCAGCACGGCCACACCTATATCGGCCACGCCACCGCCTGCGCAGCGGCGCTGGCGGTGCAGCAGCAGATCGAACGACGCGATTTATTGGCCAATGTGCGCGCCATGGGCAATCTGTTGAAAGATCGATTGGTCCAGCGCTTCGGCGAGCATCCGCATGTGGGCGATATCCGCGGCCGAGGCCTGTTCCTGGGGCTGGAACTGGTATGCGACCGCGCGACAAAACAGCCGTTCGACCCGGCGCGGCGCCTGCACGCGCGCATCAAGGCGCAAGCCATGCAGGCCGGCCTGATGTGCTACCCCATGGGCGGAACCATCGACGGCCAGCACGGCGACCATGTGCTGCTGGCGCCGCCGTATATCATCGACGGCAGCCATGTGGACGAGGTCGTCAACAAGCTGGGCAAGGCCATCGACAGTTGCCTGGCCTGATTGCCTCAGCCGCGCCCGCTTTTGCCCACCGTGGAAATCAGGCTGGCGCCGCAGGTGGTCTTGTGGCCTTCGAAGGCCACCGGCACGCCGCCGATCAGCACCTGCGGATCGCCTTCCGCAATCGTGCAGCGCACATGGCCCTTGACCGGACACATGCAAGGATCGCCCTTGCGCGCCACGGCCACTCCCAGCAACGTGCTGTTCGACGCCGCCCCCATCACCTTGCCGCCATGGCTGGTGGGGTCGTTCAGACGAATCACGCCACGCATGCCGCCTCCTGGCCCGTGTTCATTGCGAAAACCCCTGAAGATACTCAGGCGCATCATGCCGCAGCCCCCACCATGGCAGATACGCATGATTGCCACCGCGTGCGCGGAACCAGGGCTTGTCATATTGAATCGGCCGCACCACCGCTGGCGGCGCCACCACCAGCGCCACCGGCGACGTCAAATCGCTGGTGCCGGCCACCAGCACCGGCTTGCCGAAGTGATGCGCGTAAGCGATACCCAGCGCCACATTCGTCAAGGCCGTGCCGGCGCCTGTCTCGCCCAGCACGGCGGTCAGATTAAAACTTTGTTTCAGAAAATCGAACTCGGGTAGTTGCAAAGTCAAGGTCTGCGCCAGCGCGCCGATACGGTCCGATGAGTCTTTATTGGTATTGCCCGCATCGTGGATCACATAGCCAATGTCGGTATCGATTCTGCCCGCCTTGCCGGCGGCATCTTCGATGGCGGCCGTCCACGCCTGCACCAGCCGCGGCGGCTCGCCCTTTTTCAGCTCGAAGTCGGCGATGGATTTTGTGCTCGGATAGCCAAGCCACGCCAGCGGCGCCCGTTCGGTCTTGAAGTCAGGGCCAGCCAAGATCAGCAACACCAGGTTTTCATTGATCTGCCTGTCCTTGGGACGGCTGGGCGCATCCCAGTTCATGACCCAGACGGTTTCTTTGGGGTGGGCTTGCAGATAGTCGAGCGCGGCGGAAAGGGAGGTGAAGCCGGCGTTGGGGCCGCCCATGGTCAGGTGGACATCGGGGGGCGTAGCGTGCGTCCAAAGAGTTGGAGCATGGATGTTGCCAATGCTAAAAGTTCTTGCCACGCGTTTGCGAACGAATTCCATCGTCTCGACTGGATCCAGTTTTCCTTCTGGCAAAGCATATTCGATATGGATACCGGCCAGTTCGCGCCAGCGGGACTTGTCATCAGCGAAGTGAACATTGTAGAAGTATTCTGGATCGGAGTAATAAAATCCATGGAACAGGCTAATTAATCTACTGACATATTTTTCATGATATCCATCGAATGATTCCGAGCCATCATTGCCGGCAGCGATAGAACCGATGCTCTGAAGCCTAGAGTATTTTTCAGGTTTATCCTTGACCATTTCATCCCTTGGATTGGCTTTTACCAGCCCTAGTGTCCACAGCAATTGCCACTGCGTCGGATAGTCTTTCCGCTGCAAAGGATTCAGCCATTGCAAGCCGACCACCTGCGCGATGAACGGACCACTGCGCTTCACTGGCTCTTCCTGAACCGGTAAAGTCGCGCAAGCACAGAGCAGTAGCGAAACCAGCACCGCTGTCAATTTCTTCATTGCGAAAACCCCTGAAGATACTCGGGCGCATCATGCCGCAGCCCCCACCACGGCAAATATGCATGATTGCCGCCGCGCGCGCGGAACCAAGGCTTGTCATATTGAATCGGCCGCACCACCGCCGGCGGCGCCACCACCAGCGCCACCGGCGCGGCCAGATCGCTGGTGCCGGCCACCAGCACCGGCTTGCCGAAGTGATGCGCGTAAGCGATGCCCAGCGCCACATTCGTCAAGGCCGTGCCGGCCCCCGTCTCGCCCAGCACGGCGGTCAGATTAAAACTTTGTTTCAGAAAATCGAACTCGGGTAGTTGCAAAGTCAAGGTCTGCGCCAGCGCGCCGATGCGGTCGGACGAGTCCTTGTGCATATTGCCCGCATCATGGATCACATAGCCGATCTCGGTATCGATTCTGCCCGCCTTGCCGGCGGCCTCTTCGATGGCGGCCGTCCACGCCTGCACCAGCCGCGGCGGCTCGCCCTTTTTCAGCTCGAAGTCGGCGATGGATTTTGTGCTCGGATACCCAAGCCACGCCAGCGGTGCGCGCTCGGTCTTGAAGTCAGGGCCAGCCAAAATCAGCAACACCAGGTTTTCGTTGATCTGCCTGTCCTTGGGACGGCTGGGCGCATCCCAGTTCATGGCCCAGACGGTTTCCTTGGGGTGGGCTTGCAGATAGTCGAGGGCGGCGGAAAGGGAGGTAAAGCCGGCGTTGGGGCCGCCTGTGTTGAAGCGAACGTCCGGTGGAGTCGGCCGTGTCCAAAGTGTAGGAAAGTTGGGATTACCGATATCAAAAGTACCTGCAATGTAATCGCCCACAAAATCCGCCGCGTCTTTTATATCAAGCTTTCCTTCAGGAAGTGCATATTCCACGTGGATGCCAGCCAATTCGCGCCAGCGCGACCTGTCCTTGGCTGAATGAACGTTATAAAAATACTCGGGATCTGAAAAATACGGGCTACGAAACAGATTCATCACCTTGCGAATATACTTCTGATGATAGCCTCGAAACGTCTCTTCACCTTCATTTCCAGCGGCGACAGGCGAGATAGCCTGCAAGCTGGAATACTTCCCAGGGTTTGCCTTGACCATGTCATCGGCAGGGTTGGGCTGTACCAGACCTAACGTCCAAAGCAACTGCCATTGCGTCGGGTAATCACGACGCTGCAAGGGATTAAGCCATTGCACAGCAACCACTTGCGCCATATAAGGTCGCTTGACAGCTTCTGGCAACACAACCATGGTATTTAACGGCGTAGTAGTCGATGAGCGAAACCGAGCGCAGGCGGTGAGAAAAATTGATGCCAGCGGCACCAATAATGCGTACAAAAAAAACGTTTTCAACATGCGAATTCTCCATTCGAAATATTTTTTGAATAAAGTTATTAATAAAAAAATTATGGTGAATCAAGCAGCAAGATGTCAACCGTGCGCCATTTCGCCAGATGTGGGTCCGGCACTCGGCGCAGGATTTTGACGCCTGTCAATAATCAAACTTGGCATTGCCGCCTCA
Organism: Janthinobacterium sp. PSPC3-1; assembly: GCF_049896105.1. Taxonomy (NCBI): domain Bacteria; kingdom Pseudomonadati; phylum Pseudomonadota; class Betaproteobacteria; order Burkholderiales; family Oxalobacteraceae; genus Janthinobacterium; species Janthinobacterium sp. PSPC3-1. Next base: position 294,514 of record NZ_JAFCTQ010000001.1, on the reverse strand, counting down.
CCAGACTGAGCTACCCAAGCCGAAATGGTCTTCCGACGAAATTTTCCTTCATTAAAATATTCCAGAAATTCAATTGCAGAGTTATCGTTTCCACCCCACTCCAACAATCGCCAATCCGCCATCACCCTCAACCTCCTCAGCGCCTGCGCCTTGATATTGCACACCCCCACCGGCACGTCATACGCCAATACTCTTTCCGCATGCAGGGGATTGGTCATGATGGTGGAATGGTCGGTGGCAAAAGCGCCGGCCTGGTTAGACATCATTTCCTCGACCCGCGCGCTGCGCCAAGTCATGTAGTCGGCGCTGGGCGTGGCGCGCGGCATTTCCTGCTCTACCTTTTTTCCAGCGGCGCTTTTCTCTTCCCGTATCGCCTGGGCGCGCAGTACCGCGCGCTGCTCGTAGCGCAGGCGCGCCTCGTCGTCGGCCGTGCCTTTGGCGATGTCCATGCGTTGCGCTTCCAGCCTTTTTTCCTCGCCTTGCAGGCCGCCGCGCGGAATTTCATGGTTGGCAAAATAATCGTCGTCCGGCGTGCGCTGCTTGCCGGCCTGGCGCGATTCACCGGCGGGGTCGTAGCCCTCGTCGAATTGATCACTCGCTACCCCGAAACGCAGGGACTGGGGCGTGAAGGGCGGCGCCAGGTCGGGCGCAGTCAGTTCGATTTTCCAGTCCTTGTCGGGCGAGGCATTGGTGGGGTTTTTGGACAGTTTGGTCAGCAGCATGAACAAGGGCGCAAAGCCGACCGTCAGGATGGCGGCAAACGCACTCTCGCTGGCCTCCTTGCCTTGCTTGATGGAGTAGGACGCATATTTCTGGTCCGGAAACCAGAAATCCTTGCCGCCCGGCGTGGGTTTGCGCCAATGATTGGCCCAGTAGTGATAACTGCCCTGCTTGCCCACCTCGAAACCCTGCGCAAACACGCGCTGCACATACACGCCTGCGGCATGGGTGGCCGCCAGCTCGGCGCCATCCAGGCCGCGCCAGCCGATGCCCTGGATGGCGATCGACGACACCACCACATCGTGCGGATTGCAATACACGGTGACGCGGCCGTACGAGGATTTCCTGCCGCCGCGCGCGGCACCGGCGATGCCATATTGTTCGCGGTCGGCGGCGGCGGAGAATCCGTGTTGCACATTGGCCGCCCAGTCGTCGAGGCGCTGGTCTGTTTGCACTTCAGCCAGGCTGGCGCGCTGGCGGATAATCTCGAAGAAGTTCTTCAACGTCTCGATCCGCGCCGCGACCGTCACCCTGCCCTTGCTGCCGTCCACCGCGCGCAGGTTGCTGCCGATCCAGTTTTCTGAAAAATTACTTTGCGCCAGGCTGTACGGCGAATTGCAGATCACGTAGTTATCGGCCACACAGGGAAACTTGCCCTCCACCGCCGGCAGATTCTTGCCCAGGAAAGCGGCCGCCATCGCCACCATCGTGCCCTGGCTGTGGCAGACGATGGTGACCGGCACGTCGGCCTGCTGCTGGCGTACCGCTTCCACCAGCTTGGCCAGGCGATACGCGGCCAGCACGAAATACGGCCGCGGCGGGCAGCTGAACACCTGTCGCTCGGGGAACGGGTTCATATGCTGGATCGTGGTCCACAGGAACAGGGCTTCGCTCAGGCCCTCCTTCCACAAATCGGCCAGCGCGCTGCAGCCATTGGCAAACGGGCCGCCACCCCAGTAATCCTGTTCATTCAGGTAGATGCCCCGGCCATACTGTTGCAATTCCTCGCCCGAGGCCTTGTAGCCCCAGCGAAAGCGGATCACGGGCGAGAAAGTAGCGCTGTCGAGAATGAGATTATCGGCCGACATTTCGGGATTGAGAAAGCCTTCGTCCGTGATCTCCTTGCCATAACTCACCGGCGTCATTTCCCCGCCTTCCACGCCGTGATGCATAAGGTGATCGCAACTTCGCTTGAGGCGCTGGTTCAAGCCCCGGCACAAGCCCTCCTCGGCAGCCTGGTACCACTCGCCATCGGAATTGACGCCGTGCACGAAAATAATGATGCCCGGTAGCGGCAACTGCTGTACGGTCACCTTGTCGCTGTGTAAGTAATTGGCGCTGCAGGCAAACTCGCCGTGCAGGTCGACTTTCGGGTCGTCGCACAGCGGCGGGCGTGGATCAAAGGTCATGGTGTGCTCTCCTGGAGGGGGAATCAGGAACGGCGGCTGAAGAAAAAGCCTTTCAGCCGTTGCAAGTGGTCGGTCAGCACCTTGGGGCCGCGCCCGCCGGCGTCGCTCTTGCCAGTCAGGGCGCTGTCGTTTTCACGTTCGACGTGCACTTCCACGCCTTCGACCGGCATGCCGTCGGTGGCGCGCACCAGGCGCGGCATGCGGCCCAGGTCGCCTTCGCTGAAAACCGGCAACTCCGCCTTCATGCTGCCCGGACCATTCCAGTGGTGGCCGTCGGTCTTGATCGTCAAGGCGCCCGGCCCGCCCAGCTCGACCGCGCCGCCCGACAGTTTCAAATACGCGCCGCCGGTCGTCATGAAGGTGATTTCATCCTGCGCCATGCCGACCAGGCGCGTGCCGGCCGACAAGCGGATTTCCTTGGCGGCATCGGCCTGCAGCAGGTCATGCTGGCTTTGCAGCAAGAACTTGCCGTGATGGGCCACTTGCACGATGCCATCCTGGTGCGCAAACAGCGAGATGCCCTTGCCCGCGTTGAGATTGCAGTGCTGCGCCGCGCTCAGTTGCAGCTGCCGCAGGGCCACCAGGTCGATGTTTTCACCGGCATGGCCGGCGATGGTTTTGGGCGTGGAAACGGCCACGCCCTCGGGCGCGGTAATGCTGATCACCGGCTGGTCCGCCGCGATCGCGCTGGCCAGCGCCTTGCTGCCGGCAGGTTCCGGCGCCAGTGCCTGGTGCTGCGCGGCATACTCGCCAAGCGAAGTGAACAGTTCCAGACACTCTTTCATCAGCGCCACGTGCTCGCTGCTGTCAAGCTGCTTGCCGCCGGCGGCCAGCTGTTTCCAGCTTGTAATCAAGAGCGAGCGGGCCGTGCGCAGGCTGCCGCTGGCGTCGCTGCGCAATTCGAAACCGTCGCCGCGCTGCTGGCCGGCGCCGTCAACGCGCGGCACGCTCAAATGACCGAGGTTCAATTGCGTCGCAGCATGGTCGCTGGCCAGCTGGGCGCCGATCTGGCCCGGCGTATCGTCCAGGCACAGCTGATTGCCGCGCGTGCCGCGTACTTCGCGGCTGCGCAGGCCTGACAGATAGCGGTTGCCAGGCAAGCCGCCGCGCTCGCTCAAGCCGGGCGGCATGGCTACCGCGTTGTACAACTGGCCGACGATGATGGGCCGGTCCGGGTCGCCGCCGAGAAAATCGACCAGCACTTCGCTACCGACGCGCGGCAAGGTCACGGCGCCGCACTGCCGGCCGATGCCGGGGCCGTTGCCGGCCCAGCTCGACGCCACCCGCACCCAGGCCGAATCGCGCTCGCTGTTCGAAGCGCCCGAGCCGTTGGCATGTGCATGGTCTCTTGCGCGCGTGGCAACAAAGCGCAGCTTGACCCGGCCCAGCGCGTCGCAATGCACCTCTTCATTGGCTGGGCCCACCACCAGTGCGCTTTGCAGGCGCACCACGGGCAAGTCGCTGCGCGGGTCGAAAGCGGGCACGATGGCGACGCCGCGCCGCACGCAGCTGAAACGGTTGCGGTAACGCAAGGTCATGCCCTCCGCTGGCGGCGCCAGGCTGGCATCGATGGCCCATTGGTTCTGCGCAAACAGGCGGTCGATGCGCGCATCGAGTCCCTTCGGCAAGTTGTTGCTGGCTAATACCGTCAGGGACGTGATCACGAAACTGCGCTGGTCGACGGCGTGGCTGTCGATCTCCGCATGGCCTTGCAAGCTGAACCATTGCCCGGCGCAAAAATCGCGCACGCAGCCTTCGCCCTCGAAGCATTTGGTTTCCAGGTCGTGGCGCGCCATCGCCAGTTCGCCCAGCCGGGCGTGATCGTCGCTGCCGGCGCCGGCCTGCGGCATCTGCACGATGTAATCGTCCAGGGTGGCCGCCAGTTGCTGGCCGTTGGCGCCCTGCTGCGCCATGCCGTATGAGCGCGTATGCATGAATTGCGGATTGAGCGGGTGGGCCTCGTCCCAGCTGTGGCGGTCAAGCGTTCCCGGCTGCAAACGGCGCACGGCATTCCAGGCGGTGACGGTATCGCGCTGTTCGGTGGCGTCGTCGCGGTGATAGCGCACCAGACCGGCCGCGTTTTGCGGCAGCCGGCTGGCGTCATCGAACAGCAGCACCGTGTGTGCGGGAAAATCGTCGCCTTGCGCGCCCGGGGTGGCGGGCTGGCCGGGACAGATGCACCAGGCGATGCCACGGCGCCTGAGCAGGCGGCGGATAAAGGCCGCGTCCGATTCATTGTGCTGCATGGTGAAGTCGCGCGGCGGATGCTGGCGCGCCGCCAGCGCCGGCTCGATATCGAGCGCCAGGCTGGCCGCCAGGATGCCGTTGCCCTGGCGCCATTCCTCGAACAGCAGCTGCACGATCTGCAATTCGTTCTTGTCGAGAAACACGCGCGTATTGATGCGCTTGTCCATCAGCGCCAGCGCATCGCGCAGCACCAGCTGATACGTGGCCAGGCCACCATCGCTCTGGCCGGCCATCGCTTCGGCGACGATGCCGCACACGCTGCGCAGCGCGCCCCGGTCGGTCACGATCTGCAACTCGGCCGGCACGGCGATGAACTGCTTGAGCGGCAATTGGGCATCGGTCGCCACGCACAGGATGCGGTACTCGATGCCGCCACAGAGGGTTTCCGTGCCGTGGATGCGCTGCGGCAGCAGCACATCGTCATTGATGCCTTGCGCATAAGCCAGGCGCAGGCGCAGCGGCCGGTTGGCGGTAATCAAGGTTTTTTCCAGCGCCATCCATTGCGCAAAATCGTTGTCACTGTCCACGGCATGCCCTCCCATCATGGTCAAGATTTGCCATCTCAGGCGGAACCATCAAAACGCAGCTCGTAATGCATGTCGTCGCGGTCGGCCTGTGGCGGTTCGGTCAGCACAAAGGCATGCTGGCCCAGGCAGGCGCCATCGCCTAGCGCACAACCGCGCACGGCGTCGCGGCGCAGCACCAGCCGCACCTCGAAGCTGACGCACGGCAAGCCGAACAGCGCCAGCATCTGGCGCAGGACAAGCGCGCCCGGCCGGCCCGGCAGGAAGTCGTCATATTGCTCGCGCGACAAGGGTCCGAATACCAGGCGCAGGCGCAGATCGGCGCGCCGACAGCGCTCGCCCAGCATGGCGCCGCCGCCCAGCACGGCGTTGCTGCCCGCCAGCCGCGTATGCTCGTGCGGCGCGCGGGTCACCCAGGCAGCAATAAAACGCTGCAACCGTACGTCCACGCCGAAATATTCAAACAGTACCGCCTGCATCACTTCGGCCGTGGCCGGCCGGTGGCGCAGCAAAGCCGCGTAATGGGCAATCACGTGCGCGGGCAAACTATCGGACTGGTGCGCCAAGGCACCGGGAGCGACGCCGGCCAGCGCCAGTTGCAACGGCAGGAAGTCGCCGCCATCGGCGTCGCCCTGGCATTCGATGCGGTAGCGGGCCCAGGCTTGGTAAAACAAGCTCAGCGCACGCTGTGACAAGCCATCGAGCCAGGCGCGCGGGCCGCTGTCGCCCGTGTCGCGTTCATGGCGGTCGATGGTATCGGTGTAGTGCAGCGGCAAGTTGCCGTGCAGGCCCAGAAAACCGATCATGGCCGCGCGCACATGCAACCGGCCCTCGTCATCGGCCCAGCAGTGTTCGATCTGGCCAGGCGCAAACGCCAGGCTGGCGCTGCCGTGCAGGTGCAGGCCGTGCCCGAATATCCGGTCCGCTTCCACTCCCTGTTGCGCCAGCCAGGCCGCCAGCAGGCGCAGCGCCTGGAAAAAATCGAAGCACCCGGGCCGCGCCAGCAACTGCGCAATCAAATCAGGAATAACGTCAGGGTTCAGACCAGGGTCTGGCTTCCATTGCGGGGCAGGCAACATAGCAACTCCTTTCCGCTCTGGTGCGACAGGACGATCAATCGGGTATAGCTGGCAAGGTGAACATATAGCCCGAGAAAATGTTCGATCACTTGCGCGAACGCATGCAGGCCGCTGCCGGCAAAGGCGTCCTCGTCCACCGTCAGCACGACCTCGATGCCGAACACCAGGCTGCCGCCCGCCTCGTCGGCCAGCCAGGTGCTGGCGGGACACTGGCGCAAGCCGATAATGCCGGCGATCTGGCGCGCGGCGCTGATAGAACCCGGCAAGTTGTACAGCTCCAGGATTTGCTTGAAAACCGGCAAACCCTGCTGGCCCAGCGACTGGTGATTCAGCGACAGCTGGGCAATCAGCCGCCAGTGAGCCGGCGCGCCCGAGGCAAAGCGGCAAGGCGCGCCGGGCTTGCGCAACAGGCGCACCGGCAGGCTGCTGGCCGGCCCTTCGTGGCGCAGGTCGCCACCCGGCGCGCCATAGGCCAGGCGGGTCGGCCAGTCTCGGTTGCTGCAGGTGAGATTGATCGACACCGTCTGCGTGCTGTCGTGCAGCGGCGCCATGGCGCTGTCGACAAAGGCGATGCGCATTTCATAGCCGGGATGGCTCAGCGCCATGACCTCGTCGCGCCGCGTCAGCCAGTAGCGGCCCCGCCGCCCGCCGGCCTCGCCGTGGCGCATCGAATACAAAGGGAAATAAGTGTCCGGCGCCGCACCCTGCCCACTGCCACCGAGCACGCGCACGCTGTCGACGCTGTAGATGTCATGGCCATGCGCCTGCCGCACGGACGGCAGCAGCGGATAGTCGGCGCTGGTGTGCGTCAGGCGCAGCGGATTGGCCGCCTGGGCAAACAGATTGACGACCGGCGTGCAGCCGGTCAGCAAGTTGCGCTTTGATAATGGCCGCAGGATGCGCGCGATAGCGGAGTCGGCATGCACATCGGCCAGCAGCAAGTGCACGCTGCAGCGGCGGCAGTCGTCCGGCAGCAGCGCAAGGATCGGCGCCAGCCCGATATCGATAAAGTTGAATTTCTCGGGAAAGGCAAAGTATTCGGTCAGCAGGCGGTAGGCCGGGTGCCCAGTGGCCTGGAACGGGATCAACGCTTCGCCTGGTGCAAAGCCCACCGCCGCGACCGGAATCTGCTCCAGCGCCAGCCAGCGTCCTTTCCCGGCGCCATCGACGATCTCGACGCAGGCGCCGCGCACGCGCAGAAACAGGGCGTCGCGCAAGCTCGCGCACAAGGCCGGTTCGCCATCGAGGAACAAGCGCAGCGACGGCAGGGCCAGCTTGCCCAAGGCGGACACCGCGCCGGTGGCTTCGATGCCGATGCTGATGGCCGACCCCAGTTCGCTGGCCAGGCGCAGCGCTGGCGGCGCCGCCAGCACGGCCTGATAGCGCACGTCAAACAGGCGCAGCGGCGCGACCGTCACGTCCCACGCCGTGCTGAACTTGCAAGCCACGCCCTGCTGTTCCTGCGCATGCATGACAGTGCCGCGTGGAATCACAAGCGGGCCAATATCGTCATGGCCATCGCTGTCCACGCGGGCAATCGAGCACGACGGGAACGGCCGCAGATAATGCGGAAAATTCACGTCCAGCAGGGTATCGCTGAATTGGCCGAATGCATCGTCGAGCCGCTTGGCCGTGCGCGCATTGAACATGGCAAACGCCTGCAGCATGCGCGCCAAGTGCGGATCGCCGGGCTCGCCACCGGCCATGCCGAGCGCGCCGGCCAGCGCCGGATAGCGCCGCGCGAACGCCTGGTTATGCGCGCCCAGGGTGCCCAGTTCACGCTCGTAATACTGCAGCAGCTTGTCCATGACCGCCCTTTCCCATGCCAGGTTCCCCTTGCATTATTGGTGCGGTAGCCACCGTCAAAGTTGCGTTTAAACAAGTTTCTGGTGCGCACGTCATCATCTTGCACGGCAAGCCATCTTCATTTTTTATCAATAGGAATTGACTTATTCGAAACAATCGTTTTAAATCAGGAAGTTACTTAAAATCAATTTACTGCACATCAGGCCCTATGGAATTGCTCGATCCGGTGCTGCAGCCTGCGCTGCAAGATGACACCCTCAGCGCGCACTACGAAGTGCGCCGGCTGCTGGGCGAAGGCGGTTTCGGCCACGTGTACGAAGCGTGGGATGCCAAGCTGTGCCGCAGCGTGGCGCTCAAGCGTCTCAAGCAGCATGCCGACATGCTGCATCCGGAAAAGCTGCTCAACGAAGCGCGCCTGGCGGCGTCCCTGCGCCACCCCGCCTTCGTGCGCATCTTCTCGATCGACGGCGACGGCAAGAGCCAGTCCATCGTGATGGAACTGGTCGAGGGCCAGACCCTGGGACAAGTCATGCACGCAGCGGCCATGCCGCTCGACGCCGCGCTCGACATCGCCCAGCAGATCGCCGACGCGATGGACGAAGCGCATGCCATGGACCTGGTGCATGGCGATCTGAAACCGTCGAACCTGATGCTCGAAGCGAACGGCAAGGTGCGCATCCTCGACTTCGGCCTGGCGCGCCACCTCGATCCGCAGGCGACGCAAACCACCGCCCTGTGCGACCTGCAGGGCACGATCGCCTACATGGCGCCCGAGCGCCTGATGGGCCGCCTGCCCGACATGCGTGGCGACATCTACGCGCTGGGCGCCATGCTGTATGAAATGCTGGCCGGCCAGCGCCCGTTCCCGCACCTGAACGGCCTGGCGCTGGCCGCCGCCCACATGCAGACGAACGCCGTGTGGGCGGCCATGCCCTCGTCCGTGCCAGCGGCCATCGACGCGCTGGTGCGTTCGATGACGGCGCATGATCCGGTGGAGCGGCCGAGGACGATGGGGGGGATAAAGGAAGCGATCGCGGCGCACCGCAGCGGTCTGATATCGGCATCTGCCGCGGTCCCGACACCTGAAACCACATTGCCGCCCGCGCCCCCCACAACTGTTTCAATTCGAGTTCCAGTACCGCGCAAGCGCAGTTTGCAAATTGGTGCAGGGATTATAGCGTTGATGTTGTTACTCACTTGGCAATGGTCCAATATAGCACCTGCAGTAACAGCTTTAATCACTGGGAAAAAAGTGCCGGCACCATATTCCGAGGTAGAAAGTATGGCTGCGGGGATGAAGGCGTTACGTACCTTCGACCAACAAATTTCTCAATATCAGGCGCTGGAACATTTCAGCAAAATTCTCAAGCACAAACCCGAACATGCAGGTGCAAACGCAGGCACTTCGCTGGTATCCACATTACGCTATCTAGGCAGTGATCGCGATCCCACCTGGCTACAACGCGCAGATGTTACAGCGAAGCAAGCATTAATAACCGACGACCAGTTAGCCTTGGCGCATGTAGCGAAGGCTTGGGTGCTTGAGTACAAAGGAAAACACGATCAAGCTCAACAAGAAACGACTATTGCATTAAATTTAGAACCAAACAATTTTCTCGGATTGTATGGTAAAGCTCGACTGTTTAATCGTGCACAAAAATTTTATTTAGCAAAAGACATACTTGAGGCATCTTTACAAATCTATCCTGACAGTAGCCCGTTCATTTCTCTCCTAGCGCGCATACACTATAATCAGGGAAACTATATTGAGGCAGAAAAGCTTTTTAGAAAGGTAGTAAAATTAGAACCAGGATTAGCAAACGCATATGCCTATCTTAGTGCCACACTTGATCGTTTAAATCGCAATGATGAAGCGCTACAAATTCTACAACAAGGATTGCAAATAAATCCAGATTGGGAACTTTACACAAACTTAGGCAATGCACTATTTAATCGCGGAGACTATTTAGGTGCAGTTCAATCATTTAAAAATGCAGTCTCCGATAAAAAAGGAAGCCCCAATAATTATTTACTTTGGGCAAATCTAGCAGATGCTCAACGATGGGTTCCAGGCCAAATTGAACTTTCGCGCGAATCTTATCGCCAAGCCATAATACTTGCCAAATACGCATTCAAAAACATGCCTAATGACTTCAACATTCATTCTCGTCTGGCATTATATTCTGCGTATATTGGCTTGCGTGAAGATGCGTTAAAGCACGTGGCGCAAGCTATCAATCTTGCCCCTACTTTGCCAGATGTTCATTTTCGCGCAGCATTAACCTATGAATTACTAGGCAACCGCAACGAAGCAATAACTTCTCTCGCACGCGCCCTGGAGCGAGGCTACCCTATCAATCTGATCGAAGCAACTCCCGATCTGTTGGCACTGAGGCGAGATGCTCGCTATCAAAAACTACTTACTCACATCGAAAGAAAATAGAAAGATGAATTACGAAAAACCTTGGATGAAATTATCTGTTCACTTCGATGCAGATCAAATTACCAATGAACTGGACTACGCCTTTACCTCTTGTGATGGTAGCGCTGATCCTCGCCATGGGCCTTATATGGGAGGTGTACACTTTCAGCAAGGTCAGCATGTTTACCTAGAAATTAATTGCTGCGGCTCAAAAGAAAGTGGTTTTACCGGCTTTCAAATCGTCGATTGCTGCCTTATCAGCGTGCCTCAGTTGACGCAGATTGGTCCAGATTTACCCACACGCTACTCCATGCCGTCACCATTTCTGCAATCAGTGGGTGCAACATACCAACTGCCACTGGATTTTGAATCGCACTTACTGCCACAAGATCCGGAAATGCCTGACCTGCGCCGTATTCGTCAGGAATGGAAACACAATCTCGATATCGGGCAAAGCAAAGGCCGCTGGGAACTTGCATTTGTCATAACCGTACGCATTACCAGAGGTGAACAGGATCTGCCAGAATTACGTGTTTTTAGTTTTGACCCAGAAGCATCAGTAGGCGGCAACACTGATATGTAACAATTAGATAAATTCACTTTGTAAAAATCAATCATTTATGAATAATATGAAAGAACTTGATTTTTATGAGGTAGAGATAGTTTCCGGTGGAAATATGCCAGAAGCATCAGTGGGCGGCGATACTAGTCCAACATATACCACATTTTCAAATTTTTCAAAAATGCAAGAATTAGATGATAATGATTTAGAAGAAATATCAGGTGGAAATATTCCTGAAAGCTCGGTTGGCGATGCTTGGGGCATGGGTTAATTAAAACATTAACTCCATTCCAGGCAGCAGTCAAAATTTTCAGTTAAATTATTCTCTCAGCACCTCAATCTCAAGATAGAATCAATCGAATGGAAGAATTAAATTTAAATGAAGTTGACGAAGTATCCGGCGGCAACATGCCTGAGAGCTCAGTTGGTGGTGATACTGGTCCGAGATAAAATCTAAGAGATAAAAAAAAATAAAATTATTATTTCAATAGAAAATAATAATAAAAACTGAAACATATAAACATAGTCGACCTGATTTTTATCTCACAAAATTCAAAAGAAAGAAAAACAATATGAAAGAATTAGATCTCAAAGAAATAGAAGAAGTATCAGGCGGAAACTATCCGGAGGCTTCAGTTGGTGGCAAAGTAAGGCCGTGATTGCATGGTCATCGAGAACCATCATAAATTTTAATTTTTGGCAGAAGCCATGACTGAATTAAGTCAAACCAAAATTGAAAAATTTTGCGATGGAAAAAATATCTGAAAGCTTGGCTTTTCACATAAAACCCAGTAGAAAATTCAAGTTGCGATCAGGACTGACGATGCACGCTGTCTACTAAAATTCGATGTATGATTCAAACAACCAGAAGAAAAGAAAAATATATGCAAGAATTAAATATTAGTGAAATCGAAGAAGTGGCTGGCGGAAATTATCCTGAAGCTTCGGTTGGCGGACGCTTGGAAACCTAATCATATAAAAGCCTGATTTCACCCGCAACATTTAAAACGAATGGACAGTAATATGCAGGAATTGAAAATCAATGAAATCGAGGAAGTTTCTGGCGGCAACATGCCTGAAGGCTCAGTGGGCGGCGACACGATCCCACGGGGCATTTCAGCACCACCTGTCATCAACCTATAATGAAGTTTTGGAGAAAAACATGCAAGCATTAAGCATCGAGGAAATTGAAGAGGTATCCGGTGGCAACTTGCCTGAAAGCTCGGTTGGTGGCGAAAGCAACTGGTAAGGCTGCCTCAGATAATTTTGCCATTAAAACACAACAAAAGACATTAGTGCATCAACAAGCATGACCGATGGCATGTTAGTCAATGCGCTAGCATAAACAGGCATTTACTTTGTACCAAACACGGATTTGCGACGCAGGCTTCAGCGTGGCGTGCGCTCAACGAGCTTCGGCGATATTTTCTCTGAAGCTCGTGTTTCACCTGTTTCCGGCACACCGTGGCCGAGATCAATCCATTTATTGAAAAGCACTTATTTTGCGTGATCAACCCAGTGCTCCGGCGTCGCCAGCAACTCCCCCTCAAGCTGTCCAACCGCTGTTCCGCCAGCAAGCCCTCGAGCACCTGAGCAGCCGCCAATATGGCACGGTCATCCTGGCGCGTCCCGTCAGCCATCTGTTCCTGACCCTGCTGTTTCTGGGCATCGCGCTGGCCATCATCGCTTTTTTCATTTTCTTCAGCACCACCCGCAAGGCGCAGTCGCAAGGCGTGCTGCTGCCGACCAGCGGCGTGATTCGCGTCATGCCGGGCCAGTCTGGCGTGATTACCGAAGCGCGCGTGAAGGAAGGCCAGACCGTGCGCGCTGGCGAGGTACTGTTCGTATTGTCGGGCGAGCGCAGCAGCGCCAATGCCGGTGCGCCGCAGCAAGTGGTGTCGACCTTGTTGAAAAGCCGGCGCGACAGTTATGACGCGGAGCTGAAACAATCGAGCCTGCAGTCGCGCCAGCGCATGGCGGCCGGGCAACGCCGTGCCAGCGACCTCACGGCCGAGATCGCTCGCATGGAAGACCAGATCGTGCTGCAGCAGCGCCGCATTACCCTGGCCGAGCAATCGTACAAGCGCTACAGCGACCTGCACGTCACCAATTACATCTCGTCTGCCCAGTTGCAGGACAAGCAGGCCGAGCTGCTGGACCAGCACCAGAGGCTGGCGGAACTGCAGCGCATCAAGTCGGCCAGCGGGCGCGACCTGGCCAGCGCCGAAGCCGATGTACGCGACCTGGAGGTGCAGGCCCAGCGCGATGCGGAAAACCTGCAGCGTAACGCCTCAGAGATCGAGCAGGACCTGACCGAAAACGAGGCGCGCCGCGAGATCCTGGTACGCGCCGCGCAGGATGGCAAGGTCACCGCGATCACCACCGAAATCGGCCAGACGGTGGCCGCCAACAGCGTGCTGGCTTCGGTGCTACCGATGGGCGCGGAACTGGAGGCGGAAATCTATGCGCCATCGCGCTCGGTCGGCTTTATCAAGCCGGGCATGCAGGTGCTACTGCGCTACCAGGCGTATCCGTACCAGAAATTCGGCCAGTATCCGGCCCAGGTACGCGAAGTGGCCAGCACTTCGCTGCGGCCGGAAGACCTGGCCGTGCCGGGCGCCGTCAGTGGCACCAGTGGCGAACCGTTATATCGCATTCGCTTGCGCCTGCAGCGCCAGAGCGTGCAGGCGTATGGCGAAACGCTGCCTTTGAAGTCGGGCATGCTGGTCGATGCCAGCGTGCTGCTGGAACAGCGCCGCCTGTATGAATGGGTGCTGGAGCCACTGTTCAGCATTTCCGGGCGCCTGTAAAACTTCTTTTTTATTCTCTTTGTCTGCGCGCCATGCATCTCCCCTCTCTTGCTCATTTGTCTTTCTGGCGCAGCAATCGCCTGCCCGTGCTGCTGCAGACGGAAGCGGCCGAATGCGGCCTGGCCAGCTTGTGTATGGTGGCCAGCTACTGGGGCCACCAGATCGATATTTCCAGCATGCGCCGGCGCTTTTCCGTCTCGCTGAAAGGTGTCACGTTAAAAGGCCTGATGGCGATGGCACAGGGCCTGGCGCTGCATACGCGGCCGCTGAAACTGGACATGCAGCACTTGCCCGAACTGAAGCTGCCGGCGATTTTGCACTGGGACCTGAACCATTTCGTGGTGCTGCGCTCAGTCTCCGGCAGCCATGCGGTGATCCACGATCCGGCCGTCGGCGAACGCCGCCTGCCGCTGGCGGAAGTGGCGAAGCACTTTACGGGCGTGGCGCTGGAGCTGACGCCGACCGCCGCATTCAGGAAGGTCGAGGAAAAGCAGCAGTTTTCCTTGCTGTCGTTGATGGGGCGTGTGGTGGGCCTGAAACGCGGCCTGCTGCAACTGCTGGTGCTGGGCCTGGCCTTGCAGGTGTGTGCGCTGGTGGCGCCGTTCTACATGCAGTGGCTGGTCGATGAAGCCTTGCTGGCGGCCGACCGCGACCTGATCACGGTGCTCGGTTGCGGCTTTCTGCTGCTGGTGCTGATACAGACGGCGATTGGCGCCGTGCGCTCGTGGATCACCACCGTGCTGGCGACGAATCTGAATCTGCAATGGCTGGGCAATGCGTTTGCGCATTTGTTGAAGCTGCCCCTGCCGTATTTCGAGAAGCGCCACACTGGCGATATCGTCTCGCGCTTCAATTCGATCCAGACCATGCAGCGCAGCCTGACGACGCAATTTGTCGAAGGCGCGATCGACGGCGTGCTGGTGCTAGCCACGCTGGGCATGATGCTGATCTACAGTCCGCTGCTGGCCGGCGTGGCCTGCATCGCGGTGCTGCTGTACGTGCTGCTGCGCTGGAGCATCTTCAAGGCCCTGCGCGAAGCGACCGCCGAGCAGATCATCCACGCCGCCAAGCAGCAGACCCACTTCCTGGAATCGGTGCGCGGCATCCAGAGCATCCGCCTGTTCGGCCGCAATGAAGAGCGCCGCGCCAGCTGGATGAATGCGCTGGCCGACCAGTTCAATGCCGACCTGCGCATCGCGCGCCTGTCGGTGTCGTACCAGACCGCCAATACATTTTTATTCAGCGCCGAACGAGTGATCATTATCTGGATGGCCGCGCTGGCGGTGCTCGACAACCGTTTTTCGGTCGGCATGCTGTTCGCGTTTATCAGCTACAAGGATCAATTCAGCCAGCGCATGGCCAGCCTGGTCGACAAGCTGTTCGAACTGCGCATGCTGCGCCTGCATGGCGAGCGCGTCGCCGATATCGTGTTGACCAAGGCTGAAGAAGACAGCAACGACGTGGAAATCGACATCGACCATATTTCGCCATCGATCGAGATCCGCAACCTGGCGTTCCGCTACGCCGACAGCGAACCCTATGTGCTGAGTGGGCTGAACCTGACGATACCGGCCGGCCAGTGCATTGCGGTGACCGGCCCGTCCGGCTGCGGCAAGACGACCCTGATGAAACTGCTGCTGGGCCTGCTGGAGCCGACCGAAGGCGAGATACTGATCGGCGGCGTGACCCTGGCCAACCTGGGCATGAAGAACTACCGGCAACTGCTGGGCACCGTGATGCAGGAAGACAGCCTGTTTGCCGGCTCGATCGCCGACAATATCAGCTTCTTTGCGCCGTCGCCGAACCCGCAGCAGGTGCAGGCCTGCGCGCAGCTGGCGGCCGTGCACGGAGAAATTGCCGCCATGCCGATGGGCTTCAATACCCTGGTGGGCGATATCGGCAGCGGCCTGTCGGGTGGGCAGAAGCAGCGCATCCTGCTGGCGCGCGCGCTGTACTGCAATCCGAAACTGCTGGTGCTGGACGAAGCGACCAGCCATCTGGATGTGTGGAACGAACAAGCCGTCAATGCGGCGATTCAAAAGATCCAGCTGACGCGCGTGATTGTTGCGCATCGGCCGGAAACGATTGCCATGGCAGAGCGGCTGGTGGTACTGCAACAAGGGAAAATAGTGCAGGATGTGATGCAGGAGACAAGAGAGTCTGCGTGATCAGTACCGGCTGACATGGGAAACGCTTGCCTGTCTTTTGCAATTTGGAAATTTCTCCAGTCTTCATATACAAAATCAACTCAGCAAGTTAATATTATTCTTGGTAAGTGAGCAATACTTACCTATACAAATACCCAAGTTAAAAACCAGCGAGGAAAATATGCAAGAATTAAATTTTGATGAAGTAGAAGAAGTGTCTGGCGGCGTCATGCCTGAAAGCTCGGTCGGCGGTACGCTGGACGTAGGATAACGTTACATAAAGGACGATGTCATGCCACACGCATCGCCCTACCCTTAGATTTCATAGAGCACAGTCCATAAGCATGTGCTACCTCTTACCATAACACTGCAGCAAGTACAGCTTATGCGGATGGTGCCTTCAATGCACCATTTGGCATCATTCGAAAGCCCATACATGTCCGTCCTGAAACCGCTTGCCGGTCTGCTCTGCCTGTGCCTCGCCGCCAGCGCCGCGCACGCCCAGCAAGCCCCGGACGATGCGGTGACGCCTTACCGTCCTTCCGTCTCCAGCCCGGCACAACTGCCGGTACCAGGGCAGCTGGAGCTGGAGCTGGGTGGCCTGCACACCAGGCTCGATGATGACCGCCGGGCCAGCCTGCCCTACACCGTCAAGCTGGCTTTCAACGAGACCTGGGGCGTGTTGCTGGGGGGCGAGGCCTTTGTTTCCGAGCGGGACGGCGGCAATGGGCGCAACCAGGGGCTGGGCGATACAACGATCGAGCTCAAGCATGCTTTCCTGGTCAGCCCGGCCACGGCCTTCGGCGTGGAACTGGGCGCCACGGTGCCGACGGCGCGCAAGGTGATCGGCAGTGGCAAGGCGGACTACAGCGTCAATGGCATCTACAGCCAGGATCTCGCCAGCGTGCATATGGACAGCAATCTGAACGTGACGCGCATGGGCGCCGCCGATGCCGGCGAAGGGCGCGTGCAGACGGGCGCTTCGGTGTCCTTGTCGCTGCCGCTGGACGAACATTGGGGCGCCACGGGCGAGCTGTCCGGCACGCGCCGGCCAGGCGCCGACAGCACGGCCCAGGTTCTGTTCGCCACCACCTACAGCCCGACCAGACGGCTGGCAATCGACTTCGGCGTTGCGCGCGGACTCAATCGCGCGTCACCCAAGTGGTCGTTCTTCAGCGGCTTTGTGATGCCGCTGGCGCGCCTGTGGTAAAGCTGCCATCACCGGCAGCGGGCCTCGCCGCCACATTCAACGCCAGTTGCTGCGCCTGCGCCACGATGCGGCCCACATACCAGCCAGTAAACACATCCACCTCCATCGGCCGCGCAAACCAGTAACCCTGCGCCTCATCGCAACCGGCCTCGCGCAAAAAGGCCAGCACCGCCTCGTTTTCCACGCCCTCGGCCACCACCCGGTGGCCCAGGTCCTGCGACAATGAAATCATGGCTTTTACCAGGCCCTGCTGGCGCGGGTCGCTTTCCAGTTCGCGGATAAAGGACTGGTCGATCTTGACCACGTCGGCCGGCATGCGCTGCAAATAGGCCAGGCTGCTGTAGCCGGTGCCGAAGTCGTCGACCGCCAGGTGCACGCCGCTGGCGGCGATCGCCTCGAGCGTCGCATGCGCCCGGGCCGGCTGCTCCATGATGGCGCTTTCGGTGATTTCCAGTTCCAGGCAGTCGCGCGGCAGGCCGCGCCGGTCCAGCGCTTCGGTGATGCGGGCGGCCAGGTCGGTTTCAAGCAGGTTGGCGGCCGACACGTTGAGCGACAGCTGCAAGGCCATGCCCGCCTCGCGCCACGCCCGTTGCTGCTCCAGCGCCGTTTCGAGCACCCAGGCGGTGGTGGCTTGCGCCAGGCGCGAGCGCTCGATGAAGGGGATGAATTCGGCCGGGCCGATGGCGCCCAGGGTCGGGTGGTTCCAGCGCAGCAAGGCTTCGGCGCCCACGCACAGGCCGCTGGCGATGTCGATGCGCGGCTGGTACACCAGGCGCAGCTGGTCGCCGCTGGCCAGGGCCCGCGCGAAGTCGCCCAGCAAGGTGAAGCGGCGGCGGTACAGCCGGTCTTCATGCGCGGAATACACGGCCACATGGCTGGCTCGTTCAAGCGCATCCTGGACCACGCTTTGCGCGCGGCGCAGCACGCTCAGGCAATCGGCCGTGCCCACTTCGAACGGCGCCACGCCAACCGCAGGCGTGGCCACGAAACTGGTCTTGATGGAGGCGATGGCGCCGGCGATTTTCGCTTCGATCACCGGCAGGCAAGCGTCGAGCGTGATGCCGGGCGCCGCCAGCAGCGCGAACTGGGTGGTGGCCACGTGGTAGACCTTGCGGCCATCGCCGAGCTCGTCGCGTATCCAGGCGGCCGCGTCGTTGACCAGTTCGTCGAGGTAGACCGAATCCATGGCGCGCGCGGCGTGCGCCAGTTGTTCCGGCGTGGCCAGGTTGATCAGGATGGCCAGGCGCCATTCGCCGCTGGGGCGGTCTTTTTGCATGTCCTCGAAATCTTCGATGAACTGGGTGCGGTTCGGCAAGCCGCTGACCGGATCGACGCGCCCGATCGCATGCATCATCTCGATCTGCGCCATCACCATGCCGGCCAGGTCCTGCAAGCTGCCCAGCTCTTCCGGCGTCGTCTCGCGCGGCGCGGTGCCCAGCACGCACAAGGCGCCCAGGCAATGGCCATCCTGCGTGATCAGGGGCGCGCCCGCATAATAGCGCACGCCGCCGGCGGCCAGCGGGCTGTCGCGATAGCCGGCGTCGGCCAGCAGGTCGGCAATCACCAGCACGTCGCGGCTGTCGGCCACTGCGCCGCACGGCGCCTGCATGCGCGGTATCGAGGTGTGCTCGACGCCGACGCGCGACTTGAACCATTGGCGGTTGGTATCGGTCAGCGACACGGCGGCGATCGGCAGATTGAAAAAGCGCGCCGCCATGCGCGTAATGCGGTCGAATGCCTCGCTGGGCGGCGTGTCGAGCAGATTGAGCTTGCGCAGCGCCTGCAGGCGGCGCGCTTCGGTGATATGGCAGGAAATGGTCATAGGTTGGGCTTGGTTGTTATTCAAGATTCACCAGTCCAACCCGGACGCTCGTGACGCCTGGCAGTTGGCAATATTTCCCTCAATACAATACAAAGTTGGGGGTACTTGAAAAGAAAAATGCCTGGATGCCTCCATCTTACCCTGAAATTATATTGAGGCAATTTACGTTAATTAAAAGAAACCACATTTGCACCAATCTGTTGTTTGGCGGTTGTCATGTGACTGGATCTGCCAGCAAGGTACGGGGCCAAGATGACACAGTGGCATCAACTCAGGAATCACTGCTACACTTTTAACAATCTTCCGAAACTGAGAACAAGGCGCGTCATGAGCAGTGATTACTTCAACCCAAACAATCATTTTGCAGAACAGGCAAAACTGAATGAACAGAGGGCAAGACTGGAGGAGATTGCGGCAAGGCGAGAGCTCGATGCCGAAAAATTTCGCAATCAGTCCAATGACAGCTTGATTGCTCAGCTCCGAGATAAGGCAAGCGTACTTGCCGAAAAAAATCATCAGCTACAGCGGGCAAATGCACAGCTTGAAACTGACAATAAATTTCTTGAAAGTTTGTTATCACTGCCAATGGATGAGATAGCAGCAAAAAATCCGCGCTTCAAGGCATCGCATGATGCGCAGCAACTGGCTCTGGCCAAATGGATCTTGTCGCAAAAAGCGTATGCCGAAACAGCGTTTGTAGTGGGCATTGCGGCTGGAAAGAATGCAGAAGAAATCCTGGCGATCTATAAGGACAGTGTCTCTTCCGTGCTGGCCAATGCTACCAAGCACAACAATAATGCGGTTGGCAATCCGGTGCTGAAGGCCCATGCCGATAGCATCATCAAAAGAAACTGACGTGAACGTCATGGAGCCAGGCCTGCCGTCCGGCAAGTCTCGCCCCTCCCCCGCCGGTAATGGTAAAGTGTGGCTTGCCGCAGGCAGCCTGGCCGCGCCATTGCGCGCCCGCCATGCCCGGCCGCCGACCACCCTACAGAACAACGCTTACCTTCAAAGACTTACATGAACATGCAGTCAAACCACGAGCTCGCCAATATCGCCCGCAGCAAGCTCACGCCGATGATGCAGCAATATATGGGCATCAAGGACAATCACCCGACGATGTTGGTCTTCTATCGTATGGGCGACTTTTACGAGCTGTTTTTTGACGATGCGGAAAAAGCCGCGCGCTTGCTGGGCATTACCCTGACGGCGCGCGGCGCGGCCAGCGGCAATCCGATCAAGATGTGCGGCGTGCCGTTTCATTCGCTCGACGGCTACCTGGCCAAGCTGGTCAAGCTGGGCGAGTCGGTCGCCATTTGCGAACAGATCGGCGATCCGGCCACCAGCAAGGGGCCGGTCGAACGCAAGGTGATGCGCGTGGTCACGCCGGGTACCCTGACCGACGCCGACTTGCTGCCGGAAAAGGCCGAGCGGCCGCTGCTGGCCCTGTGCAGCATCACGCAGCGCAAGACGGTGACCACCGGCCTGGCCTGGCTGTCGCTGGCCAGCGGCGCGCTCAAATTGATGGAGTTTTCGGGTAGCAGCGACACTGTTGCCTTGCGGCTGCAGCAGGAACTGGAACGCATCGTGCCGGCCGAAATCCTCAGCGGCGACGCCGGCACGCTGTTTGACGACCACCCGACCACCCACGTCAACCGCGTGCCGGACTGGCATTTCGACGTGGCCGGCGGCCACAAGGCGCTGCTGGACCAGCTCGGCGTGGCGACCCTGACCGGCTTTGGCGCCGATGGCCTCGGCGCCGCGTTCGGCGCGGCCGGCGCGCTGCTGCGCTATGCGCAGTCGACCCAGGGCCGTGGCCTGCAGCACGTGCGCTCGTTGACGACCGAGACGGAAAGCGAATTCATCGGCCTGGACGCCGCCACCCGGCGCAACCTGGAACTGACGGAAACCATCCGCGGGCAAGAGTCCCCCACCCTGTTTTCGCTGCTCGATCATTGCCGCACCGCCATGGGTTCGCGCATGCTGCGTCACTGGCTGCACCACGCGCGGCGCGACCAGGGCGTGGCGCGCGCGCGTCACCAGGCGATCGCCGCGCTGATGCACAGCGAAGCGGCCGCGCCGCTGGCCGCCACCCTGTCGCAAGTACCGGACATTGAACGCATCACCACCCGTATCGCGCTGCTGTCGGCGCGCCCGCGCGACCTGGCCGCCCTGCGCGATGGTTTGCAGCAATTGCCGGCGCTGCGCGAGCGCGTCACCCACTGCTATGGCGGCGAACCGTGCGACGGCTTGCTGGCCGACATCCATACCGCACTGGCCACGCCCGAAAGCTGCCTCGATCTGCTGGTGCGCGCGGTGGCGCCGGAGCCGGCCGCGATGGTGCGCGACGGCGGCGTGTTTGCGCGCGGTTTCGATGCGGAGCTCGATGAATTGCGCGCGCTGTCGGAAAACGCGGGCCAGTTCCTGGTCGACCTGGAAACGCGCGAGCAGGCCCGCACGGGAATTGCCAACCTGCGCGTGGAATACAACAAGGTGCACGGCTTTTATATCGAGGTCACGCACGGCCAGACCGACAAGGTGCCGGACGACTACCGCCGCCGCCAGACCCTGAAAAACGCCGAGCGCTATATCACGCCGGAACTGAAGGTGTTCGAGGACAAGGCGCTGTCGGCGCAGGACAAGGCGCTGGTGCGCGAAAAGCTGCTGTACGACATCTTGCTGGCCGACCTGGCGCCGCATATCGGCACCCTGCAAACCATCGCCCAGGGCCTGGCCCAGCTCGACACCCTGAACGCGCTGACGGAACACGCGCAGCAGCACAACTGGGCCGCGCCGCAACTGGTGGGTGAGCCCTGCATCAATATCGTCGAAGGCCGACACCCGGTGGTGGAAAAGCAGATCGAGCGCTTTATCGCCAACGACTGCCGCTTCGTCAACGAACGCAGGCTGTTGCTGATCACCGGCCCGAACATGGGCGGTAAATCGACCTTCATGCGCCAGGTGGCCCTGATCACCCTGCTCGCCTATGTGGGCAGTTATGTGCCGGCCGCCAGCGCCACCATCGGCCCGATCGACCGCATCTTTACCCGTATCGGCGCGACCGATGACCTGGCCGGCGGACGCTCGACCTTCATGGTGGAAATGACGGAATCGGCGGCAATCCTGAACGGCGCCACCGAACACTCGCTGGTGCTGATGGACGAAGTGGGCCGCGGCACCTCCACTTTCGATGGTCTGGCGCTGGCGTGGGCCATCGCGCGCCATCTGATCGATACCAGCCGCAGCTTCACCTTGTTCGCGACGCACTACTTTGAACTGACGCAGTTGCCCGACAGCCATCCAAGCGCGGCCAATGTGCACCTGTCGGCCGTCGAGCACAAGGACAGCATCGTTTTCCTGCACGCGGTGCAGCCCGGTCCGGCCTCGCAAAGCTATGGCTTGCAGGTGGCCCAGCTGGCTGGCGTGCCGCAGCCGGTGATCAAGGCCGCGCGCAAGCACCTGGCGCGGCTGGAAGCGCAAGCGCTGGACGCCACGCCGCAGCGCGACCTGTTTGCCGCGCCGGCGTCCGATCCATATGCGGAGGAAGAAGAAACGGCGCCACCGGCCGCCCTGAGCGAAGCGCAGCAAGCCTTGCTCGATGCGATTGCCGAGCTCGATCCCGATGCCCTGACCCCGCGCGATGCGCTCGAACAGCTGTATCAGTTGAAACGGCTGGCCGCCGCATGACGCTGATGTACGGCATCGTGCGCCTGCCCAGGCTGGCGGCCGGCTTGCTGGCCGCCAGCTGCTGGCTGGCACCGGCGCTGGCCAACGCTGGCAACACCGGCAATCCCGGCTTTGAATTTGCGGTGCTGGGCCACTCCTTCCAGGCCGGGCCCGATGACGGGCCCTTGAAAAAGGCGATTGCCGGCGCCAGCGCCTTCAATGCCTCGTTCGTGGTGGCGACCGGCATCAAGGCCGCCAGCGAATCGTGCAGCGACAAGCTGTACGGCCAGCGCAAGGATTTGCTCGAGGCCAGTACCTCGCCGCTGATCGTGTCGCTGTCGGCCAGCGACTGGGCCGGCTGCCGCAATTCGCGCGGCAGGGTCAACGCCATCGAACGGCTGAACCGCTTGCGCGATGTGTATTTCGCCGACAACCAGAGCCTGGGCCAGCGCAAGCTGAACCTGTCGCGGCTGTCATCGACGGCCAAGTTCCGCAGCTATGCGGAAAATGCGCACTGGGAAGTGGGCGGCGTGCTGTTTGCCACCGTCAACCTGCCCGCCAATAACAACCATTTCCTGCCAGAAGCGGGTCGCAACAGCGAATTCGAAGACCGGCTGGTGGCCAACCGCGCCTGGCTGCAGCGGCTGTTCGCCATGGCGCAAGGCAAGAAACTCGACGGCATCGTGCTGTTTTCCGACGGCGACGTCGGCGTGCTCGATGAAGAGGAAAGCTCGCTGTTGCCCAGCTTCAGCTCGAAACAGGATGGCTTTGCCGGTCCGCGCAAGCAGATCCGCCTGCTGGCAAAAAAATTCGGCGGCAAGGTGCTATTGGTCGATACGCAGAAAGAACGGGACAGCAAGGGCAAGGGAACTCGCCAGGGCGCCACGCCGGCCATTCACTGGAAAGGCAATGTGGGCCATGTCAGCATCGCCAGCGACTGGGCGGCGATTGCGGTGCGCACCGGCAAGACGCCGCTGTTTGAAGTGCGCGAGCGCGCCACCAGGCCGTCGGTGCCGCGCCGTTAAATCAGAAGTACTGCTTTACAACTAAGTAATCGTCAGGAAATTATTGTGAAGTTATGACGAACAGAACCGGATGCTATGCAAGGCGCCCGCTGCGACGCAGTGCGAGCACTGCTAGCAGCGGGCAACGCCGCATAGCGCCGATTATGGAAGTCAGAAATCACAAGAATTTATTGGGGGTTACTTAGCGTCAAGACGCCTGAGCAAACCGTAGCGAGCGACAGTGATTTGTGGTCGAGAAGCGCAACCGTACTTCAGTACGGTGAGCATCGCCGGCCGCAAAGCGCGCCGCGCAGCAGGTTTGGTCAGGTGTTATCGATTAGTGGATAGGATGGGTGCGGAAGTGATCGCCTTCAGCACCTTCGTCATCACCCTCTTCATCGTCATGACCGTGGCCATGCGCGCCATGCACGTGGCCGTGGGCGATTTCTTCTTCGGTGGCTTCACGCACGTCGGCGACCGTCAGCGCAAAGCGCAGCGCGATGCCGGCCAGCGGATGGTTGCCATCCAGAACGACCTTGTCGTCGGCGATATCGGTGACGGTGAAGATCATCGCTTCTTCGTCCGGCGAATCGCTTTCCGGCATGCCTTCGAACTGCATGCCCACTTCCAGCGGCTCAGGCAGGCGATTGCGTGGCTCGACCTTGACCAACGCCGGGTCGTATTCACCGAAAGCATCATCCGGTTCGATCTGGATCGTGTTGGAATAGCCAACTTCCTTGCCGTCGAGCTCTTCTTCGATCTTCGGCAGGGTGTTTTCATAATCACCGTGCAGATAGACCATCGGCTGGCGGCCGTCTTCGATCAGATTGTCTTGCGCGTCTGACAGTTTGTAGTTGACAGTCACGACCGTATTTTTGGCAATCTTCATTATGCTCCCTTTCATTGTATAAGCTGACAAATTATACCTTTCCGCCGCCAACGACAGGCGCATTCCTGCATTTCCGGTTGTTATAATGGGCGCATGAAAAAATTAACTCTCCTCGGCGACATCACGCCGGCGCAATTCCTGCGCGACTACTGGCATAAAAAACCGCTGCTGATCCGCCAGGCCGTGCCTGGCTTCAAGCCCCTGCTGGACTTCAAGGCCCTGGCCGAACTGGCCAAGCTCGACCATGTCGAGTCGCGCCTGGTCAGCCTGGTGGACGGCCACTGGTCCATGCAGCAGGGCCCGCTGGCCAGCCTGCCCTCCCTGAAACAGAAGCAATGGTCCTTGCTGGTGCAAGGCGCCAACCTGCACAGCGCCGATGCCGACGCCCTGCTACGCCAGTTCCGCTTCCTGCCCGATGCGCGCCTGGACGACCTGATGGTCAGCTTCGCCACCGACGGCGGCGGCGTCGGCCCGCATTTCGATTCCTATGACGTGTTCCTGCTGCAAGGCCAGGGCAAGCGCCACTGGCGCATCGGCGCGCAGCAGGACCTGAGCCTGATCGACGGCCTGCCGTTGAAAATCCTCAGCAACTTCACGCCCGACGAAGAATTCACGCTGGAACCGGGCGACATGCTGTACCTGCCGCCGCACTACGCACACGACGGCGTGGCCATCGGCGATTGCCAGACCTATTCGATCGGTTTCCGTTCGCCGTCGTTCCAGGAACTGGGCGAAGCGTTCCTGCAATTCATGGCCGATTCGATCGACCTGCCCGGCATCTACAGCGACCCCGACCTGAAGGCGTCGGCCAAGCCGGCGGAAATCCCGCGCGAGATGCTCAGCGTGATCACCGAAGAGATGAACAAGGTGCGCTTCACGGAAGAGGACGTCACCATTTTCCTCGGCGAACACCTGTCCGAACCGAAGCACAATGTGTTCTTCACGCCACTGGCCAAGCCGCTGACTGTGGGACGCTTCACACAAGCGGCACACAAGAAGGGTGTTGTGTTGTCACGCAAGACGCTGATGCTGTATCGTGGCAAGAATGTCTTCATCAATGGCGAGTCGTTCGCGATTGGCCGGGCCGATAAAACGGCGCTGGAGACGCTGGCCAATGACCGTGCCCTGAACGGCGCGGCCGTGGCCCTGGCATCCGATGACGTGATGGAAGCGCTGTACACCTGGTATCAGGATGGCTGGCTCGAACTGGCCTGATTGAGGCGCAACGCAGCAAATGTGGTGAAACACAGGCAAGGGTAAAGAGTCTGCGCTGACGCAAAGAAAGATGGAGTTTTAATATCGTTTTGACGCGCTTTCGCAAAACTCTTACACTTGCTTGCAATTTGCCTTGGCAAATATTGCGATATCACAAAATAGTTGCGAATTTGCCTCTTGCTCCTATTGCGACGCACCAAAAATCGCTATAATATTCGGTTAGGAAGTTTCCGTTGTCTGGCAGGCACCACCTGGTACGAAAAGCCTTCGAAGACGACCTAACGAGCGATAATTACCGGTAATTATTCATCGCAACAATGTTGATTTATTTTTTGAAATAATTAAGGAAAACAAATGAAAAAATCCCTGCTGATCGCCTCCCTGATGGTTGTTGCTCTGGCTGCTTGCAGCAAAAAAGAAGAAGCTCCTGCACCAGCACCAGTAGTTGAAACCCCAGCACCAGCACCAGTAGTTGAAGCCGCTCCAGCACCAGCTGCTGACGCTGCTGCTTCGGCTGCTACCGATGCTGCTGCTGCTGCTTCGAGCGCCGCTTCGGCTGCTTCGGACGCTGCTGCTGCCGCTTCGTCGGCTGCATCGGCTGCTAAGTAATTTAGCACCCGTAGTGAAAAAGCCGGCCTTCGGGCCGGCTTTTTTACGTCCGTCACTTTGTCATGACGCCAAAGTGGCAGGCGATAAAAAAGGCTGGCGCCGTTTCCGGGCCAGCCTTTTTGCCGCGCGGCGGGTATGCACCCACCGCCCTGCACCACTTTATTTCAACTGATCGTTCAGCAAGCCCAGTATCTTCT
The DNA here is from genome assembly GCF_049896105.1 of Janthinobacterium sp. PSPC3-1. Classification (NCBI taxonomy): domain Bacteria; kingdom Pseudomonadati; phylum Pseudomonadota; class Betaproteobacteria; order Burkholderiales; family Oxalobacteraceae; genus Janthinobacterium; species Janthinobacterium sp. PSPC3-1. The sequence continues at coordinate 268,176 of NZ_JAFCTQ010000001.1, read as the reverse complement.
CGGCCACTGGCGAGACGTCGGGCTGGCCTTCGTTCGACAGGATGCTGACGGTGCTGGCCGAACCTGTGGCGGCGGCCTTGACCAGCACGCGGTAGCGCTGCGCGCCCTTGTCCTTGTCGTCCGACGAGCCCCAGCTGAACAGCTTCGAGAAGAAGCCATCTTTCTTGACGGCGTCCGGATCGACGTAGCGCACGAAATACGTGCCCTGCGTGCGGTCGCGGTCTTCGACGGTAAAGCCGACGCGGTCCAGCGCCAGGCCGACACGGCGCCAGGCACGGTCAAAACCTTCGTCGACTTCGATCGCGCGCGCCGGCGTGGCGACATCGCCGACCAGCTTCGCATGCTGCGGTTGCACAATCGCGGCGTCGACCGCGGTACGGGCTTGCGCTTCGTCGCTGGCCGCGCCCAGGCGCGTCATCAGGCGGGCCAGGAATTGCGCTTCCAGGCCGGGATCGTTGGGACGTGCGGTCCAGGTGGTGCTTTCCTTGTCGCGACCGGTCAGCACCTCTTCCACGCCACGGTGGCTGATGTAGATCTCGGTCGAGCCGTCGGCCAGGCGTTCCACGCGGGTGCGGTATTTGTCTTTCTCGCCGCTCGAATACAGGCCGTCGAAGACCTTGCCGATTGTTTTGCGGATAATATCCTGCGGAATCTTGGCGCGGTTTTCATTCCACTCGGTTTCCATGATGCCCGCCGTCGGCTGGTCGAGGGCGATCGTGAAGCCCGCGTCTTCCCAGAATTGCTTCACCTGCGGCCACAGCACCTCAGGCGACTGCTTGACCACCAGCCAGCGCTGGTTGCCCGCGCGCTCGACCTTGACAGAGCCGGCCGTGATCGGCACCACGCCGACCACGCCATCGGCGCCGACCACGGCCGGCGTACCGGCGGCGGCATTGCGCTGGGCATTGTAGCCGGAGGCGGTCGCCACACCGTTCTTGGCGTCAGGCAGGGAGTAGCGGTTGTCTTGCTGCAGTTGCGTCAGGTCGGGCGGCACATCCAGGGAACTGGCTTTCTTGACCGACTTGTAGTCGACCTTGTCGCCGCCGACTACCGAACTGATCATGCCGCAGCCGGCGAGACTGGCCGCGACGGCGCCGATGACGAGGCCACGCAGGGCAATGGTGGCTGGCGCCGGGGTGGTTTTCTTGCTATTAGTCATGTCGTTACTGGATAAGAAGCTAAGTGGCAGCTGAAATCAGGGAAGGTCCGGACTATACCAGTCCGGGCTCAGGATAAGACGCCAGCGTCGCGCAAGGCATCGCGCACGGTGGCATGGTACTGATCGGCCAGTGGCACCAGCGGCAAGCGTATGCCGGCAGGCATCAGGCCCATTTCCGCCAGCGCCCATTTGACGGGCACCGGATTCGGTTCGACAAACAATTTCTGATGCAGGGGGAAGACCTTGTTATTGATGGCGATCGCCGTGGCGCGGTCACCGGCCATGGCGGCAACGCACAGCTCGTGCATGGCGCGCGGGGCAACGTTGGCCGTCACGGAAATATTGCCGTGGCCGCCGCACAGCATCAGCGCCATGGCGGTCGGATCATCGCCCGAGTAGACGGCGAAATCGGCGGGCACCAGGCGCAGCAGGTCGATGCCACGGCCGAGATTGCCGGTTGCATCTTTCACGCCGACGATGTTGGCGATCGCGGCCAGGCGCACGATGGTCTCGTTGCTCATGTCGGCCACGGTGCGGCCCGGCACGTTGTACAGGATCACGGGAATATCGACGGCTTCGGCGATGGCCTTGAAGTGCTGATACATGCCTTCCTGGGTAGGACGGTTGTAGTAAGGCACAACTTGCAACACAGCATCGGCACCCGCATCTTTCGCGTAACGCGTCAGCTTGATGGCTTCCGCCGTGGAGTTGCCGCCAGCGCCGGCGATGACAGGAATGCGTCCATTGGCGTGCTCGACGGTCAGCTTGATCAGCTCGCAATGCTCTTCCACGCTGACGGTTGCCGATTCGCCGGTCGTGCCGACGATCACGATGCTGTCTGTACCCTCGGCAATATGCCAGTCGATCAGCTTGCGCAGACCTGGAATGTCCAGACTGCCGTCCGCGTGCATCGGGGTGACGATTGCTACAATGCTGCCCTTGATCATAGTAAGTTTATAGCGCCGATAAATAAAACAACGATTGTAGCGGATAGCCCGCGCCTGTGGTGCATTCTACGAGAGGAATGCCGCTCAAAACGCTGGCAACAAAGCCGCCAGCCGTGGAAAATCCGGCCGTACGGCGCAAATTCGTTGCACCAAAGCAGCTTTCGGCTGCTCCACGCGGCCTTCTTCAAACGCCACCACGCGCAAGCCTTGCTGCAAGGCCAACGCCAGCAGCTCGCCTTCCTGCAGCAGGAAGTTGGGGTTCGACGGTTTGCCAAACTCTTCATTGCCTTCGGCAAAGGTTTCGTACAGCAGCAGGCCATCGGGCGCCAGGCTGGCGATCATCGCGTCAAACAGCGGACGGTGCAGGTAGTTGGTGACAACGATGCCGGCAAAGCGGCCGGCCGCGAAGGGCCACGCGGCGCCAGGCGCCTCCAGGTCCACCAGCGAGGTGGTGACGCCCGGTCCGGCCGCCTTTTCCAGCATTTCCGGATCATGGTCGAGCGCGATCACCGGGTGGCCGAGGCTGACCAGGTGACGCGCATGGCGGCCGCTGCCGCAAGCCAGGTCCAGTACTTCGCCGCCCGGCAGCAGCGGCGCCCAGCGCCGCACCCAGCCGGAGATGGCCTCGGCATTCTTGTGTTGTTCAGTTGCTTGCATCGAAATATCCATCGGTTGTGGGGGCGGCTCAGGTCAGCATGGCGGTCAGCGGCGACACCAGCATGACGAAAATGCCGATGACAAATTTGATCGCGGCCAGCAGCACGCCGTTCAGCACGCCCAGGTACATCAGCAGCACCAGCGCGCCGAACACATACATGCCGTAGCGCTCGATGCTGGCGTAAGGGCGCGCCAGCGACATCGGCAGGATGCCTGTCATGATGCGTCCGCCATCGAGCGGCGGCACGGGGATCATGTTAAACACGAACATGGCCGCGTTGACGCTGACGCCGGCGCCGGCCATCTTGCGCAGGAACGCCCCGATCTCGGTCGGCGGCAGCACGCTCAGCACGACAAAGGCGATCATCCAGGCAAAGCCCATCACGAAGTTCGAACCGGGCCCGGCAAACGCCACCCAGGCCATCTGCTTCTTCGGATTGCGCAGGCGGCTGAAGTCGACCGGTACCGGCTTGGCGTAGCCGAACGGCACTTGTATCGTGAGATACAGCAGCAGCGGCAGGATCACCGTGCCGAACGGGTCGATATGGCGGATCGGGTTCAGGCTCAGCCGGCCTTGGTCGGAGGCGGTCGGGTCGCCGAAATAGCGCGCGGCATAGCCATGCGACGCTTCATGCAGGGAAATGGCAAAAAGAACGGGTACCAGGTACACCGCGACGGTTTGGACTATCGTGTTGAAATCGCTCATGACCGCGATTCTACCAGAGCCGCCCTTGCCACTTTCTTATGCCGCCATTAAAGGGAGGTAAAGCCCCTGCCTACAGGCCCAGCGCGGCCGGGTCGCCACGGCCCACGCGCACCACTTCGGGCTCGGCGCCGGTCAGGTCGATCACGGTGGTCGGGCCATGCGCACAGACACCGCCGTCGACGATCAGGTCAACCAGCTTTTCCAGGCGCTCACGGATGGTGTCGGCGTCGGTCAGGCTGTCTTCATCGCCGGGCAGGGTCAAGGTGGTGCCCAGCAGCGGCTGGCCCAGTTCTTCCAGCAAACATTGCACGATGCGGTGCTCGGGCACGCGCAGGCCGATGGTCTTGCGCGACGGGTGGCTCAGGCGGCGCGGCACTTCCTTGGTCGCTTCCAGGATAAAGGTATAGGCGCCCGGCGTGGCCGCCTTGAGCAGGCGGAACTGGCGGTTGTCGACGCGCGCATACACGCCCAGTTCGCTCAAGTCGCGGCACAGCAGGGTCAGATGATGCTTTTCATCGATGCCGCGGATGCGGCGCAGGCGCTCGACGGCGCCCTTGTCGTCGAGCTGGCAGACCAGCGCGTAGCAGGAATCGGTGGGCAAGGCCACCACGCCGCCGGACTGGATGATGTGGGCGGCCTGCTTGATCAGGCGCAATTGCGGATTGTCAGGGTGAATCTGGAAAAATTGACTCATGGGTTCACTGACTGGCGGACCAGTTTTTTATTGATGTGTCATGATTGTACGCCGCGCAGCGCGGCGATGCGTTCCTCCAGCGGCGGATGGGTGGCGAACAGGGCGCCCCAGCCGCCCTTGCTGTTGATCCCTAGCGCCTGCATCGACTGCGGCAGCTCGCCCGGCGCCACGCCGCCGAGGCGCGCCAGCGCATGCATCATCGGCGTCGGGCTGCCCAGCAGCTTGGCCGAACCGGCGTCGGCGCGGAACTCGCGCTGGCGCGAAAACCAGGCGACGATAATCGAGGCCAGCAGGCCGAACAGCACTTCGCACACCATCACGGTGACGAAATAGCCGATGCCGCGCCCGCCTTCGCGATTATTATTTTTCTGCAGCATATTGTCGACAAAGAAACCCACGACCCGCGCCAAGAACACCACGAAGGTATTGACCACGCCCTGGATCAAGGTCAGGGTCACCATGTCGCCATTGGCGACGTGGGCGATCTCATGGCCCAGCACGGCTTCGACTTCATCGCGGTTCATGCTTTCCAGCAAACCGGTGGAGACCGCCACCAGCGCCGAATTCTTGAACGCGCCGGTGGCAAACGCATTGGCGTCGCCCTCGTAGATGGCGACGTCAGGCATGCCGATGCCGGCCCGCTCGGACAGCGTGCGCACCGTACCGACCAGCCATAGTTCGGTTGACGACGTGGGGTTGTCGATCACGCGCGCACCGGTGCTCCACTTGGCCATCGGCTTGCTGATCAACAGGGAAATGATGGAACCCGTAAAGCCGACCACCAGCGAAAACACCATCAGGCTGCCCAGGTTCAGGGTGCTGCCGCGCGCCGGATTGCCGACGCCCAGCAAACTGAGCACGAGCGTGAGCACCAGCATCACGGCCAGGTTGGTGACGATAAACAGGACGATGCGTTTCATGGCGATAGCTCCGGCAGGAATGCGATAACAATAAAATAGGGGCGATACGGCTGTTATCAAGCTTGCCAGAGCGGGCTTAGCCCTCCCTTAAAAACACTTTACAGAACCGTAGCGAGCGGATGTGAGTTGTGGCTGAGAAGCGTAACTGTGCTTTAGCATAGTGAGCATCGGAGGCCGCAAATCGCACCGCGCAGTAGGTTATGTAAGGTGTTTAAAACCAGTCGTGCCAGATCGGCTTGACGTTCGCAGGCAGCGGCGGCAGCAGCGCAAAATCCACGCGCGACTCGCCCGGCGCATGAAAATCGGTGCCGCGCGAGGCAAGAAAGCCGTAGTCGTTGGCCAGGCGCGCATATTCGGGATACTGGTCGGGGCTGTGGCTGCCCGTCACCACTTCGATGGCGACGCCACCCAATTGCTTGAATTCATCAAACAGCACGCCCTGCGCCATGTCGCTGAAGCGGTAGCGGCCCGGATGCGCGATCACGGCCAGGCCGCCGGCGCCGCGTATCCAGCCCACCGCTTCGGCCAGGGTGGCCCAGCGGTGCTCGACATAGCCTGGATTGCCTTCGGACAGATATTTCTTGAACACCTCGGGAATATTCGCGCACTTGCCCGTTTCCACGATATAGCGGGCAAAGTGGGTGCGCGACATCAGGTCGGGATTGCCGACGAATTTCAGCGCGCCTTCATAGGCGCCGGGAATGCCGGCCAGGTCCAGCTGGCGGGCGATCTCGCGCCCGCGCGCGTCGCGCCCGGAGCGGGTCTGGTTCAGGCCGTTGACCAGGCCGGGATGGTTCTCATCGACCTGCAGCCCGACGATATGCACGGTCTGGCCGGCCCAGGTAATCGAAATTTCCACGCCAGCAACAAACTGCATGCCCAACTCGACGGCCGCCACGCGCGCGGCAGGGATGCCCGACACCTCGTCGTGATCGGTCAGCGCCCATACGTCGACGCCCGCCTTGCGTGCATGCGCAGCCACGGCGGCCGGTGCGAGGACGCCGTCGGAAATATTCGAATGGCAATGCAGGTCGACTTTAAGCATGGGAAAACAATACCGTGCGCGGGTTGTGATGGGAAGAAGTTTTATTGTACGCTGCCTGCCGGGGCGCGGCAGCGTTAGCATCATATTGTGGCAAGAAACTCTTCCACCATGCGCGCCAGCGCCCGTGGCTGGTCGTGGTGCAGCATATGGCCGGCGTCCACCATCAGCTTGCAGCGCACGTCTTTCAGGAAACCCAGGCGGCGGTCGATTTCGATGCGCGCCTGTTCTTTCGGGCCCATCCATTGCCACATATTCGTGTCGTCCGCCTCGACCCACAGCACCGGCGCCGTGATGCGTTGCCAACAGGCCAACACCTCCTCGACCTGGTACAGCATCGGATTGACACGCTTGTGGCGCGGATCGCCCATGATGTCCCACTCGCCCGCCTCATTCTGCACCGACCAGTGTTCGGCCAGAAACGCCGCACGTTCATCATTCAAGCGCGGATTGGTCTTTTGCAAGCGCTCGGCCACGGCCTTCTGGCTTGGATAGCTGCGCATCAGCGGCGGCGCGCGCAATTCATCGAGCCATTTGGCGTAGCGGCCAGGCGCCTGCTCGGGCCGGGTCGCCATCATGCCGAAGCCTTCCAGGTTGATGAAGCTGGCGATGCGCTCGGGCCGCACGCCCGCATACAGGCCCGCCACATTGGCGCCCATGCTGTGGCCCAGCAGGTGCACCGGCGCCTCGGGCGAGTAATGCAGCAGCATGGCGTCGAGGTCGGCCAGGTAGTCGGGGAACCAGTAGGTATCGGACTGGGTGTAGTCGCTCTGGCCAAAACCGCGCCAGTCGGGCGCGATCACATGCCAGTCGCCTGCCAGCTCATCGACCACGAACTGGAAAGAGGCGGCCACATCCATCCATCCATGCACCATGAACAAAACCGGCGCGCCGTCGCGGCCCCAGTGGCGCACATGGACGCGCGCGCCACGGATATTGATGAATTCGGAACGAGAAAGTTTCATGAGTAGCTACCTTGAAAGTGGCGCAGGCGTCGCCACATGCTGTGTCTGAAGTAATGTACCGCCATAAAAGTACGACCGTTCTTTAATTATACCGGATCGCTTGCCGCCGTTCTGGCTTGTCTTGCAACAGCGTAAAATAGCGCTATCCCGGCCTTTCCACCATTGCCTCAGGCTAAACATGACACTCTACCAATTGGGCGCCGATGCGCCACAGATTGATGCTTCCGCGTTTGTTGCCGACACGGCCAATGTCATCGGCAAGGTCACCTTGCATGAAAACACCTCGGTATGGTTCGGCGCCACCTTGCGCGGCGACAATGAACGCATCACGGTCGGCGCCAACAGCAATGTACAGGAAGGCGCCGTGTTGCATACCGACCCCGGCTATCCGCTCGACGTGGGGCAGAACGTCACCATCGGCCACCAGGCCATGCTGCACGGCTGCACCATCGGCGACGGCACGCTGATCGGCATCCAGGCGGTGGTGCTCAATGGCGCGAAAATCGGCAGGAACTGCCTGGTCGGCGCCGGCGCGCTGGTCACCGAAGGCAAGGAATTTCCCGACAATATGCTGATCATCGGCACGCCGGCCAAGGCCGTGCGCACCCTGACGGCGGACGATATCACCAGGCTGCAAGGCAATGCTCTCAATTATGTACAGCGCGGCCAGCTATTTAATACGCAACTCAAGAAGATTGGATAAACCACATGACGACTGACACCAGCGGCGCGATCATCGCCCCCATCGCAGGCCAGGATACGCTGCAAAAATTTATTTTCGATAACGCCGCCGTGCGCGGCCAGTTCATCGACGTCTCGCACACTTGGCAGGAAGTGGTGTCGCGCCACGCCTATCCGCTGGCCGTGAAAAAAGTCCTGGGCGAAATGGTGGCGGCGGCCGCCCTGCTGTCGGCCAACCTGAAATTCAACGGCTCCATCATCATGCAGATCCATGGCGACGGTCCGGTGCGCCTGATGGTGGTCGAGTGCGACTCCGACCTGCGCCTGCGCGCCACGGCCAAGCTCGATCCGGATGCGGAGATCGTCGACGGCGCCACCGTGCCGCAACTGATGAACGCCAACGGCAAGGGCCGCTTCATCATCACGCTCGATCCGGCCGACAAGGTGCCGGGCCAACAGCCATACCAGGGCATCGTGCCGCTGGACGGCGACGACATGGCGACCGTCATCGAAAACTACATGCTGCGCTCGGAACAGCTCGACACGCGTTTGTGGCTGGCCACCGACGACACCACCTCGCGCGGCCTGCTGCTGCAAAAGCTGCCGCACCACGGCGGCAAGGCCGAAGCGACGCCGGTGTCGGAAGAAGATGCGCTCGATACCTGGAACCGCGCCGTCATGCTGGCCTCGACCCTGAAAGAGGAAGAAATCCTGGCCACCGACATCGATACCCTGATGCAGCGCCTGTTCTGGGAAGAAACCATCCGCGTGTTCGACCCGCTGCACCCGAGTTTTCATTGCACCTGCACCCGCGAAAAAGTGGGCAATATGCTCAAGATGCTGGGCGAACAGGAAGTCAACGACGCGCTGGCGGAAATCGGCCACGTGGGCGTGAACTGCGACTTCTGCGGCCAGCACTATGATTTCGACAAAGTCGATTGCGCGCAGCTGTTTGTGACCGATGCGCCGGCCGAGGTCTTGATCCCGCCAGCGACCAGCATCAATTAGGCCCCCTCCCGCGCCGCCTTCCCGGCGGCGCACCCCTCTTCCGTGCTGCACTGCACCAGCGCCGCGCGCCTGCGCACAGGGCGCAGTCATCCCCACACAAACGCATAACTGTCATCACCATTCTTCGCAAGCACCCGGCCTGCAACAGAATTGATTCAGATCAACAAATTCTTTTCCATGCGTTGTCAGGCTGCTACGCCCTTATTATTCACATATTGAATTTCTGAAATTGGAATTTGAAATTGGACGCATAACCACGGCTGCGCTATTGTGCAATGCAACAACACACCATTTATGGAGGACATATGTCCACATTGACCAGCACTTACAGCACCGACAGCCACGATGGCTACTTCAGCAACCTGGGCCGCGCCACGCGCGCCTTCCTGGGCGCCCTGCTTGCCTCGAAACCATACGTCCAGGCCGCCACCGCCGCCGACGAGCCACGCTACACGCGCCCCAGCAAGCACGATATCGCGCTGCTGAATTCGGAAGCGGCACGCTACGAGAAATTGATGCCAAATCTGGCCAGCGAACTGCGCTTTTTGGCTTCACGCGGCTGATCCACCAACAATTACTGATATCTTTAGGAACCTTATGATGATCCTCGAAACCACCCTGATCGCCCTGGCCGTTGCCGTCACCGCCATCCGTTTTTACCTGATCTCGACCGGCAAGGGCGAGTTCTAAGCAGTACCAACGACGGGCGGCGCCGGCCACGGTGCCCAAGTAACCCCCAATAAATTCTTGTGATTTCTGACTTCCATAACCGGCGCTCTGCTGCGTTGCCCGCTGCTAGCAGTGCTCGCACTGCGTCGCAGCGAGCGCCTTGCATAGCATCCGGTTCTGTTCGTCATAACTTCACAATAATTTCCTGACGATTACTTTAGTGCCCCGTTTCTTTCAAATAAGCATTACGCGTCACCACGGCCGTATTGCTGAAATCGCTGAAAACGCCATCGATACCGGCGCGGAAAAAGCCCAGCAATTCCAGTGCAGGCTCACCTTTGTACACGCCAGCCAGATATTTCGCCTCGTTACGGAACGTATAGCTGTGGACGAACAGGCCGGCCTTGTGCGCGTCGGCGATCAGGCTCGTTGGCGTCGCCTTGTTGACGTCGGCAGCCGAACCGGTGTACGGCGTGCCATCGGCATTGGTCGCTTTGAACGGTGAAATCGTCAAGGCCATCACTTGCGGCTTCCAGGGACCGATACCGTCGGCGTAGGTCTTGATTTCGGCCAGGCCGGCCGGCGTCAGCATCTCGCCGAAGAAGCGGCCGTCGCCAGCCAGGGTCCAGCTATACGGACGGCCATCGACGAAGTTGTAGACATCGTTGGTGCGATAAATCATTTCGCCTGTCTTGTAATTGACGTCATTGCCATCGACCAGCTGCACCATTTTGCTCGTCAAACCGGCAGCACGCATGTATTTCAGGCTGGCGGGATCAAAGCTCTGGATATAAATCGCCGCCGTCTTGCTGTTCAGGTTATTGTCCTTGACGATCTTTACGATCGCGTCTTCGAACGGATGGCTGCCGCTGCCGCAACCGTTGGCGATGGCCTGGGCATTGTTCCATACCGGGTTTTTCGATTCCGGATACACCGAAATCGTGCGGCCGCTCGAGGCGCTTTTGGCCTTGGCGATATCGATCACTTCCTGCATCGTCAGCACAGGATACTTGCCATTCAATTCACTCGGACGCGATTCGCGCGCGTCGTAGGTCGTGCCACCGATCCATTGCTTCAGTTCGGCCGCCGTAAAGTCGCTGATCGACCAGTCGCCCGTATGATCTTCGCCATCGACGATCAGCGATTTCAGTACCGATTTCGGATTGGCCGGATCGGTCAGGTCGGTCAGGTATTGCGCCGGGCCGCCATAGGTCGCCAGGGAATAGCCGACATTGACCAGACGGCCTGGCACCGTGCGTTTGCGTGCGGCGACCTGGGCATTGGTCAGTGCGACCGTACCGATATTGGTGTTGTCGCTGAGCCAGGGATTATGGCGCGCCACCAGCACGCAGTCCTTCGACATGTGCACATCGAGTTCCAGCGAATCGGCGCCGGCATCGGCCGCCGCCTCGTAGGCCGGGCGGGTTTGTTCAGGGTACAGGCCCGGCAGGCCGCGATGGGCAATTACCAGCGGCGCCTTGCCGTCCAGCGTCTGCAACGACTCGGTACTGCTGCCACCGCAAGCGGACAAGGCCAGCGCCGACAGGCATAGCAAGGTGTGTTTGTTGGTGATCATGGCAAGCGCAATTCCTGGTTGATGGTCATTATGGGAACACGTACCGGGCAATGCGCAGCGATTGCCCGAAACACCGTATTGCCTTATTGTAAAAACCAGTTATGACAGGATAATGACGCCTGCCTGCCCCGCAGCAGGAATGCAGAAGCAGTTTCTTAGTGAGGCGCCGTGGTATCGGACGGCGCTTCCGTCAGTGGCGGGATCTGGCCCTTGCGCACGATCTGCACGAAAATCTCGTTCTGCTTGACCATGCCCAGCTCATAGCGGGCACGCTCCTCGACCGCGCCGGTGCCGTCCTTCAGGTCGCGCACTTCGGATTCGAGCTTGGCGTTACGGGCTTTCAATTCCACATTCTTTTGATTCGCCTGCGCGACTTGCGCTTCCATGTCGGCAACGCGCAGCCAGCCGCCTTTGCCCGTCCAGAGGGGAAATTGTATCAGCAGCAGCAGGGCCGCCAGGGCGAGCGTAATCAGGCGCATGGGTCTCGGTTAAAAAACCGGCCGGAAAATTCCGGCCGGTCAGTTGGTGATATTACTTCATTTACTTCAGATTATAGAATGCATCGCGGCCCGGGTAGGAAGCGATGTCGCCCAAATCTTCTTCGATGCGCAGCAGCTGATTGTACTTGGCCATGCGGTCCGAACGCGACATCGAGCCGGTCTTGATCTGCAGGGCGTTGGTACCGACAGCGATATCGGCGATGGTCGAGTCTTCCGTTTCGCCCGAGCGGTGCGAAATGACGGCCGTGTAGCCGGCGCGCTTGGCCATTTCGATGGCGGCGAAGGTTTCGGTCAGGGTACCGATCTGGTTGATCTTGATCAGGATCGAATTGGCGATGCCCTTCTGGATGCCTTCTTTCAGGATCTTGGTGTTGGTGACATACAGATCGTCGCCGACCAGTTGCACTTTCTTGCCCAGTTCGGCCGTCAGGATCGCCCAGCCATCCCAGTCGCCTTCATGCATCGCGTCTTCGATCGAGATGATCGGGTACTTGTCGCACCAGGTCGCCAGCAGGTTGGTGAATTCGGTGGCGGTGAGCGACAGGCCTTCGCCTTCCAGCTCGTACTTGCCGTCCTTGTAGAACTCGGAAGCGGCGCAGTCCAGGCCGATGGCCACTTGCGTGCCTGGCTCGTAGCCGGCTTCTTCGATTGCCTGGATGATCAGCTTGATCGCTTCTTCATGGTTGGCCAGCGATGGCGCGAAACCGCCTTCGTCACCGACGTTGGTGTTCAGGCCCTTTTTGTGCAGGATTTTTTTCAGCGTGTGGAATACTTCCGCGCCGTAACGCACGGCTTCCTTGAACGACGGGGCGCCCACCGGGATGATCATGAATTCCTGGATGTCCAGGTTGTTGTCGGCGTGCGCGCCGCCGTTGATCACGTTCATCATCGGCACTGGCAGTTGCATCGCGCCGGAACCGCCGAAATAGCGGTACAAAGGCAGGCCGGCTTCTTCGGCGGCAGCCTTGGCGACGGCCATCGACACGGCCAGGATCGCATTGGCGCCCAGGCGCGACTTGTTTTCGGTGCCGTCCAGGTCGATCAGGGTGCGGTCCAGGAAAGCCTGTTCATTGGCGTCCAGGCCCATGATGGCTTCGGAGATTTCGGTGTTGATGTTCTCGCAGGCTTGCAGCACGCCCTTGCCGAAGTAGCGCTTGGCGTCGCCGTCGCGCAGTTCCACGGCTTCGCGCGAACCGGTCGAGGCGCCCGACGGTACGGCGGCACGGCCCATCACACCCGATTCCAGCAAGACGTCGCATTCGACGGTCGGATTGCCGCGCGAGTCCAGGATCTCACGGCCGATAATGTCAACAATAGCACTCATATCATTCTCCAAAGTTAAGCGTAACAGGGCTGCACACTGCGTTCTGATGCGCAATTGCACAAAGAGGGTAAAGAAACTCCCGGCGAGACTGACTTGCCGGGAGCGGTGCTTCAAGGCCTAACGCCATCAACCACGTTTATTGCTCGGTGGCGTTCGCTTCCTTGTGGGCCAGCGCTGCCTTGATAAACGAGGTGAACAGCGGGTGGCCGTCACGTGGGGTCGATTTGAATTCCGGATGATACTGCACGCCCATATACCATGGGTGGGCGTTATCACCGGTGCGCGGCAATTCCATGATTTCGCACAGGTCTTCGGTCGGCGTACGGGCGGCCACCACCAGGCCGGCCGCTTCCACGCGCGGCAGGTAGTGATTGTTCGCTTCGTAGCGGTGACGGTGACGCTCGGTCACCACGGCGCCGTAGATCTCGGCGGCCAGGGTGCCCGGCTTGATTTCGCAGGTTTGCGCGCCCAGGCGCATGGTGCCGCCCAGGTCCGAGTTCTCGTCGCGCTTCTCGACCTTGCCGTCGGCGCCTTGCCACTGGTCGATCAGGGCCACCACCGGTTGCGCGGTCTCGAGGTCGAATTCGGTCGAATTGGCCGTCGTCAGGCCGGCTTTGTGGCGCGCGTATTCGATCAGCGCCACTTGCATGCCCAGGCAGATGCCCAGGTAAGGCACTTTGCTCTCACGGGCGAACTGGGCCGCCATGATCTTGCCTTCCACGCCGCGCTTGCCGAAGCCGCCCGGCACCAGGATGGCGTCGTACTTGGCCAGTTCGGCGCAGCCGGTGGTTTCGATTTCTTCCGAGTCGATGTACTCGATATTGACCTTCGACTCGTTGTGGATGCCGGCGTGGCGCAGCGCTTCGGTCAGCGATTTGTACGATTCGGTCAGTTCCACATACTTGCCAACCATGCCGATGGTCACTTCCGACTTCGGATGCTCGAGCGTGTAGATCAGCTTGCTCCAGACCGACAGGTCGGCCGGCGCGGGATTGAGGTCCAGCGCGTCGCAGATGATCTTGTCGAGGCCCTGGTCGTGCAGCATCTGCGGCACTTTGTAGATGGTGTCGACGTCCCACACGGAGATCACGGCGTCTTCCTCGATGTTCGAGAACAGCGAGATTTTCGCGCGCTCGTCTTCCGGAATCGCGCGGTCGGCGCGGCACAGCAGCGCGTTCGGCAAGATGCCGATTTCACGCAGCTTCTGCACCGAGTGCTGGGTCGGTTTGGTTTTCAGTTCACCGGCCGAGGCGATATACGGCACCAGGGTCAGGTGGACGAAGGCCGTGTTCTTGCGGCCGGCGCGCAGGCTCAGCTGGCGTGCCGCTTCCAGGAAGGGCAGGGACTCGATATCGCCGACGGTGCCGCCGATTTCGCACAGGGCCACGTCGTAGCCTTCGGCGCCACGGCGGATATAGTCCTGGATTTCATTGGTGATATGCGGAATCACCTGCACGGTCTTGCCCAGATATTCGCCGCGGCGTTCCTTGCGGATCACCGATTCATAGATCTGGCCGGTGGTGAAGTTATTCACCTTTTTCATGCGGGTGGAGATGAAGCGCTCGTAGTGACCGAGGTCGAGGTCGGTTTCGGCCCCGTCGTCGGTGACGAAGACTTCACCGTGTTGCATAGGGCTCATCGTGCCAGGGTCGACGTTGATATACGGGTCGAGCTTGAGCATGGTGACTTTAAGGCCGCGCGATTCGAGGATCGCGGCGAGAGAGGCGGCGGCAATCCCTTTTCCAAGGGAAGACACAACGCCACCGGTGACGAAGACAAATTTGGTCATTGCAGATGGTGCCGAACGGCACGTGCGGGAAATTGAAATTATACACTAAAGCCCGGCGTACGGACCGCTGCGGCGTGGAAAATTGCGCCAACTGCCGGCTATCCGCGCGCAGCGAGGGTGCATACGCAACAACATTATGCAGTGGCAATATTTGAAATATTTATACTCTTATACATTATGTGGGTGAGCGAACAGACCCAGGCGTCGCCCTGCCGCAGACTGGCATTTTTCAACGGAGGTATATCATGAGCTATGAAGAACGCGACGCCTATGGCATGTATGTGGACCGTGGCCATAAAGGTCCCGGCCCCGAACTGATGGGTGCCGACACCCTGATCGGCGACCACGTGCATAACGCCAAGGATGAACATCTCGGTGAAATCAAGGAAATCATGATCGACATGCGCAGCGGCAAAATTGCCTACGCCGTCATGTCGCACGGCGGCGTGTTCACCATCGGCGAAAAACTGTTCGCCGTGCCCTGGGAAGCCCTGCTGCTCGACACCGTCAACAAGCGCTTCACGCTGAACATCGACAAGGAGCGCATCGAAAACGCGCCCGGCTTCGACACCGACAACTGGCCGAACATGGCCGACACCACCTGGTCCAACGAGATCCACAGCTATTACGGCACCACCGCCCGCGAATACTAAGAGTTAAGCCCAACAGCAACTCCCTGGGCCGGATCCCATGATCCGGCCTTTTTCATGGCCGGCGCTTAAAAGCGGTACTCCAGCCCCGCCACATAGGTCCTGCCGCGCGCCGTGCCCATCGGCGTATAGTCGTTCGACTGCGAGGGCATGGAATTCATGCGGTTCAGCGCTTCGGAATAATCCTTGTCCATCGCATTTTGCACCGACAGGCGCAGCAACAGATTTTTGCCCAGCCGGTAGCTGGCATACAGGTCGATCACGGCCGGGATCTTCGGATTGCTCACCTTGGTCACTTCGCCCGTTACCTCATCGGCCTCGTTATCCGGCGACAGGCGGCGGTTGCTGCCCGTATGCTTGATGATGGCGCCCAGTTCCAGTTTATTGTCCAGCAGGCGCGCACCGACGTCGAGGTTGTAGTACACGCTGGGCAGTTCGCTGATATCGGCCGCGCCGAACCAGGCGCTGGCGATCGAGGTGGGCTGGCTGGTTTTTTCGCGTGTATACGACAGCCGCGCATAGGCCGGCCCCCACTGGTATTGCGCTTCCAGTTCCAGCCCGCGCGTATGCACCGGCGTGGCCGAGTTGATGTAGATATACATATTGGTCACGTAGGGATCGACGGTTTGCCAGTCGGTGGCGATCACTTCGGCGATATTGCACTTGCGCCCGCCTTCGCAGACAAGAAAGGACTGGCTGGTGATATAGCCGTCGATCTTGCTCTTGAAATACAGCACCTTGAAGTTCAGCGCATCGTTAGCACTGAGCAAGCCATGCAGGCTGGAATTGAAGCCCAGCTGATAGGTGGTCGACTTTTCCCCCTTCAGGAAAGGATTCATCGAGGCCCCGCCATCATTGGAGAAAAATACTTCCTGCGGATTCGGCCCGCGCATGGTGCGCTCGGCGCTGGCAAACGGCTGGAACCACGGATGCAACTGGGCCGACAACAGCAGCGAGGGGTTGATGCCATGCTCCTTCAGGGCGATATCGGCCGCGCCCTGGGGGAAGCATTTCACACGCACATCGCAGGCGGGCTTGTAGCCGGTCAGCTCGAAACCCGTGTAGTTCAGGCCGGCATTGACCTGATAGATGCCGCGGTTGTACTGCATGCTGGCGTACAGGCTGTCGATCCTCTGACGTCCGGACGGGCCGAAGGTATTCGACTCGATCGACTGCCGGTTGGCGTCCGGGTTGTCCGGGTCGTGAACCAGGCTTTCCACATGCTTGCTGTAGCGGTTGCGCATCAGCTTGCCGCCCACGGTCACCAGCGCGTCGCCGCCGGCCAGCCGGAAGCTGCTGGTGTTGTGGATGTCGAACGCGTCGGCGCGGTTGGCCGCATTGGTGTTGACGAAATTGAGCAAGGCTTCCGGCATGTATTTCTGGTTGCCGCGGCTGCTGCTGGCCATGACGTTCAGGTCGACCAGTTCGGAAAACGGCGTGTAGTGGTATTTCACATAGTAATCGTTGCTCTGGATATCGCGGCGCGTGAAGGTATTGCGATAATCGCGCGCCGACAGTTCCAGCGCATGGAAGTCGCTCAGTGTCAGGTCCAGCTTGAGCAGCTGCGACTTCGGTTTTTGCTTGTAGTAACGGTTGTAGCCGAAACCGAACTCCTCGCTATTCGTGCCCTTGCCATTCTTGTAGTTGCTGCCGATCACGCTGGCGCTGGTGGCGGCCATGAAGCCCACGCTGCCGCCATCAAAAGCCGGGTTTTTCAGCGCCACGGCCAGCATGGCGCTGCGGCCGGTGCCATTGTTACCCGCCGACAGTTTCGTGCGCGCGCCCGTTCTTTCGCCCGCAAACACCACGTCGTCGACGCCGATGGTACGAAAATTGGCGCTGCCAGCCAGCGCATTGACGCCGTCGCCGCCCGTGATATTGCCGCGCGAAACATCCACGCCAACGATGAAGTTGGGGTCGATCAGGGCGCCAAACTGGCTGCCCGGCACGCCGCCATGCGACACTTCCGACGGCGCGCTGCCGTAATAGTTCTGGCTCACGCCATCGACCATCATGTTGACCCTGCCCAGGCCCGACAGGCCGCGGATATTCACGCTGACGGCGCCCTGCGCCGGATCAATCTGGGTAAACGTGCCCGGCATGCTGCGCACGATCTGGTCCACCGACTGCAAGCGCGTGTCGGCGCCGCGCGCGCTGACGGCGCCCGGTTTTTCCAGCGCCTGCTGCTCTGCGGAAACAGCCTCACCCGAGACATTCAAGGCGGAAAACTCCACCTTGCCATCGTCGTCTTCCTGCGCCCGCGCCTGCTGGACGAGCACCATCATGCACACGCCCACGGCGTACGCCATCCTGTTCATTTTCATGCATCCTCGCTTGTGGTAAGTTTTTAGAAAATCATGTGGCATCGGGCGGGTGGCCCGCCGCCAGCTTGAACGACACGGGCAAGGTGACGGTCACCACGCCCTGCCGCAGCACCTCGCCGGGCGGCGCCGGCAAAGGCTGGGCGCGCGCCAGCACCTGCAGCGCTTCGCGGTCGAGCAACACCGTGCCCGAGGACGTCAGCAGCTCGCTCGACAGCAGCTTGCCGCCCGCATCGAGCCGGAAACGCACCCACGCCTGCCCTGCCCGCTGGCGCTGGCGCGCATCGCCCGGATAACGCTTGAAGCGCGCCAGATGCCCCAGCACCAGGCTTTGCCAGCTGGCTTGCACGGCGCTGCTCGCTGGCGTATCGCTGTCGAAGGGCGCCGCCTGCGGACCGCGCACGGCCGCCGGCGCCGGCGCGGCGCTGCTGCTGGCCTGTGCCGGCGAGGCCGCCTCCAGCGCCGCATCCTGGCCCGGGTCGGGCGATGGACTGGCGGCCGCCTTCGCCTGCTTGTCGGTCGTCGCGATGACCGAGGCATCGGCACGTGCCAGCACCGGCAGCGCTGGCGCGGGAAGCGGACCAGGAGGCGGCCGCGCCGCATGCGAGGCGGCCGACTGGCGCGCGCCCACCGCCTGGCTGGCCTGCGTTTCCGGCGACATCGCTTGCGCGGCAAACACCACCATCACGCTGGCTGCGGGCAATGGCGGCGCCACCGCCTGCGGCCGCCAGCTCAGCCACAGCAGCAGCGCCAGCGCCAGCGCCGTCACCAGCGCACTGGCGATGCCCCAGCCCAGCACGGGCCGCTCCTGATGCGATCGCGAAATCACCCGCCCTCCCGGCCGACCAGGCCCACTTTCAGGTAACCGGCCTGGCGCAAACCGTCCATCACCGCCAGCACATCCTCGTAAGCGGCCTGCTTGTCAGCCTGGAAGAACACGGTGCGCTGGCGGTCGCCTCCGGTTGCGCCGTCCAGCCGCGCACCGAGCTGCTCGCGCGCCACCGGCGCCTCGCCCAGATACAGGCTGCGGTCGGCTTTCAGCGACACGAACAGCGCCTGATCGGGGCGTGGTTCGGGCCGCGCGGTGGCGGCCGGCAAATCGATCTTCAGGTCGACCGTGGCCAGCGGCGAGACGACCATGAAGATAATCAGCAGCACCAGCATCACGTCGATAAAGGGCGTGACATTGATCTCGCTCAGTTCGGCCAGGTCAGCCGCATCGTCCGCTTGCGAAGGAAACAGGGAGGCCATGCTTCAGGCCTGCCGGAGGCTGGATTGACGGACAGTGGCGGCGTCCCGGCCATCGAGATCGCGGCTCAGCATCAGCAGCACCTGCGCCGAAGCGGCGCGCAATTGCGCCTTGTAACCGTTGATGCCACGGCTGAGCAGGTTATAGATCACCACGGCCGGTATCGCCGCCACCAGCCCGAGCGCCGTGGCCAGCAAGGCTTCCGCAATGCCCGGCGCCACCGTCGCCAGGTTGGTGCTCTGGCTGGCGGCAATGCCGATAAAGCTGTTCATGATGCCCCACACGGTGCCGAACAAACCGACGAACGGGGCGACGGCGCCGATACTGGCCAGCACGCCGAGGCCTTGCCCCATGGCGCGCACGGTATCGGCAAGCAACTGCTCCTGACGAAATCCCACCCGCTCCTTCAGGGCCGCCACCGGCGCATCGGCGTGCGACAGCGCCAGTTCCTGCCGCACGTCATCGAGCAGCAGCCGTGCCAGCGGCGCCGCGCTGGCCAGCTTCCGGGTTGCGTCCGGCAATGAAATTGCCGTCCTGAGCAAGGCAACGGCCTGGGCCGCTTCGCGCCGCGCCTTGAGCAGGCTGGCCCCCTTGACCAGCAAGATCACCCAGGCGGCCAATGCCGCGAGCAGCAAACAAAGCAACACGCTCTTGACCACCTGGTCGGCGGCAAGGAACATGCCGAAGGGCGACATATCATGGGACAAGGCGGCGGCGCGCGCGGCGGGTGTCAGGGAAGTGAGGGAAGCAGCAACAGTCATCAGGGTTTTACCAGGTCAGCGGGCATGGCTGCGCCTGCGGCGGCGCATGCGCATGCAAAAAAAATCGAAGGGACTGCCTGGCTGCTGGAAGAGCTTGCTGGGGGGGATGGGAAATACTTAGAGCCTATCCCAGTAGATGAATACGCCCCCTGCTGGCGCCCCTCAGAAGCGGGGACTGCGTTGCTCGTCGTTGCATGGCTCGCCATGCGGCCTCCTCGCGCCTTGTCCGCGCTCCTGATGAGCTGCAAGCAGAAGACGCTCACTACTGGGATAGGCTCTTACTGTACGTCGGCGGCGGACGCTGGCGTGAACCACGCGAAATCGGCCTGCTCGCGCGTCACTGTGGCGCCCTGTTGCGCCAGGATCAGCACCAGCGGCGCGGGGCCGCCCGTCAGGTCCCGCACATGCAGCGGCACGCCCACATCCTTGGCCGCATGGTAGGCGCCGGCGATCAGCAGGGCCGGCGCGGGCGCGGCCAGCAGGCGCTCGGCCATGCGGCGGTCGCGCTGCTGCTGCACCGACAGCATGGCGGCAAGACGCGGCGCATCGATCTGGTTGTCGTGCATGACGCGGATGAGGTCCTGGAGCCTGGCGTGCACTTTGGCATCGTTGGCCAGGTTGGAATACTTGCCCTGCACGCCAGGCCGGTCGACAAACAGCTGCTTGATTTCACTGCGGTCCAGGTTGGCAGACCAGACCGGGTACGGCGCGCGCATCACCGTCATGACCAGCTCGCCATATTGCCGCCACTGCCAGCCCGGTTGCCAGGCCAGCAGTTCGGCCACATGCTCGGGACGCACCACCGGGTCCGTCCGCAGCCAGGGCTGGACCTTGTCCACCTTCGCCTGCTGATCCGGGTTCAGCATTTCCAGCAGCACGCTGCCTTGCGGACGCTGGCCCTGCAGCTGCAGCGCCAGCCATTGCTCGATCCGGTGGTGGCTCAGTTGGTCGTGCTGCTCGCCGACGATCACGCGCGGCGCGGCCGCCAGTTGCGCCAGCAGCTGGCCGGCGTCGATGCGCTGGCCGCTGCGCAAGTCGATGATATCGCCGGCAGGATGTGGCGCTTGCGCGAAGACAACCGCGTCGGCGCCGCCAGCGGCAGGAGCAAGGGCGCCGCAAGCGCTCAAGACCAGCGCACCGCCCAACAGCAGGAAAACAGATAATTTCATCGATCAGCTTTCAAAAAAATGACATGCAACAACAATAACCGGCATCATTCTATTGGAAATGATTCTCATTTACAATTGAAACAATACGTTACAGCAATTTTTTTTACAGCTGGCAAAAAAACCGACCTCAGGGGCAAGGCGGCCTGGGAGTAAAATCAGGAAAATAACGGAGGACACACGTGACGCACACCGACCAACTGGCGGCCCTGAAACGGCCACTACCCGAAACGCTGGCTGCCGTACTGGCCCTGATCTTCGCCGACCGCTACAGCACCACGCAGGCGATGCGCGAGCACCATGGGCGCGACGAATCACGCTACGATGCCATGCTGCCCGACGCCGTGATCTTTGCCCATTCCACCGAGGAAGTGGCGGCCGCCGTCAAGCTGTGCGCCGCGCACGGCGTGCCGGTGATCGCCTGGGGCAGCGGCACTTCGCTGGAGGGCCATGTGCTGGCCCTGCATGGCGGCGTCTGCATCGACCTGTCGCAGATGAACGCGATGGTGGCCGTGCACGGCCAGGACCTGACGGCCACGGTGCAGGCCGGCGTCACGCGCAAGCAGCTCAACGAGGAAATCCGCGACACCGGCCTGTTCTTCCCGATCGACCCGGGCGCCAACGCCTCGCTGGGCGGCATGGCCGCCACGCGCGCCTCGGGCACCAATGCCGTGCGCTACGGCACCATGCGCGAAAACGTGCTGGCGCTCACCGTCGTCACGGCCGACGGGCGCATCATCAGGACCGGGACGCGGGCGAAAAAATCGTCGGCCGGCTACGACCTGACGCTGCTGTTTGTCGGCAGCGAAGGCACCTTGGGCATCATCACGGAAGTGACGGTGAAACTGTACCCCTTGCCGGAAGCCATTTCCGCCGCCGTCTGCTCGTTTCCCGGCACGGGCTCGGCCGTCAACGCCGTGATCCAGACCATCCAGCTGGGCGTGCCGGTGGCGCGCGTGGAGTTTCTTGACGAAAACGGCGTGAAAGCCATCAACGCCTACGACAAGCTGGCGCTGCCGGAAAAACCGCTGCTGCTGTTTGAATTCCACGGCACGCCGGCCAGCGTGGCCGAGCAGGCGCAGCTGGTGCAGGAGATTGCGGCCGAACACGGCGCCAGCGGTTTCGAATGGGCCAGCCGGCCCGAAGAGCGCTCGCGCCTGTGGGCCGCGCGCCACAACGCCTATTTTGCGCTGCTGCAACTGCGCCCGGGCAGCCGCGCCATTTCCACCGATTGCTGCGTGCCGATTTCACGGCTGGCCGAATGCATCCTGGCCACCAGGGATGACTGCGAACGCGCCGGCTTGACCTACGCCATTATCGGCCACGTCGGCGACGGCAATTTCCATGTGCAGATGCTGGTCGACCCAAGCAATCCGGCCGATATCGCGCGCGCCGAGCAGGTCAACAGCGACATGGTCACACGCGCGATCGGCATGGACGGCACCTGCACCGGCGAGCACGGCGTGGGCATGCACAAGATGGATTTCCTGGTGGAGGAACATGGCGCGGACGCGATCGGCACCATGCGCGCCATCAAGCATGCCCTCGATCCGAACAACATCATGAATCCGGGCAAAATTATCAGCTGGTAGCCCATCCGCCGGTAACTACTCCTTCAGGCCCAGCACATTCGCCAAGCGATTCAAATCGCCCTCTTCGCGGATGATTTCCGCCATCAATTCGGGCAGCGGCATGCTGCCCCATTTGACGGCGCGCCGCAGCAGATACGGCGTCGGGCTGTGCGGCTCCACCGCGCTCAGGTAATCGGCCAGCGACTCCAGCGTGGCATACGCTTCCTTGCGGTTCTTCCAGCCCGAACTGGCAACCTTGGCCGGCACGCTTTCGGCCACCTCGCCCAAGGGCGGCAAGTCTACACTGTCGCTGTCTTGCGGCATGATGTCATCCTCTGTTGGTTCCACGATCAATTGCGCCATCACCCGTTCATACGCCACCAGCGTGCCCTTCAGCTTGGACAGGTTGGGCGAACGCGAGCCCAGCTGTATCTCGACAAAGGCCATCATGGTTTCCAGGCAATTCAGGCAGCGCTTGATGATCTCGCGCTTGAGCGCCATCTCGCGCCCCAGCCGCTGGTGCGCATACGCCACCACGTCGGCGCGCGTCAGCGGCGCGTCGTCGCCGCCACCGGGCTTGTCGGTGGTGTGGCCGGGGCCGGCCAGTTCCACCGCGATCAGCCGTTCCCAGTCGATCAGGGTCAGCACGGGCGGCTTGCGCCCGGCCATCTTCAGCAGCGGCACATGCAGGCGCAAGGTGGCCGACAGCGACGCGTTGAGCCACTCGAGCGGCGCGATGCGGGCGTCCTCGTCATTGTCCTCGATCATCGGGTGCAGCGGCTCCCACAGTTGCCGCACCAGCCGGTCGATCAGGCTCAGGCCCCGGTACAGGCCGTCGAAACCGCCCTGGCGCACCCACGCTTCGAGCAGCCAGGCGGCGATCTGCAAATCCTTGGAGCGGGTGCTCAGCATCGTCACGCAGCGCGCTTCGATCAGGGGCCAGTCGGCCCGTTTCAGCGGGCGTTCCCAGTTACCCATCGGCAAGCTGGGATCATCCTCTTCGCGCAGCAGCCGGATCTCGGTGAAGATCGGATCGTAGCGCAGCGCCGGCCCGCAAGGCAGCTCTTCGCTGAGAGGCTGGAGCAACATGTCCAATTGATCCTGGTGCGCATGGCTCATCAGGGAAATCGGTATCGGCAAGCTGGGAGGATTCATAGGGGCCATCGGTGTCGGGAAAGCGGGGTCGCGCTCCTCGGTAATGAGCAGGCGCGCCTTGTCGTACAAGTTGCGCAAATTGCTGCTGATACTGCTTTTCGGTGTCGCCATGGTGGGTCGCGCCTAGCCGAGCATCTTGTTCAGTTCGCTGGCAAAGAACTTGGCGGCGATCGGCGACGACAGGCGGTGCAGATCGACCACCGTCGCGCCAGGCGGGAAATAGATTTTTTCCGACAGGCCCAGCAGCCTGCCCGTGTCAAAACCATCATCGACTTCGTGCAGCGCGATCGAGACATGGTCCGACTTATCGTCGAGCAAGGCCTTGAACGGGTTCGGCCCCGCATAGTGCGAAGGCCAGCCATCGTCGATGCAGGGATGCAGGTTGTAGAAGCCGAGCGAGGGAAAGCCGAACAGGCGAGCGTCGATGCGTTGGCCGAAGGTGGCGGCGATGCACACGTCGGGCCGCCATTCCTGTTCATACATATGATAGAACTCGGGCGTCTTGACCCTGCCCTTGTAGGCGAGCAAGCCGTGCGCCGCCGCCAGTTCCTCGACCATGGTTTCTTCCTCGCGCGCATGCGGATACGCCCACACGCGCCGGTCGCGGCTGATGTGGCCGGACTGTACATCGTCGGTGGCCACGCCAACCACGCGCACCTTGCTGGCCAGCGGTCCCTTGAGCAACTCGCTCAAGACGTGAAAGCCGCGGTGAAAACTGCCGAAAACGGCAATGCGTATTTCGTCCGTCATAGATGATACGTCCTTAAGATGGAAAGAGTGCAAATCATGAAATGGTTTACCACGCCGTCACCCTGGCCGGGAAAACGCCGGGCCAGGCCAGCGGCGCGCGCTTGCCCGGCGGGCTGACGCTGACCCGGATAAAGACCCTGGCGCGCGTATCGCGGGTGGCGATACGGGCGCTGTCGCTGACGGCCGTCATCGGAAACTCGAAGCGCAGCAGTTGCGAACGCGAAGCCGACGATGACGGCGCGCCCGCTTCGCGGTAGGCAGACACGAAACTCAGCAGCGCCCAGGCATCGTTGAAGCGGTAGCTGACGGTGCGTTCCTCGACGCTCATGCCCGGGTGCCCGGGCTCGGCCTTCGGCATCACCGGGCCATCCTGGGCCACGCGCAAGGTCAGCGCCACCGCCATGCCCGGTTCCCAGCGCAGCGGGCGCGGCGTGTCGCGCTGGCGCAGCGTCTGGCCGCCGATGGTGATGGCCCAGTCGATGATCTTGTTGCCGTCGACTTCGGCGGCGGTATTGGCGCGGAAGTCGACACTGACATCCATGCCGCCAGGCTGGCCTTCCTCGCCCTGGTACAGGGGGGCCAGGAAATCGCGCACTTTCTGCAGTTGCTCGTCGGATCTGCGCACCTCCTGCGGCGCCGATGGACGCGCCGTATCGCGCTCGGACGACGGCGCCAGGGCGCGCGCGCGGTCGAACAATTTCAAGGTGGCGACGACATCGTCGACGGCCGCCGGCGTGCGTTCGCCGCCGCCCTTGGCCGCGCTGTCGGCGCCGGGGGCGCGGAACGGCGCGCGGTTGGCCAGGTCGCGGTTGAAGGCGTCGGCAAAATTGTTCCAGGCATCCTGGTAGCCCTTTACCGTCAATTCGCGGCAGCGCGCATACAAGCCCGATTGCAGCAGTTGCAAGCGCTCGGAAAACAGGTCGACGCCACGCCGCTGGGCCGCGCCGCGCGGCAGCTTGTCGAGACAATTGCCGAACTCCAGCTCGGACGAACCGCTCAGCACGAATTGCTCCAGCGACATCAGGCTGCTGGTCGGGCTGCGCAGCCGGTAGCGGCTCAGGTCGGCCACGCTGGCCTGCCAGCGCGCCACCAGCGGATTGCCCGCGTGGGCGCCGCCCAGTTGCAGCAGCAGCGCTTCGGCGTCCTTGTGGATCGCTTCGATAAACGATTGCTGTTGCGCCACATAGGCGTTCAGGCCAGCCGGATCGCTGGCGCCAAAGGCGTGCAGCAGCGGCGCTTTTTCGCCGTTCCAGTCGCGGAAGGCGCGGTCGCGCGGCACGTAGACCTGGGCCCGCGTCAGGGTGTCGTCGAGCAGTTGCAGCCGCGACAGCGCATCGGTGGCCAGGATGCGGCTCAGGGTATCGGCCGTATCGATGGCGCCGACGTCCTGCAGCCAGGCCCGCATGCGCAGCGCGCGGCCGCGGTCGAGTTCGCTGGCCGGCGCCTGCAGCTCACGCGGCGAGACGAAATACGCCTGCGAGATCAGGTCGCGCGCCGTTTCCACCAGGCCCGCATCGGCGAACGCCGCGGCGGCACCGTGCAGTGCCACCGGGAACTTGGGCAGCAATTCGGTCTGGAAACGCTTGCGCGCCTCGCCCAGCGCCAGCACCTGCTCCAGCCGCGCCTGGTCCCAGCTGACGGTGGCGCCCGGTGGCACGTCGGGGAAGCGGATCTGCGTATTGAACTTCATGTAGGGCTGCGACAGCAGGTTGTTCAAGGCGTCGAGCAAGGCCTTGCGGTCCGGCGCGAAAGCCCACTTGGCGTTGCTGTCGGACCATTCCAGGCCCGAACTGAGGCCCTGGATCAAGCGGTCCGATTCCAGGGTCGCATCCCAGGCCGAGGTAAACTGCATGAAGCCCTGTTCGGCCTGCTTGCGCGCGTCGTCGGCCGGCCCCTTGCCCAGCAAGGTCAGCGATTCCATGCGCTGCAGCAGGCTGTCCCAGGCCGGCCCCAGCGCCAGCGCGTTGCTGTGCATCCAGGCGCCCTTGCCGGCCACCAGATAGGTTTCCTGCGAGCGCAGGGCGGTGCGCAGGTTTTGCCAGACCAGCAAGGTGGCGGCCGGATCGGCGATTTTGGTGCTGGCGTCGACCAGTTCCATCGAGCCGGCGCCGATGGCCTGCTCGGCCCGCAGCAAGCCGTTGTCGACAAACAGGCGGCGAGTGGTGCTCTTCATGGCCAGGCGCATCGAGCAGGCGGCCGCTTCCTGCAGCGGCTCCATCGACAGCGAGGCCATGTTTTGCGAGACCTGGCGGAACAGCGCCGCGGTGCGCGCCGGATTGCCGCTCAGTTCGAAACCGAACACCATGCGCACCACCAGCGCCAGGTCGTCGCCCGAAGCCGGCCCGGAACTGGGCGACTTGAGCCGCATCATCGCCTGCAGCAGTTTTTCCAGCTGTTCCAGGCGCGCCATATAGTCCAGCGTGGCGCCGAATTCGGGCAGGTCCTCGACATTCAGGGCGTTCGTCACGGCGCCCGTGTTCTGGTGCCAGCGGGCCGGCAAGGTGCATTGCGCGCCGATGATCAGGCTGCCCGAGACCGGGTCCAGCGGCACCCCGGTCAGCTCGCTGACGCGCGCATACGCGGCGCGGCGCAAGGGGTCGAAGGCATTGTCGGCAAAGCCTTTTTCCATGCGCCATTGCAGCCGGTCATGCAGGCCGTCGAACCAGGGCCAGGAGCCGGGCATGGCCAGCGAGCCCATGTGGGCCGCGCCCATGCGTTCGATATTGAGCAGCGCGTCGAGCGCGTGCTGGCGGTTCTGCGCCAGGTCGAACACCTGGCGGTTACCGGCCAGGTTGCCCGCGTTGGCGTCCATATTGTGCAGGTAGCCGACCACGTCGCGCGCCAGGTAATGCAGCCTGGTCGCGCCGATGCCCATGCCGATCACCCATACCACCGGCACGCCCACCAGGCACCAGCGCAGCACGCGGTTCATGGCCGGACGGCGCATGCGCTGCGACGAGGACGAGCGCAACAGCCCGGCCTCGGCAAAGATCTTGCGTTCGAAGATATCGCGCAAGAAGGCCGGCATCGCATTGAGCTGGTCCGCCTGCAGGGCCGGCGCGGCGCTGGCGATGGCGCCGCTGCCGTTCCAGGCCAGCTCGTCGCCCGGCGCCGGGATCGGCTCCGGCGCTGCCGGCATGGCGTAGGCCAGCGAGGCCAGCGGGTCCTGGGTATCGCTGTCGTTGCCCAGCAGGACGGCGGCGTCGCTGCAGTCGCCCGTCAGATAAATTCCACGCAGCAAAAACGGCTCGTGATAGGCGCTCGGCCGCATCAGTTCTTCGGCAAACAGCTTCAGGCCGGTGCGCAGGCGTTCGACCTGGGTCGGCAGCAAAAAGTAGGCGCTGCTGTCGGAACCGGCCGGCTCCAGCGCGCACAGTTCGGCGCCGCTGTTCGACAGGCTGCGCACGATGTCGTTCATGGCGTGGTCGACCCATTGCGCCTGGAACGGCGCCGACAATTCATACGGCGACGACCAGCCCAGCATCGAGCGGCGCAGCGGTTCGGGCAGCGCGGCGGCAAAACGGGCGAAGCCGGGTATGGTTTCACAGTCGGCGATGGCGATATAGATCGGGAAGCGCAGCGCCAGCCGGTTTTGCGCCAGCCACAGGCGGCGGTGGATGGCCTTGGCGCGCGCGATCAGGTCGAGGTGGGCCTGGCCGTCGGTATCGAAGAAGGCGGCGGCCGGGATCGCCAGCACGATGGCGTCGAACGGCCGGTCGGGACGGTAGTTGCGGCACAGCCCGAGGAAGTCGTCCCAGGTATTGTTGCCGCCCGGGCCTTCGCCATCGGGCGAGCCCAGGTATTCCGACTGCAGCTGGATCGCCACGCCCTGGTCGAAGAAATTCCAGTTGATGCCCTGGCCGCGCGCGGCCAGGGTGCTGTCGGCGCTGAGCGCGCTTTGCAGGCCGGACTGCACCAGCGGCAATTCGCGGCCCTGCTTGCCCTCGTTCAGGACCAGGGTCCAGCTCAGGTTGTAGCGTTCCGCGCGCGCCGCGATATTGTTTTCAATCAGCTCGACCGCCACGCGGAACGACTGCTTGAGCGAATCGGCGCTGAGCAGGCGCGGCTGTTCGGCGGCCGGCTTGTCGGCCTGCTGCGCGCCCTTCATGGCCGCCCATACCACCACCGCCAGCAGCAGCAATACCAGCAAGGTCAGGCCCAGCAGAGTGACAATGGCTATCTTATCCGATAAAAAACTAAACACGATGAGGTCCCCGCAGGCCGATCATAAGGATACCGCCAGGGCGGTGCGTACGGGCCACGACAGCCACAACCACAACAACTCGGAAATGCCCAGCAAGGCCAGGAATCCCACCACCGCGATCAGGCCCAGCCGGCTGAAGCGCGGCAGCCGGCCCGCCGTCAGGTGCGCCAGGGTATTGGCGTAAGCCTGTTCCGACAGGGTGCGGTCGCGCCCCTGCAGGTCGGCCGGGCGCTGGTACACGAACTGGAACAATTCACGCCGGTACTCGGCGATCTTGTCCTGCGGCTGGCCGCGGTAGCGGCCCTGGAAACCGAGCGACAGCAGATACAGGTACAGCCGCCCCAGGTTGCGGCGCGATGCTTCGCGGTCGCGCAGCAGCTGGTCCAGGTCGTCGAACACCCGTTCGCCGGCAAAGCTCGATTTGTACAGGGTCGCCTCGACCAGCACATGGCGCCAGTAGGTGCGCCCGACCCATTCGGTATTGAGCAGCACTTCGTCGGCCAGCGCCGCCTTCAGGAAGCGGCCCTGCACCTCGGCTTCGATGCCCGCATGGCCGCCGATGCGGCGCGCTTCGAGCGTCTGCAGCTCGATCATCTGGCACAGCTGGCGGCTGAGCGCTTCGGCGGCCGGCTTGGCTTCGCCTTCGGTCAGCCGCGTGACGGCCTGCGCGGCGCGCGCCAGCACTTCGTAGAAATCGCGGAACTGCACCGACGCCAGGTCGACGCCTTCGGTATTGGCGCCGCTCCATGTATTGCCCGTCGACAGGGTATTGGCCGGACTGGTTGATTTGCTCACGCACTCATCCTTTTATGAACAACACCACTTCCTGCGGGCGCTGGGCCAGCAGGCTTTCATTGGGATTGCTGATCAGCAGGGGCTGGTCAGGCACGATGAATTGCTCGGACAACTCGATGCTGAACAGGGTGTAGCCGCTGCTGGCGCGCAGGCCCAGCTCTTCGGCGACATCGATCTTCATGCGCGCCGCGCCGCTGACCCTGCGGTCCGTCAGCGAGGTCCACACGGTTTTCGAGCCGATCGCCGCGCCGCGCATCCATTGCATCGCCTCGCTTTCCGGCCGGCCGCGCAAGCCGACCACGATGCGGCTGCCGGCCAGCCATTCCGGCTGCACGTCGAGCGCAAACACCTTGCCGTCGAATTCGAAGGTGCAGGTCTTCCATTCCTGGCTCACTTCGGCGACCAGGCTGGACAAGGCCGTCAGCACGGTATCGAACATCGCCGCGCTGTCGCCATGGTCGTAGGCCGGCGGCATCAGCGGCACGGCGCCGGGCCGCAAGGTGGTCAGCGCGCCAAGCTGGGCGCACAGCGCCAGGTACAGCGGCAGCGGCTGCACCACCGGGCACGAGGAGACGGCTTCGAGCAGGGGCAAATTGAGAATCAGGCTGGCCAGGCGCGACTTCTGCTCCAGCAGGTTCAGCCGGTCTTCGGTGCGCGACGACGGCTGCGCGGTCTGGCGCGCCAGGAACAGCGCCTTGCTGCGCATCTGCGTGGCCAGTTCGCGCGCGCGTTTCAGGATCGGCGCCTCGGCCGGCACTTGCAGCATGGCCGGCAAAAAGGCGCCACGGCGCACGATCTCGTTGACCTTGTTGACGGTCATCAGGCGCAGGCTGGCGTAGCCGAACGACGGCAGCGCGTCGGCCATCAGCGCCAGGTTGACGGCCATGCGCGGCACGGTGGCCGGCAGCGCCTCGGACACTTCATCCTCCACCGGCGCGCTCTCGATGCCACGGAACATCGCCGGCTGGCCCGGCTGGCGCAGCGAGCGCGTATTACCCAGCACCAGGTAGACGTCGACATCGCGCTGCGTCATCTCGCCGTCCCATGGCGCCAGCTCCAGCTTCAGTTCCATGTCGCGTACCTGCGCGGTGCTGGCGTCGTAGCTGACGGCCATGCCGTTCGGCAAAATCGCTTCCAGCCGCAGCACGCTGACGGTGCCGGTGCTGAGGCGCGCCTCGTCGATCACCAGCTCGCGCACGCCCCAGCCGTAAGGATTGGTGGCCACGGTTTGCCAGGCCAGCAAAGTGTCGATGCGCGCGCCTTCCTGCTGGAAGTGCTGCGGTGTCAACAGCATGCCTTCATGCCATTGGATGCGGTTCAAAAGTTGAGTTGGAATCATTGTGGTCGTTTCATCATCTGCTGTATCTGCTATTGCGCCGCGCCGGGCCTGATTTCGCCCGCTTCGAAGCCCTGCGCGCCAAGCCGCACCACATAGCCGGAAGCGGACAGCAGCAGCCTGGCGCGGTGTTCGCCCGGGGTGGCGTAACTGGCGTACACCAGCGCCGCCCAGCCCTTTTCCGAACGCCACAACTTGTCGTTGAGCTTGATGCTTTGCGACGGCACGATTTCATAGGAATACACGGTCAGCGCATCGGGAAAACTGCGGCGCACATCGGCGCGGGTGGCGAACCACTTGGATGCCGGCATCGTCAGCAAGGATTCGAGCACGGCGGTATCGCGCACCAGCACCACGTCCACCGCCAGCGCGCTGTTGTCATTGGCGTCGTCGGACGCCTGCAGGGCCAGGGTCTTCCAGTCCGGCTCGACCGGCTTGGGACCGAGTCCCAGCAGGGCGCCGGCGCCGGAGACCACGCCGCAGCCGTTCAGCACGCCGGCCAGCATCAACATCAGCACGCCGCGGCGCATCGGCGCCGGTGGCACGTTCGGGCGGGAGTTCCATGTCATAGTTGTTCGATCAAAAAAAGTCATCAGGAAGCCGCATACAGCCCAAAGCCGACGCCTGCGCAGAACACGCCTGCCAGCGCAATCGACGCCAATACAAAAAACAGCATCATCTGTTTGCGGCTGAACACCAGCTTCAGCGTCGCCGGTTGCCATGCCTCTGAAACTTGCCCGAAGTTAATATACAGACCATCCGCAACCAGTGCAATCAAGGCTGACGATATCAGCAGGGAAAGCAGGTTGCGCGGTCCTTCGCACAACACCTCGACCAGCAAAAACACCGGCAAGACGGCCTCCAGCGGCAGGCCCAGCGAAGCCATTACGAAGGTGCCCAGCACCAGCGACTTGACGCCGGGTATGCCCACCGACCACAGCGCGGCGGTCCACGACAGCACGCAGATCAGGGCCACATCGGCGGCGGCCAGCGGGTGATGGTAAAGATTGGCGATGAAGATCGCCAGCATCGAGAAATACATCGCCTCGCCGGCCTTCAGGAAGACCGGCGCGATCGGTGTGCACAGCTCCACCAGGGCGCGGTTGAAACCGAGCTGGCCGCTCATGACCTGGATAAAGCCGGGCACGGCGGCGGTGGCCACCGGCGAAAACAGGCAGACCGTGATCGGCTCGCGCAGCGCCAGCAGCACCGGCCACGGCGCTTTTTTCAGGCGCCAGCAGATCACGCCCAGCGCCATCGCGCACACCAGCAGCGCGGCGGCCAAAAAGGCGAGCAGGAAGCCACCCAGCAGCAAGATGGTTTCCATGCCGGCGGTGGCGGTGGCCGCGCCGGCCAGCACGAAGGCCGCCAGCGGCAGCAAGGTGTTGAAACGGTGCACCAGCGATTCGAGCGCGCGGTAGATGCCTTCGAAGATGGCGCCGAGGGCATTCGCGCGCGCTGGCGCCTGCACCGCCACCGCCGCGCCGAAGCACAGCACGCCGACCAGCACCGCCGGCGCCGGGCCATAGGCCAGCACGCCGAACAGATTGTCCGGCACCAGCGCCGATACGTTCCAGGCGGCGACCTCGGCTTCGCGGCCCCGCATCGCCATCGCAAAGCCCGGTTCGGAATCGAGCGCCAGCTTGCCCAGTTCGGCCACCTGCGCCGCCGACAGGTGCGAGCCGGCGGACGTCAGCCCGGCCACCAGCGCGCCGATCACCGTGCACAGCAGCATGGCCAGCAAGGCCATCAGCACCAAACGCAGCAGCAGCTTGCCGGCATCCGGCACGCTGGGCAGGCGCTGCACGCCAAAATACACGGCCAGGATGACGAAGGGAAAGGCGGCCATCTGGATCAGCGACAGGTACAGCGTCGACAAGGCCGACAGCCACGGCGCGCTGCCCGGCGTCAATGCGCCCAGCGTGCCACCCAGCAGTACCATGCCCAGCATGACGACCGGATGGCGGACGATTTCGCCGATCTGGATGGTGGTCGGCTTGATGGCGGAAGGCATGGGAAACATGGGCGGCCTAGAGTTTGACGGGCTGGGCGCAGATCGCCGCCACCGAGGCGCAGCTGCCGATGACGGTAACGGCCGTGCGCGCCATTGAGCAGATCGGATCGACCGCCGCCAGCAGCACGAAGGCCGCCTCGAACGGCAGCGACAGATAGGCGCAGATGGTGCCCACCAGCGACACCGTGACGATGCCGCTCATGCCGGCGGCGGCAAAACCCGACAGCACCGACACCAGCGCCAGCATGCACAGGTCGTACGGCGACAGCGTGCGGCCGTACAGGGCGGCGATGAACAGGGTGGCGCAGACGAAATAGGCGATGGCGCCGACGCGCAGCAGTGAAATACTCAGCGGCACCAGCAGTTCGACGCGCGAGCGGGCAAACTGCAGCTGGCGCGCCAGCGCGTCGACCATCGCCGGCATGCAGGTGGCGCTGTTGTTGGTGGCCACGCTGAGCGCGAACGGCTCGCGCATGGCTTTCAGCACCACCGCATACGGCACCACGGCGCGGCGGCTGATGACCGACATCGCCAGCGCCAGCAGCAGCACACAGATGAACAGGAACACGAAGACGAAGCCGGCCATCGCGCGCAGCGGCTGCAGGCCGGACTCGGCCACCTGGCTGGCCGCCATGCAGAACAGGATCAGCGGCACCGGCAGGTTGACCCAGCGCGTCAGGGTCTGGCAGGCCAGGTAGATGGTTTCCAGCGCCTCGTTCAGACCTGTGGAAATGCGGTTCGGCACCCTGCCCGCCGCCAGCCCGAACAGCAGCGCGAACACCAGCGCCTTCAGGGTTTCGCCATTCGCCAGCGAGGCGAAGATATTTTGCGGAATCAGCGACTGCAGCACATCCTGCACGCTGCTGGCGTACACCGGCTCGTCCATGCTGCGCAGCGACATGCTGGCATTGCTGCTGTCGCCGTCGGCGCTGACGATCTTGCCCAGCGCGGCGCGCGTCTCGGCCGGCATCTCGCCGCCGGGGCTGACCAGCAGCCCGGTGGCCACCGACAGCGCCGCCGTCAGCAGCGACGCGGCCAGGAACACCACCACCACGCGCTGCAGGATGCGGCTGGCGCCGCCTTCGCGGTACAGGCTTTGCAGGCTGAAAATGACAGCCGAAATCATGAACGGCAGCACGATCATCTTCAGCAGGTCGACATACACCACGCCGACCAGGCCCAGCATTCTGGACGGGCCCGGCAAGGCCCAGCCGGCAAGGCCGCCGGCCAGCACGCAGGCCAGCACGGTCAGGGGATTGAGCGCCCATTTCTGGTAACGCCGCATGGTCACGGGAATATCCATGGGTGCGCTCTTATTTGATCGATTTGAGCACACTGCTGACGGTGGGCTTGTCGGGCCACTGCGCAATGACTTCGTTGACAAAGGCCAGCATGGTGGTGTCGCGGATGCCCACCATCACGCGCAGCGGCGACTCGAGGTCGTCAAAGGTGACGGTGCGCAGCGACAGCGCCAGGCTCGGGTCGCTGCGCACGATCTGCATCACTTCCAGCTCGTCGCGGTAGGCGGCCACCACCTCGCCCGCCTTGGCCGCCCTGACCACTTCGGCCCACGTCTTGTAGCGCACCAGGGTCGCACGCGGAAAATTGCGCTTGCCGAACTCTTCCCACGAGGAGTCGGCGATCACGCCGATGCGGCCGCTGAAATTGCGGATCACCTGCGGCAGCGGCTGGTCGCCGGCCAGCGTGGCAAAGCGCACGCGGTTGATCAGCAAGGCATGGCCGAGCCGCATGTAGGTATCGGAAAACTGCACCACCTGGCTGCGCTTGAGCGTGCGCGCCATGCGGCTGATGCCCAGGTCGGCCTGGCCCGACGCCACCGTCTCGGCCACCGCGTCAAACGTGGTGGCGCTGCGGTCGAACCGTACCGGCACGGCCAGCGCGGCGGCGATGCGCCTGGCCAGGTCGACATCGGTACCGACCAGGGCGCCGTTCCTGACCGAAAAGAACGGCGGATTGTCGATCGCCAGCATGGCCACCACCAGTTCGCCCTGGCTGACGACGCGCGCGATATCGGGCGCCAGCATGCGCCCGTCCGGCACCTTGACCAGCGGCGAAATGCGCGCCGGCGCCACTGCGGCGGGCGCGGCCGGGGCGGCGGCCAGCGCCGGCGCCGGCGCCGACAACAAGGTCCAGCCCAGGCTTAGCGCGGCCACGAAGTAATACACGTGCTTCATGGCGCCACTTTCTGCAGCTCGCGCACGGGCGCGGCCAGCGGTGCAGTGGCGGCGCCGAGGCGCTGTTCCACGCGCCGTTCCGCACGCTGTTCGGCCTGGTCGACCAGGCGGCCCTCCACCTGCGGCGCCGGCGCGCTGCTCTTGCCGACCTGGTAGCCGAGCGCGAACAGGAGCACCATCAGGGCGATGGCGGAAAAGATCGCCAGCGATATCAAACGTGGCGTGAGGGAAAATTTGTAGTTCATGTCGGGCATTCGTGGTCAGGATGGTTCAAACTTGGGTGGCCGCGTTTCACGGCACGGCAACGGTAAATTGGCCGGGCATCGTGACGCCGATCACGCCGCCCCACATGCACATCAGCTTCGATGAATTGTTCAGCGCCGGCATATTGCCCAGCAACACCGTCGGCGAACCGGGCACCCACGGCGCCATCGTCATCGGGATGCACGGCATCGGCGTCGGCACGCCCAGCGCGGCGGCGGTGGCGGCGATCACCATCGGATTCGACATCGACATGCACATGCCGAAAGGCAGCACGTTCATCATCGGCTTGTTGTCCATGATGTTGGCGTCCGGCACGCCGGTCAGCACCAGGTTCATCGGCAACACCATCATCGAGCCCGGCGCCGCGCCGAAGGTACAGGTCAGCATTGCTCCCATGCATACTTGTTGTCCCATTCATTGACCTCTCACCAGTTTGTGTATGCGCTCCAGCAAGGCCGGCGTCGCCTCGTTGTTGTCGGTGCGGCGTCCTTTGGCATCGAACCGCGCCGGCGCCCCCACCAGTTTGCCGTCCTGGTAATGCACTTCTTCCATCAGGGTGCCGTCGGGCCAGTAGCGGCGCAGCGGGCCGTGCAGCAGGTTGGCGCGGTACACGCAGGCCTGCACCACGCTGCCTTCGGCGTCGTAGTCGACCGAGGCGCCCTCGAGCAGGCCGCCCTGGTACACCGCCTTGCGCACCAGTTGCCCCTGGTGGAAAAATTCGGCGGGGCCGTGGATCTGGCCTTCGAGCAGATGCAGCCTGGCCGTCAGGTTGCCCGCCTCGTCATACGACAGCGCCGGCCCGCTGGCCACGCCCTTGACCATGGTCTGGCGCGACACGCAGCGGCCATGCACATACACCTCCATGGGGCCGTGCGCCAGGCCCTCGCGAAACTGCGACTTCTGCACCGGCAGGCCGTCTTCGTCGAACACCGCCATCGGGCCGTGCATCTTGCCGTGCTCGAAAAACGTCTTGACCAGCAGCTGGCCCTGCGCGCCGAACTGTTCCAGCGGGCCGTGCAGCACCCCGCCGCGCATCGTGCAGCGCTGCACCAGGCGGCCGTCGTCGGCGTGCTCTTCGACCAGCAGATCGGTTTCTGGTGACGAGCTTGGCGGCGCGGCGCCGGCGCCCGCTGATGGATGGGTGTCGATATCAGTTCACCTTCGCCAGGGCGCCCTTGAGCGTCAGCATGGCGCCGGCCTCGACGGTTTGCATCGCGTCGGCCTTGCTGTTGATGATGGGCGCCTTGCTGTCGAGCTGCACGCCGCCCTGGTTCAGCAGTTTCATGCCGGCCTTGTTGGTCAGGTTGGTGCCCGCTTCGTTGATCATGGTGGTGCCGCCCTTGGCGCTGTAGGCGGTGCCGGCCTTGGCCGTCAGCGACGTGCTGGCGTCGAGCGTGATGGCCGCGCTGGACGTGATGGTGATGCCGCCCGTCACGGTGATGCTGAGCTTGCCGTCGATCGTCAGCGCATAGTCGCCCGTCACCTTGTGGGTAAAATCGGCGCCGCTGGTGTGGCTTTCGTCGCCGTCGATCTTCAGCGTGCGGGTCGTCTTGACGTTGTGGATTTCCTTGCCCTTCTGTACGTCGACCGTGCGGTCGCCTTCCTGCAGGGTATGGATTTCGGCGCCCTTCTTGATGGTCGTCGTCAGCGCGTCCTCGATCTCGGTCAGCATGTCCTTTTGCGCATGCAGGTACAGCTCTTCGGCGTCCTTCTTGTCCTCGAAGCGCAACTCGTTGCCGGCCGTGCCCTGTTTCGACGAGCGGCTGCGCAGGATGCTCTGGGTTTGGTTGGCCGGCAGCGTGGCCGGCGTGGCGTTTTCGCCGTTGTAGACCGAGCCGGTCACCAGCGGCCGCTCCGGGTCGCCGTTCAGGTAGGTCACCACCACCTCCTGGCCGATGCGCGGCAGGACCAGCGCGCCGAAGCTGTTGCCGGCCATCGATTGCGCCACCCGCAGCCAGGTCGAGCTCTTGTCGTCCTTGACGCCGTCGCGGTCCCACGGGAACTGCACCTTGATGCGGCCGTATTTGTCGGTCCAGATTTCTTCGCCGCTGGGGCCGACCACCAGCGCCGTCTCGCAGCCGACCGCGCGCGGGCGCGCCGTCTGCACCGGCGGGCGAAACGGCACGGTGGCCGGAAACGCCTCGAAGGAATTGGTGTACAGCTCGTCGCGCGCCGTATGGTGCACGCGGCGCAGCACGAAGGCCGCGTTCAGCGACGTGACGAAATGCTCGGACAGGGTGAACTTGCTGCCGGCGCGGAAGGGGTAGCAAAAACTGTCGCCGCGCAGCACTTCGGCATTCACCTGGCTGGCCTCGACGCGCAGCTTGGCCAGCGCCGTGGCGGCGGCGACGGCCAGGTGGCCGGTGGCGAATTCGTACACTTCGCCCTTGCCGCCGGTGGCCGAATGCGTGCCTTCGAGCGAGGTGCTGGGCTTGATGAAATCGTAGTCGTTGACGGTCGCCTTCTTCACCGCGATGGTGTTCTCCCAGGCGAAGCGCGAGACCGTGTCGATCGCGTTATACATGCCGGTGCGCGGAAAGAAGCGCACCGCGGCGCCGCCGGCGCAATCGGCGAAGGCGGCGCTGGCGTCGGCCAGCACCATGGTGTGGCCGCTGCTGGTAAACGTGAAAAAGTAAAAGATGCCGGCCTGCTCCATCAGCCGGCTGATGAAGTCGAAGGCGGTCTCGTCGTACTGCACGCAGTAGTCGAGCGCCGCATAGGTCTGCGTGGTCTGGTCGTCGAAGGTGATGGAAAAGTCGCCCAGCACGGCAGCGATGATTTGCGTGACGCTCTTGGCCTGGTAGATCTTGCGGTCGCGCGACAGGGTCAGCAGCCACAGCATCGGCACCAGTTCCGCTTCGTAGCTGGCGAAGTCGCGGTCGTAGCCGCTCTGGATAAAGCGCGACACCATGCCCGTGATGTAGCGCGTGGTGCCGCCCTCCAGGGTCATGGTCACCGTCACGCTCTTGCCGACGATGGTGGCGGCGGCGAGGCTGGTGCTGCTCGACCGCATATGCAGGTGGAACTTGAACAGCTCCGAAATGCCTTCGCTGCCTTCGACGGCGTCGAGCAGCAGGTCGTCGGCGCCGAATGGCGACTTGACCGACAGGAAGCCGCCCGCCTGCGTGAAGCCGGTCCTCATGCCGCTCCCGCCGTGCCCGCCGGCGCGCGCTGCGGTTCGTCGCGGAAGGCGTAGCGGAACTGCTGGTCGGGGCCGACGCTCATGTGCACCGCCGTGAACGGTTTGAGCAGCGACATGCGCTCGAGCACCAGGGAGGACAGCAGCGGCAGCACCGATTGCGTGAGGATGAAATCGATATTGCGCGCGCCGCTGTCAACTTCCGTGCAGCGCGCCGTGACGACCTCGGTGACATGATCATCCCAGGTGAAGCGGGCGTGGTGGTTTTCCTTGAAGCGCGCGGCCAGCTTGGCCAGCTTCAGGTCGACGATATTGCGGATCTGCTCGTCACCGAGCGGATAATACGGCACCAGCACCAGGCGCCCCAGAAAGGCCGGGCTGAACTGGCCCAGCAGGGCCGCGCGCAGCTG
The DNA here is from genome assembly GCF_049896105.1 of Janthinobacterium sp. PSPC3-1. NCBI lineage: Bacteria > Pseudomonadati > Pseudomonadota > Betaproteobacteria > Burkholderiales > Oxalobacteraceae > Janthinobacterium > Janthinobacterium sp. PSPC3-1. The sequence continues at coordinate 229,559 of NZ_JAFCTQ010000001.1, read as the reverse complement.
CTCGGTCAGCTGCGGCACGTCGGGCCGCTGGCCGCCCGCGCAGGCCTGGGTGATGACGTCCTGGGCCGCATTCGAGGTCAGCAGGATCAGGGTATTCTTGAAGTCGATCGAAATGCCTTCGCCATCCTCCATGGTGCCCTTGTCGAACACCTGGAAGAACATCTCGAGCACGTCGGGGTGGGCCTTTTCCATTTCGTCGAGCAGCACCACGCTGTACGGCCGGCGGCGCACCGCCTCGGTCAGCACGCCGCCCTTGCCGTAGCCAACATAGCCGGGCGGCGCGCCTTTCAGGCTGGAGATCGAATGGGCTTCCTGGAACTCGGACATATTGATGGTGACCATATTGCGCTCGCCGCCATACAGCATGTCGGCCAGCGCGAAGGCGGTCTCGGTCTTGCCCACGCCGCTGGGGCCGACCAGCATGAACACGCCCACCGGCTTGCCCGGATCGTCCAGTTCGGCGCGGAAGGTGCGCACGCGGCGCGCGATCGCGTCGAGCGCCTGGTCCTGGCCGACCACGCGGTCCGACAGGCGCTCCTTGAGCTGCAGCACGGTATGGATTTCATCGGCCATCATCTTGCCGACCGGGATGCCGGTCCAGCCGGAGATGACGTCGGCGACGATGCGCGAATCGACGCACACCGGCACCAGCGGTTCGTCTTCCTGGATCGTTTCCAGGCCTTTTTGCAGGCGCTGCAATTGCGCGCCGCGCGAGCCGCGCTCCTCTTCGTCGATCACGCCGCCGGCCTGCGCGCTATCGGCGGCAATCGCGCGGCGCAGCGCCAGGATCTCGTCGACCGCGCCGCGTTCCTCGGCCAGCTTGGCGCTCAAGGTGGCCTGGCGCTTGCGCAAGGCGGCCAGCTGCACGCCCAGCTTGGCGATCGCCTCGCCGCGCTCCTCACCGCGCGCATGCTGGCGCCGCGCGATCTGCAACGCTTCGTCCGCCAGCACGATATCGTGTTCCAGCGCTTCGAGCTGCGGCGGCGCGCCGGCCTGGCCCACGGCGACCCGCGCGCAGGCCGTGTCGAGCACGCTGATCGCCTTGTCGGGCAGCTGGCGCCCGCTGATATAACGGTGCGACAGGCGCACCGCGTCCATCACCGCCTCATCGAGGATTTCCACGCCATGGTGCTGTTCCAGGGTGGCCACCATGCCGCGCAACATGCCAACAGCCGCATCGGGTTCCGGTTCCTCGACCTTGACCACCTGGAAGCGGCGCGCCAGCGCGGGGTCGCGCTCGACGTATTTCTTGTATTCGGCCCAGGTGGTGGCGGCGATGGTGCGCAATTCGCCGCGCGCCAGCGCCGGTTTGAGCAGATTGGCGGCGTCGCCCTGCCCTTCCATGCCGCCCGCGCCGATCAGCTGGTGCGCCTCGTCGATAAACAGGATGATGGGCGTGCTCGAGGCGCGCACTTCGGCGATCACCGATTTCAACCGGTTTTCGAATTCGCCCTTGATGCCGGCGCCGGCCTGCAGCAGGGCCAGGTCGAGCGAGCGCACGACCGCGTTGGCCAGCGACGGCGGCACCAGGCCCTGCGCGATGCGCTGCGCAAAACCTTCGACGACGGCGGTCTTGCCGACGCCGGCCTCGCCGGTGAGAATGGGATTGTTCTGGCGCCGCCGCAGCAGGATATCGACGATCTGGCGGATCTCGGCGTCGCGGCCGCGGATCGGATCGATGGCGCCGGCGCGCGCCTGCGCCGTCAGGTCGACCGTGTACTGGTCGAGCGCCGGCGTCTGGCCCGCCGCAGCGGACACGCCAGGCGCAGCGGCGACGCTGGCGGCGGCTGCCGGCGTGCCGGCCTGGCCGGCGTCTTCGGCCGAATCGGCCAGCAACGCCGCCAGTTCGTTTTTCAGCTGCTCGCGCGGAATCTTCAGCAATTCCGGCGCGCTGTCGATCAGCATGCCGCGCAGGCTGTCCACTTCCAGCATCGCCAGCAGGATCGTGCCCGAGCGTACCTGCTGTGCGCCCAGCAGCAGGGAGCCCAGGGTCCAGGCCTGCTGGAACAGCGCGATGAAATGGGCCGACAGCGCCGGCGTGCGGCCATTGCCGCGCTTGTAGCCATCCATGCTGTGCTGCAGCTGTGCCGTGACCGCGCTGTCGTTGACGCCAAAGCGGCGCAGGATCACGCCGAAGTCGGGCGCCTGCGCCTGCAGCAGCGCGAACAGCAGGTGCTCCAGTTCGACATTGAACTGCGTCTGCCGCACGCACAATTCGGCCGCCTCGCCCATGGCGCGCTTGCATTCGGGATTGAGCTTCAATAACAGCGTGCGGATATCGATGTCCATCGTCAGGTGCTTTCTGTAGCGTTGGCGGACAGGCGGAAACGTGGTTGCTGGTACACCACGCCGGCCGGGCGCGGCGCGTCGCCGGGGCTGCACAGCCAGGCGCTCAGGCCCAGCCGTGGCGCCAGCGTGGCCGCCGTGATGGCCGCCGTGATGGCCGCCACCGGCCGGGTGGCAGGCGCGGACGCGGCCAGGCGGGTCATTGGCCGCACCGCCAGCTGCAGCTTGAGTTCGACATCGAGGTCGCTTTGCAAGTGGCGCGCCACCAGCCAGTGCAGCAGGCCATGCGTCTTGCCGCCCTTGAGCAGGGCTGCAAATTGCGGCGGCGCCAGCGGCGGCGCGTCCAGCGCCAGGCCGGCGCCCTGGTCCCAGGCGCGCGCGCCCAGGCTGGCGCCCATGCCCAGCCCGGCCAGGCGGCCGGCCGGCTTGCCCTGGCTGTGCAGGCGGGCGCGGTCCTGCAGCGCCAGCGCATGCCAGCCGCCGACGAATTGCTTGCCGGTGAAATGGATGCCGAGGCGGTCGCGCACCACCGCCAGCAGCGAGGTCATCGAACGCGGCGCGGCGCCCTGCACGGCGGCATGGCGCAGCCAGGCCTGTTCGCCGTGCGGGCCGCGCGCGCCGGCCTGGTCGGCGTCGTCCGCGGTGCGTCCCAGGCTGGCCAGCGCATCGAGGCAGCGCACCAGCGGCGCGCTGGCGAGGTCGCCGCCGGCCAGCGCCGGATGGTGCTTGCGCCGGCTGCGGTACAGAAAGGCCAGCAGGCGCTGATTGAAAATATCGAGGAACTCCAGCCCGGCCGGGTCGCGCAGGCGGCGCCGTTCGAGCAGCATTTCGGTGTACGGCATCGGCAGCGGACCATGCGCGCCGGCCAGCGACAGCACCGTCGAGGCCAGGGTCAGCGGCGGGCCGGGCCGGCCGCTGTCCTCCAGCGCCGCCAGGTCGCTGGGCGCAAAACCCATGCCGATCTGCGCCACCAGGCGCACGCTTTCATCGAGCCCGACCGAGGTGCCCAGCGCGGCGCGCGCCGGTTCGCTGCGCTCGAGGATGCTGAGCGCCTGGAACAGGTTGAAGGTCTGCGGCGCCTGGCGCAGCTGTTCGATCAGATCAGGCATTGTCGTCCACTCATGGCCGGCCATTGCATCCACGGCTCGCCATTGCGCCAGACCGCCAGGCGCACGAAGGAATTGGCCGAGGTGTACAGGGCGAAAAAGCGCGACAGCACGCCGGCCAGCACCAGCGGCGAGGTGCCGACAAAGGCGTCGGCGTCGAATTCGAGCACGATGTCGGTGCCACGGCAATGGCCGCGCCAGGTATCGCGGCCCACGCGGGTGGTGGCCGGCGTGGCCAGCAGGCTTTTCACGCCGCGCACCTGGCCCTGGTCGCGCGCGGTTTCGCCGGCGAACAGCATCAGCATCTGCTGCAGCGTCTGCACGCCGGTGCTGCCGTCGACCAGCGAGCGGTGATTCAGGCGCAGCAGCGACACCAGCGACCACAGGGCCTTGGCCTCGAGCACCGGCGCGCGCTGCATGCTGGGCTGGTACAGCGCGCGGATATCGGTCGACGACGACATGCCCTCGCCGTAGAAGCGCGTGCCCGGCCCGATCTGCTCGGCCAGGTTGCGGTTGGTGCACAGCAGCTGGGCGTACACCACCGGCTCGCCCGGATCGGCGCGCACATTGCCGCGGTCGACGAAACTCAGATACACATCGCTGCCGTTGATGCCTTTGCGCAGGCTCATCTCGCGGCGCAGCGACCAGAACACGTCGTCGGCCGCGCCACCGGCGTCCGGTTCCGATTCGGCGAACATGCTGGGAATGACGCGGGCGCGCTCGGTGCGCTGGTCCGACAGCGTGACCGACAGCACCGAATGGACTTCCATCATGCTGTCGCGCTGGTAGTCGGGGATCAACAGGTATTCATACTGGCGCCGGTCCAGGCGCAGCGGTTCGCTGGTCACCTTGAACAGGTTCACCGCCGGCACGCAGCCGAGGCGGAAGGTGTCGGCGCTCAATTGCGCCAGCACGCGCGCGCTGCGGTTGAACACGAAGCGCAGCGAAAAGCCGGCGCCGGCGCCCAGGCGGCCGCGCAAGCCCCTCAGGTCGAAAAACTGGAATTTGCGGGGAAACGCAAAATACTCCTGCAGCAGGGCGTAAGCCGGATGGGCGTGCGCCGGCTGCGCCAGGATCGCCTGGTCTTCGTCGAAGCCCACCTCGACCAGGCTGTCGGGACCGAAGCGATGCACGCCGCCGCCACCGGGCAGCAATTCGATGCATTCGAGTTCGCTGATCAGCAGTTCATGCAGCGGCATGGTGGTCAGCAGGTCGCCGGCCAGGTGCAGGCGCAAGGTAGCCAGTTCGAGTTCGGCCACGTCGACCCCGGCGTCGCAGCGCAGGTCGAGGCGCAAGGTGCGCGTGTCTTCAAGCTTGATGGCGGCCACCGACAGCGGCCACAGGGTGGTGTCCCAGGCGACCTGGAAGCGGCAGTTTTCGCCGCTGGCGGCGGTGGTCGACAAGGTCGTGCCGCGCGCCACCGGCATGCCGGCCATGACCTTGCCCTGCGACGCATCGAGGCGCATCTGCACCACCGTCATGGCCGGCACGGGCTGGGTCAGGCTGGGGCACAGATTGTCCAGCATGGCCGAGGCGACGGCGGGAAAATCGCGGTCGAGGTCGCGGTGCACGCGGGCCGTCAAAAAGGCCACCGATTCGATCAGGCGTTCGGTATGCGGATCGGCCGACTCGTCGCCGCTCAGCACCAGGCGCTGCGCCACCTTCGGGTAGCGCGCGGCGAAGTCGGCCGACTGGGTGCGCAGGTAATCGAGTTCGCGCCGATAGTATTCCAGCATGTCGTCGCTCAAGGCAGCACCGGACCTTTCACGCGGCCAGCGCCTGCAACGCGGCCGAGCGGGCGTCGACGGCGACATCGAAATTGACGCGGCACAGCTGGCTGCCCAGCTTCACTACGGCGCTGATGTCGGCGTGCGCGGCATGCGGCTTGTGCGGATCGGGACGCAGCACCACCTTCACATGCGACAGGCGCGGTTCGAAGCGCGCCAGGCAGCGCTCCAGGACGGCCGTCCACAAGTCGAGATCCTGTTCCGAGCGGGCCGACAGGGCTTGCATGTCGGGCAGGCCGAACGGCAGCAGCGCGGGTTCGGCCTGGAGGTAGTCGTGTATCGACAGGGCGTTGCGGATATTGAACAAGCGCAGCAGGTCGAGTTGCAGCGATTGCTGCAAGCCGCCGCCGTCGAGCAGCCTGCCATCGGCCGAAGCGGACATGCCGGTGAGTCGGTCAAACAGCGGAACGAGCGACGCGGTGATGGCTTTGGACATAATTCGGAGCAATCAGAAAGAGAGAGGGGCCAACCATGGCGGCGCCGCCAGGCGGCCGCCTCGACATCAATCCGATTTCATCGTCTCCAGGTTCCAGTTCCAGGTGCCGGTGCCCTTGGCGGTCGAATCCGACTGCTGCTGGGTGAAGTCGCACTTGATCTTGGTAAAGGAGATCGAGAAGGAGTCGCTTGGAATGCCGCCACCGCCCGAGGTGCTGATATTGGAAATCATGGCGTGCGTCATCGAGTAGACGAAAAAGCCCATGTACTTGCCATTTTCAACCCGGCCCACGTACAGGGTGGCGGTACCGATCTTGCTGCCCTGGGTACAAGCCTTGTACATTTCCGTGGTGGCCAGGTCGGCCATCTTCGAAAACGACATTTCCGAAAACACCGGACGGCCGGCGGTACGCTCGGTGTTGGCCGAGTCCATTTGCAGGGGAATCGATGCGCCGTGCGAATACGAATGGACGATGATCTTGCCCACATAGCCGACCACCTGGCAGTTGCCGATGATCGAAGGACCTAAGTCCAGAATAAGTACGTCAGACATTTACTGGCTCCAAATTTGATAAACAACGCCGGCGGCCATGCCAGCTGCCGGCGTTGAGGGGACGTCAGGTTGAACGCGGACCGGCCAGCCGTCAGCCGACCGACGCCGGCAGTTCGGCAACCAGGCGGATCGAGGTGGTCAGCTCTTCCATCTGGAAGTGCGGACGCAGGAACACGGTGGCCGAATACACGCCAGGCTTGCCCGGCACTTCGGTGACATCGACACGTCCTTCGGCCAGCGGGAAGCGGGCTTTTTCACCTTGCGTCGCATTCGGGCTGAGCAGCACATACGAACTGAGCCATTCGCCGAGGTAGCTTTCCACGCCCTGGCGGGTCTGGAAGCTGCCGACCTTGTCGCGCATCATCACCTTGATGTAGTGCGCGAAGCGCGACGCGGCCAGCACATACGGCAGGCGCGACGACAGCGCCGCGTTGGCGTTGGCCGTGTCGAGGTTGTACACCTTCGGCTTGTTGACCGTCTGGCCACCGAAGAAGGCGGCGAAGTCGGTACCCTTGGCGTTGACGGCGGCGATGAAACCGAGGTCGTTCAATTCCTTTTCGCGGCGGTCGGTGATCGACACCTCGGTCGGGCACTTGAGCACGACGTCGCCTTCATCGGTCTTGTAGGTGTGCGCCGTCATGCCGGCAATCTTGCCGCCGCCTTCGACACCGCGGATCGCCGTGGTCCAGTTGTACTTGGCGTAGGCGTCGGTGATGCGCAGGCCCAGCTGGTAAGCCGAGTTGGCCCACAGGTATTTGCCATGATCGCGGCCGTCGACGTCTTCCTCGAAGCTGAAGTTTTCGACCGGTACCGTCTTGGCGCCGTACGGCAGGCGTGCCGCGTAGCGTGGCAGCACCATGGCGACATAACGCGAGTCTTCCGAATCGCGGAAGCTGCGCCAGGAGGCCATTTCAGCGCTTTCGAAGATCTTCGACAGATCGCGCGGCACACCCAGGTCGGTGAACTCGGTCATGTCGAACAGCGACGGTGCGGCGGCGGTGATCAGTGGCGCATGGGCTGCGGCGGCCACTTTCGACAGGCGTTCGAGCAAGGCGATGTCTTGCGGATCGCGGCCAAAATAGTAGTCGCCGATCAGCAGCGAGTACGGATGGCCGCCGAAGGTGCCGTATTCTTCTTCGTAGAGCTTCTTGAACAGGACGCTCATGTCGTGGTCGACAGCGCCTTCCAGGTCTTTCAGCAGCTCTTTCTTCGACACGTTCAGCAGGCGCAGCTTGAGGTTGGTACCGGTTTCGGTGCCGTGTACCATGTCGTGCAGGCCGCGCCACGAGCCTTCCAGCTTCTGGAAGTCAGGATGGTGCATCAGCGCGTTGAGCTGGTCGCTGAGGATCTTGTCGATCTCGGCGATGCGCTCGTTGATCATCGCGACGACGCCCTTGTTCGGCGCCGTCTTCATGCCTTCGTCCAGCACCTGGGTCGCGAATTGTCCCAGCAGTTTTTTTGCGTATGCGTCTTGCGATGGCTCGATTGCCATCTTGCCTTCCTGGACGATACGGTCCAGCAGGCTCAGCTCGCCGGCGGACTCGACGGACTTGCCGGCACCGCCTTTGGCGGATTGATTGGTGGCCATGATTTAGCTCTCTGTAAACGAATTGAGGGAAGCGTGCAGCACGCTATCAGGAAGGCGCCACTTCAGCTTCAGGCTCGCTTGACGCCGCCGGAGCTGTCGCACCTGCTCCCTGGCCCTTGAGCGTCTTGAGCTCCTCTGTATTCTGGATGATGTTTTCCAGCAGGGAGTCGAGCTCATCGTTTCCGTCGAGCTTGCCAAGCAGGTCACGCAATTGCTGGCGCACTTCCAGCAATTTGGCCAGACGCGGCACTTGCGCAACGATTGCTTCAGGATGGAAATGTTCGAAGGAGGTGAAGTTCAGTTCCACCTTGAGATTGCCCTGGCCCTTGTAGGTGTCCGGAACGGACAGATCGAGGCGGGGAGCAATATTGCTCATGACTTCGTTGAAGTTTTCGCCGTCAATTTCGATCAGGCGACGCGATTTGAGTTTCGCTGGGGGCACCAATGGCTGCCCGGAAAGATCTGCCAACAAGCCTACAACCAATGGCAATTCTTTTTTCTCGCTGGCATCGCCAACTTCGACATCGTACGTGATTTGCACACGAGGTGGACGATTACGTCCTACCCATTTTTGTAAGCTGCCTGACATTCACACCCTCACATGGTGACTAGTGGCGGGCGGGGCGAAAAATCAACAAAACACCGCAAAACAGGCATCACGCCCGCCGTGCCGCGACTTTGCAGGCCCCGCAACGGTATCAATCGATATTTCTTCCAACAACCAAATAATGATAAATGGAAAAACTAATTTTGAACAAGTTTATTTGCACTCGATCAACAAACTTATCGAAATTGTTCTTTTGCGACTTAGATACGACACATGCCTGCCGAATGGAAGAAAAAGCTTGCGTGATACGAATCAGTTGCATTAGAAAAACAAGAATAACGGCAAAGCATGCGGCCTGCCAGCCTGCCGGCAGACTCTTCACATAACTTTACACAGCACCGTTTCAGGGGCGGCATCAGTCCGGGCTATCGAGCTTGCCCAGCACCTTGCGGCTGACCTTGGAGAGATATCTGGCGCGCCAGCCGGCCAGATCCCAGGGCACCTCGGCGCCCCCGCGCCAGCTGGTCCGAACCACTGGCTGGCCGGCCGGCGCGGCGACGGCATCGCCTGGCAGGACGGACGGCTGCGGCGCGGGCGGCAGCTGCGGCCCGTATTCCATCTGCGGACCGTACTCCATCTGCGATCCGTCCCCCATCTGCGGCCCATGCTCCAACTGCGGCGCGGCCGGCGGCGTGCCGCGCCAGTCGCCGGCATGCGCCGTTCGCGGCGCCTGGGCCGAAGCTGGCGCCGCATCGCCATGGCGCGCGCCATGCGGATCGACATGCGGTGGCGCCACCGGGGCTGCCGCAGCCGGCAACCCGGCGTGGCCGGCGCCGATATCGGCATCGGCATCGGTGGACGCGGCAGTGCTTGCCGGAGCGGCGGTGCCTGGCACGCCACCGCCCGCCGCCAGGGCGGCGCTGGCGTGGGCAGTGTCGCTGGCGGTATCGGTCGTGGTATCGGTCCCGGTATCGGTCCCGGTTTCGGTTCCGGCATCGGTTCTTGTATCGGTCACTGCAGGCGTGCCGGCCTCGCTTGCTGGCGCCGCCGCGGAGCCGGTGGCGCTGGCGCTGGCGTTGGTGCTGGCCTCGCCCGCCTCGCTGGCGGCGGCGTGCCCATCCTTGTTCGCCGTACCGGCCTCGCTTGTCTCGCTTGTCTCGCTTGTCTCGCTGGCGGCGGCGGGATGGGCGTCGTGGGCGTCGTGCGCATCGGCGGTGGCGGCAACAGTATCAGCAGCATCGGCCGTGGCGGCTTTGGCCGCGTCCTCAGCTTCTTGTCCTTGCTTGCCAGTATTTGCGTCCGTATCGGCGGGGGCGGAAGAGGACGGCTGCGCACCGGCATGTTCCTCGCTGGCGGCGGCGCCCGGTTGCGCGGCGTCGCTGCCGCCCTGGGCGCCCTCGCCACCATCGGCGGCGGCAGCGGCGCCGCCCTCTTCGGCAGCCGCGCCATTCGCAGTAGCCGATGTGGCTGGCGCCCCATTGCCAGCCACATCGGCGCTGGAGCCGTCGCCATTATCGGCGCTGCCTGATTCGGCGGCCGCCTCATCGGCAGCGGCGGACGGTGCCGCCGCGTCAGCGCCCGCGCCCGCGCCGGCATCCGTCGCGGCGGCAGCAGGGCCAGTGGCGGGATTGGCTGGATTGGCGGCGTTGCCCGGGCCTTCGGCTGGCGCACCGCCTTCGGTGCCGCTTCCCTCGGCGGCCGAGGCATCGGCAGCGGCAGCGGCGGACGGCGTGGCCGCGCCAGCGCCAGCCGTGGCGGAACCATCGGTCTTTTCAGCGGCGGCGCTGTCGTCCTGTCCACCACCGGCCTCCTCCTCGGCCGCCTCGCCCCCCTGCGTTCTAGCGGCGGCACTGTCGCCTTGTGCGCCATCATCAGCCTTCGCACCCGCGTCGGTTTCAGGTGCCGGTGCATCTGCATCGGCATTGGCGGCGCCGGCATCGTCCCCAGCGGTCGCGGCAGCCTGATTGGCGGCAGCATCATCCTGGGCGCCGGCGCTGTCCGTACCTGTAGTGCCACCATCCGTTGCAGCGGCGCCGGTGCCGGTGCCGGAGTCAGCCTCGGTTGCGGTTGCGGTTTCGGCTCCAGCGTTAGCATCGGCCACGCCCGTTTCGGCACCGGCTTGCGCGGCAGCGTTCTCTTCTTGCGGCGCACTGTCGGCGCCCGCGTCCGCCGCACCGGCGGCATCCGGGGTGGCGCCGGCGCCCTGCCCTTCATTGACGGCGGCCGGTGGCGGCGTAGCGTCATTGTCCTGCGCCGCATCGGCTTGTGCACTCTCTCCTTGCGCATCCTCACCTTGCGCATCACCCGCTTGCGCATCATCGGCGGCGGGCTTGGCGGCTGCGGCATCATCCGCCCCACCATTGAAGGCGGCATCGCCTGCTGCGCCATCACCGGCTGCGTTCCGGCTGGCGCCGGCATCGGCATCGCCACCGGCCGGATTCGCGCCGGCGCCATCGTCTTGCGCACCCTCTCCCGTGCTGGCGCTGGCATCGGCACCGGCACCGGCACCGGCACCGGCATCATCACCAGTGCTGCCCTTGCCAGCGTCCCCTTCCATGACGCCAGCGCCGGTGGCGGACAGATCGGCGATACCGCCAGCGGCGCCCGCCAGGGCGGCCATGTCGGCATAGCCGCCGGGCGGCACGGCGGCGGCGTCTGCGGCGACGGCGCCCAGGCCAGCCCTGGACGCCGCAAGCGCGGCGGCCAGGACGGCGGCATTGGCGGGCATGTCGCCGGCGGCGGCGTCTTGCGTCACTGGCGCGTCGCTGTCGGCGTCGCCACCGGCCGGCGCCGGCACGTCCGGCGCCGTGATGGGCTGCACGGCCGCTGCGCGATCCAAAGCTGGCGTGTCCTCATCGCGCGCAGCAAAGCCGGCGTCGCCGCCTTGTGGCGCATCGTCGCCGGACCGCGCCCCATCCTGGCCGGTATCGCCGACAACAGGCGTGGCGGCGTCAGCGGGTTCGCCATCGCCTTGTCCGGCGCGCACCAGCGCCTCAGCGCCGGTATCCGTGTTCGCATTGCCGGCGGCGTCGCCGGCTTGCGTGCTGGGTGGCACAGCGCCATCGGCGCCGGCATCGCTTGCGGCACGGCTGCCGGCGTCGCCGGAGCCTTCATTGCCGGCGGCGGCATCGCCTGCCGCCGCATCGCCGCGCGCCTGCGCGTTGTCGTCCGAGGCATTCGTGGCGCTGTCGGCGCTGCGATTGCCTTGCGCGCCGTCTGCGCCAGGATTGCCGGTGGCGTCCGCCGCATTATTGTTGACCTGATTGGCACCGCCCGTGCCTGGCACGCCATCATTGCCCGCGCCAGCGTCGGCATCGGCGGCATCGGCGGCATTGGCGGCATTGGCGGCATTGGCGGCATTGGCATTATTGGCGCCGCTTTCGGCGCCCGCATTGCCGGCACTGCCGCCAGCGGCGGCCTGCGCTCCTGCTCCTGCAGCGGCGGCGGCATCCGCCTGCTCGCCGGTTTGCTGCGCATAGGCCGCCGTCGAGGTACCACCAAATTTCACCACTTCGGCATCGACGATGGCCTCGGCCTTGACCGCTTCGGCACGCGCCACATTCACTTGCGCCTGCACGCCTTCCACCTGCGCCATGGCCTGCGCAATGCCCGCTTGCGCTTCGTCCTTCCAGGCCGTGGTCTGGCTCAGGGCCTGGTCGGCGGCGGCGCCGACGCTGCTGTCGCAGCTGGCGATTTCCACCAGCAGCGCCTGCTCGGATTGTTTGGCCTGTTCGGCCAACGCCGTGGCCTGGTCGGCTTGCGACTGCAATTCGGCCAGCGCCGGCTCGCTGGCGGCCGGATCGGGCACCGACACCGTCTCGGACTCGGACTTGGCTTCGTCGAGCGTGCCCGACATGCTGGCCAGCGCCGCATCGGCTTGGTCGGCAACGCCTTGCGCATCGCTTTGCATGCCATCGAACGAGGCGCGCACCTGCGCTTCCGGCGATTCGCCGTCCTCGATGCTGTCATGCCGGGCTTGCGCGCCGGCGCTGGCGTCGTTCGACGCCGTTTCAAGCTGTTGCACCGACTGCAGGGCCTGCGCCGCCTTGCCTTTGACGTCGTCCAGCAAATCGCTGGCCGCCTGCTGCGCCTGGGTGCGCCAGCCATCGACCCGGGCCGCGATATCGCCGGCCTGCCGCACCTGTTCGCCCGCCTGTTGAAAAGTGGCGGCGACATCGTCGTAAAACTGGACGAACGGCGCCAGCTGGCCGGCCGCGTCGCGGATACGCAGGCGCTGGATCGCCTGGCAGGCCTGGTCGACGTACGACAGGGCCTGGTCGGCCGCCTGCCGCACTTGCTGGCGCGCCACGCCACTGACCGACGTGAGCTGGTCCTGCGCCGTTTGCAAGGTGCCGTGCAAGGCCTGCACCGGCTGGCGCGCCATGTCGCGCGCGCTGGCGATGGCGTCGGCGAGCGTTTGCAAGCCGTCCTGCGCCAGGGTCGCCGCCTTGCCCACCTGCACCTTGCCCGTTTCAAGCACCTGCCTGAGCGGCGCGCCGGCCGCGTTCAGCTGGGCTTCCAGCGGCGCGAACGTACGGTCCAGCAAATCGGACAATTCCTGGCGCAAGCGCTGCACCAGCGCTTCGCACTGCAATTGCGACAGGCACTGGTCGACGGCGGCGCGCACCTTGTCGAGCACCGCATGGGCCGCCGTACAGGCTTTTTCGACCTGCTCCTGCAGCAACGGCGGCACCGCCTCGGCGGCGGTCGCCACCTGCAGCAGCGCCATCTGCATCTGTTCCAGCAGCGCCAGCAAGGCATCGATCGCCACTTGCAGCTGCGCCAGCGCCTGGTCCAGCAAGGGATTGAGCGACTCGACCAGGCCGATCGCCTGGTCCATCAGGCCGGTCGCCTGCGTGCCGGCGGTGGCGACCACGGTGCGCGCGCTGGCGATCGCCGTTTTTACCGGCGGGATCATCGCCTGCAGGCCGACGAACAGCGTCCTGGCCAGCATCAGGCCAGGCGCCTTCATCATGTAACGGGTGCAGATCTCGATCGCGCTGGCGCACAGGGCGGCGGCCTGGTCGAGTTCATTGTCGGCCAGGCTCAGGGCGCTGTTGGCCTCGCCGACGAACGGCGGGATCTGGTTCTTGACGCCGACCAGCATGGCGACGGCGTCGGCGATGGCACTGCGCACCGGCGCAAATTGTTCCGGCAGCGCGCGCAGGGCGATCTTGGCGTTTTCCGCCTCGTCGTCCAGTTCGCGCAACAGCTGCAGCACCTTCGCCACTTCCTGGCGGATCACCTCGACCACGCCGCGCAGCGCTTCGGTGATGATATCGACGCGCGCATCGAGGCCGTCGAGCGGCACGCGCGCCTTGGCGACCATGGCGTCGACGCTGGCGGCGGCCTCGGCCAGCTTGCCGATCACCACGTCGACCTGGGCGCGCGCGGTGGCCAGCGGCTGCATCAGGATGTCCCCCAGCCGGTCGACCTGGGCGCAGCCCTCGTCGAACAGGCGGTCGCATGCCTGGGCCTCGTCGGCCAGCGCGGCGCGCACCTCGCCGATCCAGTCGATCTGCGCCTGCAGCGGCGCCAGCAGGGCCTCGGCCTTCTGGTCGACCAGGCTGGACACGCCGGCGATCGCGTCGACCACCTGCATGGTTGCGTCCTGCAGCGTGGCGTCGAGGTCGACCACATTGCCGTCCAGGGTATCGCGCAATGCCTGCACCTTGGCCAGCGCGTCCGCCTGCAGCTGCTCGGCCTGTTGCACCAGTGTTTCGGTCAGCGCTGCACCGGCACCGGCGCCGCCCTGCAGCAGCGCCAGGCTTTGCAGCTGCGCCGACAAGGGCAGCAGGTCGCGCCCGTATTGCTCGACCATCGCGCCGCTGCGCGTGGCCAGGTCGGCCAGCGCCGCGCCGCGCGACGGCAGGCTGTCGACAAATTGCAGCTGGGCGCCGAAGTCGGGCACCAGATCGGCCAGCTCGGGCAGCAGCGTGCTCATCGACTGAACCGCGTCGCCGGCCGCGTCGACCACTTTCTGCGCGCCGGCCGCCTGCTCCAGCAGGCGCTGCGGAATCTCGACCGCGTCGCTGGCCAGCTTGCGCAGGTCGGCGGCCGCCGTTTCCAGCACGCCGATGCAGCAATCGAGGATGGGCTGCGGATCGAGCAGCGCCGGGATCGCCTTCATCTGTTCGGCCACGGCCAGCATGTCGGTCTTCAGCGATTCGGCGCAGGCGCTCACTTCGCTGACAAAATTGTTGCCCTGCTCCAGCATGGTATCGCCAGCCGTTTGCACGGCGGCGGCGATGCGTACCGGACTTTGCGGCAAGACCTCGAGGGCGTGCTCGACTACTTTCATTTATAACGCTCCGAGGGTGGTGGTGGCCTGGCTGGTGGCGCTGGCAAGCGCCGTCCTGATCGCCGCCACCCGCGTAGGCGCCGGGTCCAGCGACAGCGAAGCCGAGCTGACGCTGGCGATGGCGCCCTTGACCTGCGCCAGCGATTGATTCAGTTCAGGCAGCACTTGCGCGCCTTCGATGCGGATGTCTTCCAGTACCGGCAACAGGTCGGGCACCACCGGCAAGGAAGGCAAGGCGGACAGCGCCGGCAGCGCGGAAATGGCGGCGGCCGACAGCGCGGCCGAGGCCGGCGCCACCAGGCGGCCGGGCATGGCTTGCCGGCTGATTTCCTCGAGCACCACCACGGCGCCGCTGACCAGGCGCCCGGCCAGCGCATGCATCCAGCCGTCGGGCCCGCCATGCGCGCTGGCCAGCGATGGGCCGGAGCGCTGCAAGACCCATTTCAGTTCGGCGCGCGCGGCCGGTTCGCCGGCCCAGAAGCGCAGATAGCCGAACGCCTCGGTGCCCGATGCGAAGCGGCGCCGCGAGCCCGAAGCCGACCCTTGCCCGCCGCCTTGCAATAATGCTTGTCCGACCTGGCCACCTGATTCGTAGAACGTGACGCGCCCCGAATGGCGCCAGAGACTGGCCAGAGGATGCAGCATGGTCTACCCAGGGAAATAATGTCGGCCGACAATATCATGTGGCACGGGATAAGGCAAACGACAAGAAAAACAGACGTTTTGACAACACCAGGCGATAACAAAGCGTCATCCTCTCTTTCCGTGATTGCATGATGAGTTGGTCTAAGTTAGCATGGCTGCTCGCCGCTTGTGATTGCTCAGAGATAACAAATTATGTACAAAAGAATGGTATTTCAACTCCTGAGCCTGATCGCGGCGCTGTGCTTTGCCGGCCAGCTGGCCGCGCAGGAAGCCGCTCCCGCGGCGGCGGCCACGGCATGGAAAGGCAAGCCCAGCCCCACGCTCGAAGAAGTGCGCCGGAAAAAATTCCTGCGCATCGGCGTCAAGACCGACTTTCGTCCCTACAACTCGATCAACGAGCAAGGCGTGGTCTCCGGCTTCGAAAGCGACCTGGCCGAACTGATCGCCGAGCGCCTGGGCATGCGCCTCAAGAAGGTCAACACCACCACCGAAAACCGCTTCCAGAAACTGGTGATGGGCGACGTCGATATCCTGCTGGCCACCGTCGCCGACACGGCCGAGCGACGCGGCATGGCCCTGGCGGTCGAGCCCGGCTACAACGAAACCAGCGTCAACGCCCTGTTCCCGCCCGGCGCCAAGATCGACAAATGGGAGCAGGTCCGCCACGACACCCTGTGCGCGGTGCAGGGCAGTTATTTCAACAAGCCGATGGGCGAGCGCTACCTGCTGAACTTGCAGACCTACAAGACCGTGCGCGACGCCCACCTGGCGCTGCGCGATGGCCAGTGCTCCGGCTTCATGTATTCGACCGGCGCACTCGACAATACCAGGCATTTGCCGCAATGGGCCGGCTACAGCATGCCCTTGCCGAATGCGCTGGTGACGCCGATGGCGGTGTTCCTGACGCGCGAAGAACAGGGCAGCGAGCTCGATATCGCCATCGGTGACCTGCTGGCCGAACTGCATCGCAGCGGCTGGATGCTGGAAGCCAATAACAAATGGGGCATCAAATCGACCGACTGGCTGACGCAGCAAAAAGCGCTGTGGTCGGGCAAGGACGAGAACGGCCGGCTGAACTGCGTGCGCGGCAAGAACGGCGCCTGGAGCGCCGCCTGCCGCACCGCCGAATATGTCTCCAGCGAAGAAGTCACCGGGCTGCAGGCACTGGGCCTGCGCCTGAAGGAAAATTTCGGCATCGACCTCAATTTCGTCTACGACCCGTATGACCGCACGCAGTTCCTGCGCGGCCTGCTGTACAGCATGCTGCTGATTGCCTCGGGCATCGCCATCAGCCTGACCCTGGGCATCGCGGCGGCCACCACCGTCGACGGCAGGAACGGCTGGCGCCACCGCGCGCTGCGCGTGCTGATGGCCTACGGCAGGCTGACCCCGCCCCTGATCATGATGTACCTGATCTTTTTCGGCATCGGCGGCTGGACCACGCGCGAATTCGGCATCAAGCTGCCGGCCTTCGCCGTCGCCACCTTCTGCTCGGGCTTTTATACGGCCGGCCTGATCATGCGCGCCTTCCTCGAAGCGGCCGACCACATGCGCCGCATGCAACCGGATTTCGTGCTGCGGCTGCACAATATCAAGCAAACCGAGCAATTTTCAGGCTTGCCGATCAAGCAGGCCCTGATCAACCTGACCAAGCAGACCATGCTGGCGTCGGCGATCGCGATTCCCGAACTGCTCAGCGCCAGCAGCCTGCTGATCGCGGAAAAAGGCAATATTTTCCTGACCATGACGGCGCTGGTGATCACCTTCTATCTGACCACCACCCTGTGGGCAAAAATCATCCACCATTTTGAGGCGGTCCTGCTGCGCCCGGCCGTACATCCATGAACTTCGATACCCTGAGCCTGCTGGCCACCTGGACGCCCTTCCTGCTGCAAGGCTTCCTGTGGAATGTCTTCATCGCCATCTGCGCCGTCTCGCTCGGCTCGCTGCTGGGCGCGCTGCTGGCCTGGCTGCGCGTCAGGAGCAGCGGTGCGCTGTCGCGGGCGGCGGCGCGCGTGTCGACCACCCTGGG
This sequence comes from Janthinobacterium sp. PSPC3-1, assembly GCF_049896105.1. Taxonomy (NCBI): domain Bacteria; kingdom Pseudomonadati; phylum Pseudomonadota; class Betaproteobacteria; order Burkholderiales; family Oxalobacteraceae; genus Janthinobacterium; species Janthinobacterium sp. PSPC3-1. The sequence goes on along the minus strand of NZ_JAFCTQ010000001.1, from coordinate 212,279 downwards.
CGCCGTGCCGACCCTGGCGCTGATCTTCTACGTGGTGTTCGTGCTGCCCAGCGAAATCACGATTCCCGGCATCGGCATGACCATCTTCATCGCGCCCTGGGTCAAGGCGGTGATCGGCCTGTCGGCCTCGCCGCTGTCGTTCACGGCCGAAAGCCTGGTGGCGGCGCACCGCGCCTGGAGCCGCGGCGATGTCGACGCCGTGATGCTGTTCATCCCCAACTGGATCAATGTGTTCCTGATTTCCTTCGTCGCCTCGTCGGGCTCGTCGCTGGTCGGCGTCAGCGAACTGGTCAGCCGCTGCAATACCGTGATCGCCGCCAGCGGCACCGGCGCCATGGTGCCGATCTATCTGTATTGCAGCCTGTTTTTCGTCGTCACCTCGCTGCTGTTTACGGCCATGATCAGGAAGTTCAAGCAGTCCCAATTCATGGCCGGCGTGCACCGGAAAATGACGCAGTCGCACGCCCGCTCGCACCTGGCGGCGGCCGCTTGAGCGCCATTGGTTGATGCCGGCAAGGCTGGCCATCCGAGTTACAATTATTGGCGAAGTGGCTACAAATTCGCCCATGCTGTTGCCGTACCAACGCCTTGCCAGCCCGGCGTGGTGATTTCGAACATACCTACCCATATGAAGGAAAGTTGATGCCCTATCCATTAAGCGAGGCGGACAAGACAGCGATTGGAAAAGCGCTGGCCTTGTATTACGAAGAAGCACTGGAGGCCGGCTACCGCGCCCTGTTCGACCGCATGGCGCGCGCCAACATGGGCATTGTCACCGGCTATCTCGACCAGGCCAAGGATACCTACGCCAGTTTGCGCAAGAAATCCAAGGACGCGTTCACCACCACCTTCAAGGCGCAGCTGAAATTGCAGCTGGGCGTCATGTTTGCCAACAAGAACGACGTCGCCAGCGTGCTGGTCGGCCTGGCGGAAAAAGCCCTGTCCGAACTGGCCAGCAAGATTCCGATTCCCGTGCTGTCGACCATCGTGTCGAAAACCATCACCATGGCCGCCACCGAAGCGAAGGCCGAACTGCATACGCGCAGCATCCGCGAAGCGGACGGCGCCTTGAACAAGCAGGCCGGCGGCGAAGTATCGATGCTGTACACCAGCGACACCGAAGCGGCGGAACTGGCCACCAAGGCGATGGAGCAATACAAGCAGGTGTGCAACTACATCACCGCCCTGCCGCCCACCATCGCCACATTCGATGACGCCGTCACGTTCCCGACGGCCACCTTCAAGGTCCAGGCGGCAGCCTCGTCGCTCAATATCGCGCTGACGCAGATCCAGCAATACCTGACGGCCATGCAGGAACGGGTGCAAAGCATCAGCACCGTGGTCACCGGCTACAAGACCACCCTGCGCGAAAAAATGCCAGCCGCCGTCGACGCCGTACTGCAAAAAGGCTATGCGGACGCCTATCTGGCGGGCAAAACCGATATCGGCCGCAACAAATACAATGCCGTGCCCTTGCCGGTGCTGACCAAACCGCATGAAAGCGCGGGCGGCGCCACGTGGCTCGCCTCCTACCTGTCGCACGCGGTAGCGCAGGGCTATTACGACGCCGGCAACGAAATGAGCATCACCCGGCCGCGCAGCAACGCCATCACGCAGGCGCCGACACGGCCACGCAGCAACGCCATTATCGGCCGCTAAATCATCCGCATCGGCACATAGGCAATGCCATCGGCCTCCACCTTGGGGGCCGTGGCAACAAAGCCCAGGCTTTCATAGAAGGGCAAGGCAAATACGGACGAGTTCACCGTAAAGCCCGTCGTGTTGCCCCTGGCAATCGACGCATCGCGCGCTGCCTGCCACAGCTGCAGGGCGATGCCACACCGGTGCAGCGCGCGCGGCACGAACAGGTGGAACAGATGCGTGTTGTCGCGCATCGCCACCACGCCGGCCAACTGGCCGCCGAGATGGGCGATCTGGTACTGGTATTTTTCCTGCGACAGATAATTTTCGATGGCCGGCAAGCGGCAGTGGGCTATGAATTTTTCCGCGCCGGCACCATCCGGATGCAAGGTCAGGAATGGCATCAGGTCGTCGATCAGGGCGACGATGGCGGGCGCGTCGGCGACCAGCGCCGGACGTAGTGTGATTTCAGGCAAGATCTTCATGGGCAAATCATGCCACAAGCGTCAACAAAAATCGCGGCTGCTGGTGCGCAGCCGTCCCAGCAGATGCGACATGTCGACCAGGCGCTTGGCCACCAGGTTGCGCACGATGCCCTCCTGCTGCCATACGCCATATACGCCCAGCAAGGGCGCGCCCAGCACCTCCTTGCGCTGCTCCTCCACCAGCGACGGCCACACGATCACGTTGACCGTGCCGGTCTCGTCTTCCAAGGTCAGGAACAGCACGCCCTTGGCCGTGCCGGGGCGCTGGCGCACGGTGACGATGCCGCAGGCGCGCGCCACTTGCCCGTTGGTATAGCAACTGAGCGTAGAGGCCGGCATAAAGCGCTGCGCCAGCAATTGCTTGCGCAGCAGCGCCAGCGGATGGCGGCCCAGGGTCAGGCCTTGCGCGCGGTAGTCGCTGACGATGCCGGCGCCTTCGCTCGGCGTTGACAGCTGCGGCAAGTCTTCCTCGGGCGTGGTGGCGCGCAGCAAGTCGCGATCGGGCACGGCGCCGGCCGCCTGCCACAGGGCTGCGTGGCGGTTGCCGGCCAGCGCCTGCAAGGTATTGCCGGCGGCCAGGATCTGCAAGTCGTGGCGGTCCAGCCCGGCGCGCCGCGCCAGCTCGGCCACGCTGTGAAAGGCGGCAATCGCGCGCGCGTCCTCGATGCGCCGGGCGGCGTCCTCGCGCATGCCGAACAGGGTATTGAAACCGAGGCGCACGGCAGGCAGCGCGGCCTCGCCCTCCAGCGCCGCCTCCCAGCCGCTGACGGCCACATCGACGGGAAACACTTGCACACCATGCCGGCGCGCATCCTGCACCAGTTGCGAGGGGCTGTAAAAACCCATGGGTTGGCTGTTGAGCAAGGCGCACAAAAAGGCCGCTGGCTCGTGACACTTCAGCCAGGAACTGGCATAGGTCAAGAGCGCAAAACTGGCCGCATGCGACTCGGGAAAGCCGTATTCGCCAAAGCCTTCGATCTGGCTGAAGATGGCGTCGGCAAACTCTTTTTCATAACCGTTGTCGACCATGGCGTCGACGATGCGGTCATGGTAATTGTTCATGCCGCCCTTGCGTTTCCAGGCCGCCATGGCGCGACGCAACTGGTCCGCTTCGCCGGGCGTGAAATCGGCGGCGATGATCGCCACCTGCATAACCTGCTCCTGGAAAATCGGTATGCCCAGGGTGCGGCCCAGCGCCTTTTCCAGCCCCTTGGGATAGGTCACCGCCTCCTTTTGCTGGCGCCGCTGCAAATACGGATGGACCATGCCGCCCTGGATCGGACCGGGCCGCACCAGCGCCACCTCGATCACCAGGTCATAGAATGCACGCGGCCGCAGGCGCGGCAGCATGCTCATCTGCGCGCGCGATTCGATCTGGAACACGCCGATGGTATCGGCCTCGCAGATCATGTCATACGTCGCCTTGTCCTCGGGCGGAATATCCTGCATCACGAACGGCTCGCCACGGCGCAGGCTGACGATATCGAACGCGCGGCGCAGGGCCGACAACATGCCCAGCGCCAGCACGTCGACCTTCATCAGGCCCAGCTCTTCCAGGTCGTCCTTGTCCCACTCGATCACGCTGCGGCCCGCCATGGTGGCGTTTTCAATCGGCACCAGGCGCGAAAGCTTGCCTTGCGCAATCACGAAGCCGCCCGGGTGCTGCGACAAGTGGCGCGGAAAACCCAGCAGTTGCTGCGCCAGGCTGGCCCATTGCCGCGACAAGGGCGCCTCCGGGTCCAGCCCGCTTTCGGCCAGGCGGTTCAGCAAGTCGCGCTTGCCGTCGAACCAGCGGTGCGCCTTGGCCACTTTTTCCACGATGGCCAGGTCCACGCCCAGCGCGCGGCCGCTGTCGCGTAGCGCGCTTTTCGGCCGGTAGCTGATCACCACGGCGGCCAGCGCGGCGCGCCGCCGGCCATACTTGGCATAGATATACTGAATCACCTCCTCGCGCCGCTGGTGCTCGAAGTCGACATCGATGTCGGGCGGCTCATTGCGCTCGCGCGACATGAAGCGCTCGACCAGGGAATTGCCGCGCGCCGGGTCCACCTCGGTAATGCGCAGGCAATAGCAGACGGCCGAATTGGCGGCCGAGCCCCGGCCCTGGCACAGAATGGCTTGCGAGCGGGCAAAGCGCACGATATCGTAGACCGTCAAAAAATACGGTTCGTATTGCAGGTCGGCGATCAGCTCCAGCTCGTGCTCGATCTGCTCCTGCACGTTGGCAGGAATACCCAGCGGAAAGCGCGTGCGCGCGCCATGATAGGTTTCTTCGCGCAAATAAGTGGCCGGCGTATGGCCGGCTGGCACCAGTTCATCGGGATATTCATAGCGCAGGGTATCGAGCTTGAACTTGCACTGGTTGGCAATCAATACGGTTTCGGCCAGTGCCTGCGCTGGATACACATTGCCCAGGCGCAGACGCGCGCGCAGATGCTGTTCCGCGTTTTGCGCCAGCGCATAGCCGCAGTCTGCCACCGGCTTGCCCACGCGCACCGCGCACAGGGTGTCGAGCAGGGGCTTGCGCGAACGCACGTGCATGCAGACATGGCCGACCGCCACCACCGGCAAGCCCCGCGCCTGTGCCGCCGCCTGCACGGCCAGGCGGTGCGCATCGTCCTGGGCGCGCAGCAGCAGGTTCAGGCCGATCCAGTTGCGCTCCTTTTCTTCTTCCATGGCAAACGTGGCCTGCATCCAGGCGCCCTGTTCGCGCAAGGCATCGGCATCGGCCGGGTAGCCGGGCAGCAGGATCATCACGCAGCCGGGCAAGCCCTTCAAATGCGCGAACTCGGGCGCCGGCGCGGCGAAATCGTCGGGCGTCAGCAGATAGCGTCCCTTGGCCGCGCGCGTGCGCGCCATGGTGATCAGCTCGGACAGATTGCCGTAGCCCTCGCGGTTTTTCGCCAGCGCCAGCAGCGACCAGGCGGGGCGGCCATCGGCATGCGTCAGCTGAAAATGCGAACCGATAATCAGGGGGAAATGTGCCCGCTTGGCCACGCCATGGGCGCGCACCACGCCGGCCAGCGAACACTCGTCCGTGATGGCCAGCGCGCGGTAGCCCAGTTCGATGGCGCGCGCCACCAGTTCCTGCGCATGCGAGGCGCCGTGCAGGAAGCTGAAGTTGGTCAGGCAGAACAACTCAGCATAATCGGGCAAGCTTGCCGCCACCATGATCCACCTCAATACTGTATATAAACACAGTAATTATACTCAAGTAAAAAATGGCCAAGCGGTTATGCTTGTGCTTTCTCTCCACCAGCACCTGCCATGACCATCCATCTCTTGAAATGTTTTGGCGCCACGCCCGGTGGCGGCAACCCGGCGCTGGTCGTCGAACACGACACCGGCACGGAGACCGCGCGCCAGCAATTTGCACGTGAACGCCAGGTCAGCGCCTGCGTCTTTATCGACCGCCAACCGGACGGCGCCATCGTGCTCGACTATTTTTATCCGCACACGCGCAGCCCGCTATGCCTGCACGCCACCCTGGCTGCCGCCCATGTGCTGCTGGCGGCGCCGGGCGCGCCAGCCAGCGTTACGGTACGGACCGCCATGCGCGGGCAAGCGCTGATGCTGGCGCGGCGCGGCGCGGACCTGTTGATCGGCCTGGCGCCGCAGACAGCGCCATCTGTCGAAATAGAACGCTATCTGCCATCGGAACTGATGGGCCAGCACATGCATCTGGCATCGCCACCGGTGATCGCTTCCATCGGCAGCCCCAAGCTGCTGCTGGAAGTGGCGGACAGCACCACCTTGCGCGCGCTGCGGCCCAACCTGGAGCTGATCGCCGACTGGGGCCGCTTGCATGGCGTCAATGGCTGCTATGTGTATTGCAAGCTGGCCGATGGTCATTATGAAGGGCGCAACTTCAATCATCCCGACCCGGCCATGGAAGATAGCGCCACCGGCGTGGCGGCCGGGGCGCTGGCATTGCACTTGCAACAGTCGCTGAGCCTGTCACAAGGCCATGTCACGCAGCAGCCTTGTCTGATCCGGGTCGAGTATGCGGAAGGGGAGATTTGGGTGGGTGGAATGGTGCAAAGCAGCACCTGAACGGGGCATGATGCACCAAGGCAATGCAGACAAAGAGGCAACAAAACCGCCGCGTACCAGGAAACAACAGTCAGGCTTTATTTGTAATAATAAAACACGGTATTGCTGGCAGATAGTTAAAAATTGGCACTAGAATCAAGTGACAAAATCACTTGGAGATACCCGCGTGCCGACCCTGACCACCTTGCGTAAAGCCGTTCTGATCAGCCTGTATGGCAGCGCCGCCCTCGGCGTTTTCGGCATCTGCGCCGCGCCCGCCATGGCGCAAACCGGCGACACCGCCAGCACGGCCGACACGGGCGCCGTGCAAACGGTCAGCGTGGTCGGCTCGCGCCGCGTCACCGCCAGTTCCGCCACCGACACCATGGTGCCGGTCGATATCATTCCCATGACCAAGGTCGCCGAACAGGGCGGCCAGTTCGACCTGGCGCAGTCGCTGCAATATATTTCGCCATCATTCAATTCCACCCGCCAGACCGGCGCGGACGGCGCCGACCTGGTCGATTCCGCCGCCCTGCGCGGCCTCGGTTCCGACCAGACGCTGGTGCTGGTCAACGGCAAGCGCCGCCACACGACGGCCCTGGTCAACCTGTTCGGCGCGCGCAACCGCGGCAACACGGGCACCGACATGAATGCGATTCCGCTGCTGGCGATCAAGAACGTGCAGGTGTTGCGCGACGGCGCCGCCGCCCAGTACGGCTCGGACGCGATTGCCGGCGTGATCGATATCGAACTGAAGAAAAGCCTGGGCTGTGAAGCGGTGGCCGGCTACAGCCAGTATTCGGAAGGCGACGGCAAGAACTACATGACCTCGGCCTACTGCGGCATGGCGCTGGGCGACAAGGGCACGATTGCGATTACCGGCGAATACCTGGACCGTGGCCGCTCGAACCGCGCCGACTCGGACAGCATGCGCATCATCGGCGACACCAAGTCGGAAAACAAGACCTTGTACGTGAATGGCGACTATGCTACCAGCGCCACCAGCAAACTCTATTTCACGGCCGGCGCGCAGACGCGCGACGCCTCGAGCGCCGCGTTTGGCCGCGGCGGCATCGGCAGCGACGATATTCCATCGCGCAATTCGGCCGCCATGTATCCGAACGGTTTCGTGCCATTTATCAACGGCAAGATCGACGACCAATATGCGACCATCGGCCACCGTGGCCAGATCGGCGACTGGAATGCGGATTTCTCGCAGACCTATGGCTACAACAAGATGCGCTACGACATCAGCAATACGCTGAACGCATCGATCGCCAACCTCGATCTGCTGAACGGCGGCAAGGGCGTCAGTGCCAGCCGTTATGACGCGGGCGGCTTCTCGTTCCAGCAACTGACCACCAATGCCGACTTCAGCCGCTACTACGACACCGTGCTGCAAGGCATGAACGTCGCCTTCGGCGCCGAATACCGCAGCGAGGAATACAAGATCGTCGCCGGCGAACCGGGCTCCTACAGCGATGCCGACGGCGTGGGCGTGGGCGGCAATGCGGGCAGCCAGGGCTTTCCCGGCTTCCAGCCCGGCGACGCCACCAAGGCCAAGCGCCACAGCATCGCCGCCTATGGCGACGTGGAACTGGACGTCACGCAGCGCCTGAAAACCCAGGGCGCCGTGCGCTATGAAAAATTCAGCGACTTCGGCTCCACCGTCACCGGCAAGCTGGCCGCCAGCTACAAGGCGGCGCCGAATGTGCTGCTGCGCGGCTCGGCCAGCACCGGCTTCCGTGCGCCATCGTTGCAGCAAGTGTATTTCTCGTCGACCTTCACCGACTTTATCGGCGGCGTGCCGACCGACGTGGTGCTGGCGCCGAATGGCGGCGCGGTGGCCAATGCGGCCGGCATCCCGAAACTGAAGGAAGAAAAATCCACCAGCTTTACCCTCGGCACTACCTGGACACCGACCCAGGCCATCTCCGTCACGGCCGACCTGTACAACATCAAGATCAAGGACCGCATCGTGCTGTCGGGCCGCTTCAACGCCGACAACTACCCGGACCTGGCGGCCCGTCTGTCGCTGCTGGGCGTGGGTGAAGCGCAATTCTTCGTCAACTCGATCGACACGCGCACGCGCGGCCTGGACCTGACCGCTTCGCACAAGGGTGAGTTGTTCAGCAACCGCCTGACCACGTTCCTGGCGCTGAACCTGAGCAAGACGGAAGTGACGAAAGTCAAGACGCCAGCATCCTTGAGCGGATTCGAAGACGTGCTGCTGTCCGAACGCGAACGCCTGTTCATCGAGCAAGGCGGCCCCGTTCGAAAGCCACGCTGGGCTTCGACTACCTGACCGGCAAGCTGGAATCGAACCTGCGCGTGATCCACTTCGGCCCGCAAACCTTGGGCACCTTCAGCGGCACCGCCGAAGGCGTACCGAACGCGCGCTACAAGGCCAAGACCTCGGCCGATCTGAGCTTTACCTACAGCATCACGAAAAACGCCAAGCTGACCTTCGGCGGCAACAACATCTTCAACGTCAAACCGACCACGCAGAACGCCGACGAAACCGACAACGGTTTCAAATACGACAGCGTGCAGTTCGGCCTGAATGGCGCATCGTACTTTGGACGCTTGTGGGTCAAGTTCTGATGTAGTGGTCATTTCGTAAAAAACAGCGGCTGCGCCAGGGATGGGCAGCCGCTTTTTTGTTGACGCCGTGATCAGCATGGCATGCATTAAAAGTTGCCTGTTCACAACGAAATCACGCTCACATTGCTTTTTGTGATTTTTAGTGAGAAACTAAATTCAACCAATAAAAATAACAAAACGAAATAACTAAACAACTTATTTCGTTATTCCAGCACCCAGCCCCGTGCTCACCATCGCGCCCCACCTTGCTCGGCCTGCCTTCAACATGGCATTGCCTGAGTTGATCGATAGTCCATCACGCCCATCGACTTCCATCTCGTGCATCCCTGACGTCCTCATATCACGACGGATAAGGATCACATGTAAATAATTCCCAAGGGAATGTTATGAAAAACTTATCCGTACGTACCCAGCTTGCACTCGCCTTCGGCGGCATCACCTTGTTGCTGGCAGGGATAGCCATTATCGCCATCATCAGAATGTCGTACCAGTCAGCCACCTTTGAAAATTATGTGCATGGTGTGCGTGCACGTTCCGAAGCGGCCCATGTCGTGAGGGAAGCGGTAGGGATGCGTGCCGTGGCGGCCAGGAATCTGGTCCTCGTCACCACGCCGGCAGACCGTGATGCGGAGAAGAAAACTGTCTTCCAGGCCCAGGAAGACGTGGTGACCAATTTGCGCAAACTGAAGGAACTCGCCAGCGATGCATCCGTGTCGGAAGATGCCCGGCGCATGATCACCAAGATCGAGAGCATCGAAAAACAATACTCACCGGTGGCGCTGGCCATTGTGGATCTTGCCCTGCAAGAAAAGAAAGAGGAAGCGACCATCAAGATCAACCAGGAGTGCCGCCCTTTGCTGGCAGCCCTGGTAGCCGCCTCCAATGAATACGCGCAATACACGACCCAACACTCGCTGGAACTGATCAAGAACGCGGAAGACAAGTTTGCGGCCGCCAGGAACCAGCTGATCCTGCTCAGCATGCTCGCCACCGCACTGGCGATTGCGGCCGGCATCCTGATCTCGAAGCGCCTCCTCAATGCCTTGGGCGCGGAACCGGTCGCCTTGTGTGACGCCGTGACCAAGGTTGCCAGTGGCGACCTGACCGGCGAGTTGCATGTCAGGCCCGGCGACAGCGGCAGTGTGCTGGCGGCGGTGCAGCGCATGCAGTTGTCGCTGGTGCAGGTAGTCTCATCCGTTCGCCAGGACTCGGAACTGGTGTCGAGCGCCGCAGCGGAAATTTCCTCGGGCAATAACGATTTGTCGAACAGAACCGAGCAACAGGCCAGCGCACTGGAAGAAACGGCCTCTTCAATGGAAGAATTGACCTCGACCGTCAAGCAAAATGCCGAGAATGCGCGCCAGGCCAACGTCCTGGCCATCACGGCGTCCGATGTCGCGACCAAGGGCGGCGCTGTCGTTTCCCAGGTGGTCGGCACGATGGAATCGATCAGCGAAGCGTCGCGCAAAATCGTCGACATCATCGGTGTCATCGATGGCATCGCCTTTCAAACCAATATCCTTGCGCTCAATGCGGCGGTGGAAGCGGCCAGGGCCGGTGAACAGGGGCGTGGATTTGCGGTGGTCGCTTCCGAGGTACGCAGTCTTGCCCATCGCAGCGCCAGCGCCGCCAAGGAAATCAAGGTATTGATCGACAACTCGGTGGAACGGGTTGACTTGGGCACCAAATTCGCCAACGAAGCCGGCGCCACCATGTCGGAGGTGGTCAGCAGCGTGACGCGGGTGACCGATGTAATCGCCGAGATCGTCAGCGCCAGCCAGGAGCAATCAACCGGGATCGAACAGATCAATCATGCCGTCAGTGCGATGGACAATGTCACACAGCAAAACGCCTCGCTGGTCGAAGAAGCGGCAGCAGCAGCTGAATCGCTGCGGGTTCAAGCCGACAATCTGGTCCTTACCGTGAGTGTTTTCCAGATACCCGCAGACGGCGCACGCCCCTCCGCGCGGCCAACGCCGAGCCATGCCGGCAAGCTGAGCGCCGTGGCCAAAGCACCGGCACGCGCCTTGCCCGCAAAGCGCGCGCCCGTGTCGAACATCATGCCTTTGTCGCAGGCAAAAGCACGCAAGGCAACCGCTGCCGTGGGTGACTGGGAAGAATTCTAGGCGCTGCGCATCAATACTATCTACAGCCGCATGCCGAGCCAGATCACCGATTCGGTCATGCCGGAAACGGCGGAACCGAGCATGCGCCCCCACAGGCCAGTCGTTGTGCCGTGCCCTGCTGCTTGGTCGTGATGCGCCTGCTCTTCGTCCAGGATGCCGGCAATCGCGGCAACAGCTTGGGCATCGTGCGCCAGCAATGTGGTTTGCCGGCGCAGATGGCGCAACACCGTGCGTTCGACCGCCACCGTGGTGAGCGAGATGGCACGCGCACCCAGCAAGCCGGTGGCGGCGCCCAGGGCATAGCCTCCCGCAGCGCACAGCCAGTAACTCTTGCAGCGCTTCAAGCCACGACGCTGGAGCTCGTTGTAAAAGATGGTCCTGTGCTTTTCTTCATCCGCCCTGAATGCGCGCAGCTCCGGCACCAGTGACCTGGCGGTCAGGCGCGCCATGAAAATCTGGCCCGTGTAGATGCTGATGGCGCCATGCTCGCCCGCATGATTCACCTTCATGATGCGCCCAGCCAATTGCGCGGAATGGAGGGTCACTGGAATCGTCCCTGTGCATTGATGAAAGCGACCAGGTCCTTCACGGTATGCACGCTGCCATACCAGGGATTGTCTTCCGTTTTCTCCAGGGAGCGTCCTGACCTGGCCGCGATGTCCTGCAACAAATCGTCCACGTCGTCCGCCTCAAGGTGAAAGTCCGCAGACAGCCTGTCCGAGGCGCATACAGGAAAGGCGGTCACGTACGGCTGCAGCCATTGCTGGAGTTCCTGGTAGGTCGCACGCATGATCCACGTATCCGTCTGGCGCGTGTCAAAGCTGCGGGCAAACTCGCAGATCGATACGCCTAGACGCGACCTTGCCAGCGCTTCGTAGCGGCGCTTTTCCCGCTTGGTCACGGCTACGCCATGGCACCAGACGGCGCAGCATGCCATCGCGATCATGCACCGGGCAAACGTCGATGCCGAATAGAGCAAGTATCCGAACCCCACTACCAGGATCGTCAGGAATAATACTGAGGCACAGTCCAGACTTTCGCGATGGCGGGGTGGCAGCAAGCGGGATGGCAATCGCATGGTTTTTATCCTGTTCCTCGTCATGAAGCTTGCTCCCGGTACTTTGACGCAGCGACAGCGGCAGACAGGATGTCCTCCTGCGTCCAATGGCGTGACAACCAAATTGCGAGTGCCGCGCCTGACAAATGCCACCAGTTCATGCCCTTGTGCCGCTGCTGGCTGATGAGATAGTCAGCGGCAACCCACCAGACGATCAGTTGCTCAGGATCTACGCCGGGGTCTTTTTTGACGAGTAACGTCATTGCAAACGAATAAGGATTGATTGCTGCGATACGTGGCACACCGTTGCCATGGGCACGTTTCCAAACCAGCGCCTGCTGCTCTTTGGAGGCAAGTTGCAAGGGCTTTTCCGGAACGCCATCGACGCCGCTCAGTCCCAGCCAATACAGGCCAGGTGGAAGGGCCAGCAAGAGCGTCACCGTAATGCAAAGGAGGATGGTTAAAAGGCGGCGAATTCGGGACATGGCAGACTCACATGATAGGGAATGCGTTCATCGTACATGCTTGCTGAGCGGCTACTTTGCCTGCCGGGTATCGGCCTGTCGATATCCAGCATGGCTGGCCTCAAAAAGTTGACCATGCACCCAAGCTGGCCTTGTCGACATGGCCATCGCTCAAGGCTTTCAGTCCGCGGACAAAATCATCGAGCGGCGCCGGCTCGGTCATCATGTACACGGTGCATTCATTGGCAACGTGCTTTTTGCCAAAATCGAAATACTCGGACTGGGCTGAAATAGTGATATGTACATGTCCGCCATGCTGAAACTGCAGGCGGGCATGAAAGGCGCCCGATGCATATTCAGGGCCGAATTCTCCAAATCGCAGGTCATAAATACCGCCGTGGATCTGGTCCTTGAAGCGCTCCAATCCTGCGGCGGTATCCTTCAGGCGCTGGTGTCCCGCATACACCCTGATGCCAAAGGTTGAGGTGCCGTCGTTGACCTCGATACGCAGCTCGACCATATCGTCATCGGCCCACATCCTCAGAAAGCTGATTCCTGTATCCATATACTCCCTTTGTCTTCACGTTCAGCCCTGCTGGCTGCGCCTGGCTGGTTGCCACTTTAACGTATTTTGCTATCGATATAAGATGCAATCTGCGTCACCACCTTGAAGGAGAAGCCATGCCCGCGTCGCCACTGGAATTCTGGTTCGATTTCGGCAGCAACTACAGCTACCTGAGCGCCATGCGCATCGAGGCGCTGGCGCGTAAACATCATGTGGAGGTCATCTGGAAGCCCTTTCTGCTCGGTGTCGTGTTCAAGGCGCTGGGCTGGCAGTCGTCGCCGTTCGTGCTGCAAAAGCTCAAGGGCGACTATATGTGGCGCGACATGGCGCGGCTGTGCGACAAATATGGCTTGCCGTGGCAGCAGCCCGGCACCTTTCCGCGCACCGCCCTGCTGCCCATGCGCGTGGCACTGATCGGCGCGGACCAGAGCTGGGTCGCGCCTTTTTCGCGGCGCATGATGGCGATGAATTTTGTCGAAGACCGCGAGATCGACAACCTTGATGCGGTCGGCGAGGCATTGACGGCGCTGGGCCTCGATGCGCCCGCCATCTTGGCGCTGGCGCTGACGGATGACAATAAACTGCGCCTGCGCCGCCAGACGCAGCAGGCGCAAACGCTGGGCCTGTTCGGCGCGCCCAGTTTTGTCTGCCATGGTGAATTATTCTGGGGCAATGACAGGCTGGACGATGCGCTGGTGTTTGCCACCGCGCGCGCCTGATCAGCTGACCGCCAGCGCCACGATTTCTTTCTGCATGTTCTCGATCGCCCGCTCGTTATATTGGTTGGCAAAATACGCATCGCCAAACAACTGACCCGCCTGCGCCTTGGCGCTCAGGTGCTGCAGGGCCAGTCCCCGTTGCGTATTGAAATGGGTCGGTTCGACATGCGCGTATTCGCGGACTATGGCTTGCGTGTAGGCGCGGTAGACTTCTTCATCCTGGCCCAGGATGGCCAGGTCGGCGCTCAGCATCACGTCTTTCAGCTGGTGGACAATCGCCGGGCCCTGGAAGTGGTCGGTGGCGCGTATCAGTTGTGCCACTTCCTGGTTGTCGCCGGCATCCAGGCCGCTGCCCAGCCAGAGCTGGGCGCTGGCTTCCTCGCTGGAATACAGGGCGGCGTCGTCGTGGCTGTAGACGGCGTCGTGGAACCAGAAGGCTTTTTTCACCAGCGCGCTGTCGCGTGGCGCGGCGTAGGTGTTGTCGGCCCAGACGCGGATCTCGGACAGGCCGTGCACCAGGTGGTCGAGGTTGTGATAGTGGCGGTCGACGCCGCCGTAGGCGTCGGGCCCTGTCAGGTGGTCGAACCAGTGATCAAACAGCGCGACCTGTTCGCCTGATGCGGTCGCATAGTGCCACAGCGCTTGCCACTCCTTGCGCAGGCAGTCGAGTATCCAGGCGTGGTAGGCGGGGCCGGGGACGAATTTTTTCATGGTCCAGTTCCAGCCGACCGGGCCTTCCAGCGCCTTGACGAAGCTGGAACTGACGGAACCGAGGTCGCGCGGCGGCATCACGAAGATGGTTTTCGCGCCCTGCAGCACGTCGACATTGGTTTGCTGGATCAGGTTTTCATAGTCGAAATCGGCGGTGGTGCGGATGCCGCGGATCAGGTAGTCGCAGCCATGCTTTTTGGCCGCGCGCGCCGTGTAGTCGCCCTTGACGATCACCACCTGCACATTGTCCCAGCCGCAGTCGCGCGCGCTCTGTTCGATGATGCGCTTGCGGTCTTCGGCCGGGAACTGCGGTTTCTTGGCCGGGTTTTGCGACAGGAACACGATCACCTCGTCGGCCAGCGAGCGCGCTTCGCCGATCACCCACATATGGCCGTTGGTGATGGGGTCGAGGGTGCCTGAAAATCCGATCTTCTGCATGCTGCGCTCCGTTCATTAATGTACTTATTGCGCAGACAATATAGGCCTGCGCCGCGCACGTCAATGCAGCATGCCAAAGATTCGTAGCAAATCGCTATTTTTTCAGCGGCAGCGGAAACTCCACCCGCACGCACAGGCCGCCCAGCCGTTCGGAACTGTCCAGCACCAGGCGCGCGCCATGGCGCTCGGCGATCGCCTTGATGATGGCCAGGCCCAGGCCGCTGCCATTGGCGTCGGTGCCGGGCACGCGGTAGAAGCGGCTGAAGACGCGTTCGCGCTCTTCCTCGGGAATGCCGGGGCCGCTGTCTTCCACCGACAGGGTCACGCCGACCGGGGTCGAGCGCAGGTCGATATCGACCCTGCCGCCCTGCGGCGTGTACTTGATGGCGTTGTCGACCAGGTTGCGCAACAGGATGTTCAGGGCGTCGGCCTGGCCGGCGGCGCTGGCCGGGTCCATATGGTGCAGGCCCAGGTCGATCTTGCGCGCCTGCGCCACGCCGGCCATGTCGCCCAGCGCGCGCTTGACGACATCGTTCAGGTCGACCAGCTGCAGCTGGTCGCCGCTGGCCGCGCTGGCCTCCTGGCGTGCCAGCACCAGCAATTGCTCGACCAGCCGCGTGGCCCGTTCGATGCCGGCGCTGACACGCGAAATGGCCAGGCTGCGCTTGTCTTCCGACTCGGCCCGCTCCAGGCTCAGCACCTGCAGTTTCAGCGCCGCCAGCGGCGTGCGCAATTCATGCGCGGCGTCGGCGACAAAATGCTGCTGCGCGTCGAAGGCGGTTTTCACGCGATCGAACAACAGGTTCAATTCATGCACCAGCGGACGCACTTCGTCGGGCAAGCCGGACTCCGACACCGGCGACAGATCGTCGGCCTGGCGCGCCGCCACCTGCTTGCGCACGCGCGAGACGGGCGCCAGCGAACCGCTGACCACCCACCACACCACCAGCATCAATATCGGCGCCATCAGCGCGATCGGGCCGACGGTGCGCAGCGCCAGGCTGCCGGCCATGCGTTTGCGCACCGCCATGTCCTGCGCGATCTGCACGGTCTGGGAACTGGTCTGCACCGAGAAGATGCGGTAGGTGGTGCCGTTGGCTTTCACATTCGAGAAGCCCAGCACGGCGCGCTGCGGCAGTTCGGCGCGCGTAATCGAACGGAACACCTGCACCCCGTCCGGCGTCCAGACCTGCACCACCATGTCGTTATTGGCCGGATCGGCCGGCAAGGCTTCGGCGTGGTTGGCCAGCGGCGCGCCGGAACGCAGCGACAGCGCCATCTGCTGCATGTGATAGTCAAAGATCTGGTCGGCGTCGTACAGCGCGCTGCGGTAGGCGATCGAGGCCTGCGCCAGCGCCGCCATGATGATGGCGGCCAGCAGGAACCACAGCAAGCGGCCGCGCAGCGAGTGCGTCACGGTCACCTTCATTCTCATGCCTTGGGCACCATGTAGCCGAGTCCCCGCACGTTCTGGATCAATTCGCTGCCCAGCTTCTTGCGCAGGCCGTGGATATACACTTCGACGGCATTGCTGTTGACTTCATCCTTCCAGCTGTACAGCTTTTCTTCCAGCTGCGCGCGCGACAGCACGATGCCGGGCCGCGCGATCAGGGCTTCCAGCACCGCCCATTCGCGCGCCGACAGGTTGACCGGATGGCCTTCGGCGATCACTTCGCGCGTCAATGGATTGATCGACACGCCCTGGTGTTCGAACACCGGTTCCGGCCGGCCCGAAGCGCGCCGCAGCAAGGCGCGGATGCGCGCCAGCAGCTCGTCGAGGTCGTACGGTTTCAGCACGTAATCGTCGGCGCCCGCGTCCAGCCCGGCGATGCGCTGCTCGATGGCGTCGCGCGCGGTGGCCACCAGCACCGGTGTGTCGAGCTTGCGCAAGCGCATTGAGCGCAGCACTTCCAGGCCATCCTTGCGCGGCAGGCCCAGGTCCAGCAGCACCAGATCGTAGGTTTGCGTCTGCAGGGCCGTGTCGGCCATGTCGCCATCCTTGACCCAGTCCACCGCGTAGTGCTCGGCGCGCAGCAGGTCCAGCACCACTTCGCCGATCATTGTGTCGTCTTCTACCAGCAGCAAGCGCATGGTTGCCTCTCTTTGTTAATTACTTAGCCCAAGCGCACGGGAATAAAAATCTTGTCCGGTCCGCGCTGTATCAGCAAGGCCACCGACTTGGCCGATTTGTCGACCACGTCGCGTACCTGCTCGACGGTGTTGACGGGGCGGCCGTTGACCGACAATAACACGTCGCCCGGCTGCACCCCGGCATTGGCGGCGGCGCCACCGGCGTCTTCCACCAGCAGGCCGGCGCTGATGCCCGCCTCGCGCTTTTCATCCGATTGTAACGGACGCAGCGCCAGGCCCAGTTTCACCTTGCCGGCCGCGCCATGCTCGGGCGCCGCTTCGGCCACCTTGTCGGCCGCATTGCCCAGCGTGGCGGTGAGCGTCACGATCTTGCCGTCGCGCCAGACATCCAGGCTGACTTTGGCGCCTGGCAGGGCGATGCCCACCATGGCCGGCAAGTCGCCCGAGGCGATGATGCGCTCGCCATTCATCTTGCGGATCACGTCGCCCGATTTCAGGCCCGCCTTGTCGGCCGGGCTGCCGCGTTCCACATTCGCCACCAGCGCGCCTTCCGGCGTGGCCAGCTTGAACGAATCGGCAAAGCCCTGGTTTACTTCCTGCACCGTGACGCCCAGCTTGGCGTGGCTGGCCTTGCCGGTGGCGACGATCTGGTCCTTGATGCGGCCGGCCAGGTCGATCGGGATCGCGAACGACAGGCCCTGGAAGCCGCCCGTCTGGCTGTAGATCTGCGAATTGATGCCGACCACTTCGCCGCGCGTATTGAACAGCGGACCGCCCGAGTTGCCGGGGTTGACCGCCACGTCGGTCTGGATAAACGGCACGTTGCTGTCGTCGGGCAGGGAACGCCCCTTGGCGCTGACCACGCCGGCCGTCACCGTGCTGTCAAAGCCGTATGGCGAACCGATGGCCAGCACCCACTCGCCCACTTTCAGGTCGTTCGAATGCCCCAGCGGCACCACCGGCAGGTTGCTGGCATCGATTTTCAGCACCGCGATATCGGTCTTCGGATCGCTGCCCAGCACCTTGGCGCGGAACTCGCGGCGGTCGTTCAGCTTGACGGTCACTTCGCGCGCATCGCGCACCACGTGGGCGTTGGTCATGATGATGCCGTCCGGGCTGACGATAAAGCCGGAGCCGAGACCATGGGTCGGCACGTCGCGCCCGCCGCGCTGGCCGCCTTGCGGCCCCTGGAAGCGGCGGAAGAATTCAAGGAAGGGGTCGTTGCCGAAATCGTCGGCGCCGGCCTGGCCGGAGGTGTCGAGCGCCACCTTGGTACTGCCGGTAACGCTGATATTGACAACGGCCGGGCTGTTGCGCGCGGCGATCTGGCTGAAGTCGGGCAAGGCCACCAGCGGGCCAGGCGCGGCCGGGGCTGCGGCGGGCGCCACGGCCGCGGCCACCGGGGGGGCGGCCGTCGCGCCATTCGCGCCGGCATTGTTCTGATGCACCACCATCGCGCCGCCGGCACCGAGCACACCGATCGCGGCCAGCGCGGCTACGGTGCGTTTGATATTCAGCGATGGGCTGGTCGATTTGTGTTCTTGGCGTTCCATGGATTGCTCCTCATTCAATGAGACTTTGATGTATGCAATAGTGGGCCACCAGACTTAGGCGCTGCTTAACATTTTTCCATTGAGAAACAGGTGTGCTGTCCTTTTTCAGCCGTTTAAGCATCGTCTAATTCAGTCTTTCCAGGAGGCCTGGACGTGACACTGGCCGGATCAACCGGCCAGTATTTTACTGCATCAGAAGGATGGGGAATCCTTCCGTCCTGTCAGGCCAGGCTGAAGGCTCAGGCGGCCTGGCGCTGTTCCAGTGCGCTGACATTGTCGCCAACCACCTCGCCGCTGCCGGCGCCGATTTCGATCTTGCGCGGTTTCAGCGCTTCCGGCACTTCACGTACCAGTTCGATGGTCAGCATGCCGTTTTCAAACGTGGCGCCGGTGACCTTCACATGGTTGGCCAGCTGGAAGCGCTGTTCGAAATCGCGGGCGGCGATGCCACGGTGCAAAAAGGTGCGCTCGACGCCATCTTTCTGCTTGCGGCCCGTCACTTGCAGCGAGTCGCGTTCGGTGATGATGTCGATCTCGCCGCGCGAGAAACCGGCCAGCGCCATCACGATGCGGTATTTGTCTTCCGACACCAGTTCGATGTTATACGGAGGGTAGCTCGGCTGCGCATCGGCGCGCTGTTCGTTGAGCAATTGGGCCAGGCGGTCGAAGCCGATGGCGGAACGATACAGGGGAGCAAGGTCAAATGGTCGCATGATAAATATCCTTTTGAAGTTAAGCGATAAGAGGGGCGGACCTCACGATGAGCATCCGCCTGCTACCAATCTAAGGACGATCAAGCGCCCTTCAAGGCCTTGAAAAACGCGATTTTTGCCCCAGTGCCAAAAATAACTGATCCTGCCCCGCCCGCATCAACGGCAGGCGTAAGCCTTGCCGATCCACTCATTGGTCATGCTGGTGCCCTGTTGCGACCAGACCACATCGGTGGCCTTCAGCGCGACGGCCGCATTGATGGCCTTGGCCTTGGCGTTCTTGCTGCCGATGGATGAGCTCAGGCCCACGAAGATGGCGTCGGCGCCATTGACATTGCCCAGGAAACGGCAGCTTTTGACATTCTGCTCGCTCACTTCGCGGATGTTATTGGAGGTGACCGTGGTGCAGCCGGCCATCAAGGCGATGGTGGCCAGCAGGGCCGATTGTGTCAAACGTGTAAACATGAAAAACCTTTCTATGGATAAGTAAAACAGACGCAGCACACGGCCACGCCATGAGGAAAATGCCAGGGTGACCACTTCTTTAGGGGTCGCACAGCAATACGCCGGACAGTGCGGTGCGGTTGCTCACGCCCAGCTTCTGGTAAATCATGTGCAGCTGGTTGCGCACCGTGGCCGGTGATTTGTCGAGTGTGCGGGCGATCGTCTTGTAGGGCGTGCCATGCATGGCCATGGCGGCCACCGCCCGCTCGGCGGGCGTCAGGCGCTGCATGGCGCAGCCGCCATCTTGTAACATCGTGTCCTGCTGTCTCATGATCGAACCTCCCTTGCCGGTGACGGGGCCACGCATGCGACCCTTCACTGCCTTGTTCGCTGGCCGACACGCTCCGGTTCAATCTTTTTGCAGATTTTTTTTGAGCGCAGCGGACCGGCAATGCCGCGACAACCATCCGGGCAATGTTTCTTCAGTGCTATATAATCGCCAGCGGCCCGCCTGTCCCTGACCGCCCACCTTTTCCACTATCCATGAGCGCATTGCCCGTCAATCCCGCCGAACTGCTTGCCGCCATGGCAGCGGGCGACCAGCGCGCGCTCGATGCGCTGTACCGCGCCTGGTCGCCGCGCGTGCGCGTGTTTGCGCGGCTGCAGCTGGCCGGCTGCGGACTCGATGCGCATGCGATCGCCGACGAAGTCACGGTCGACGTGTTCCACGATGTATGGCGCGCGCCGATGCGCTACGACGGCCGGGTCGCCTTTGGCACCTGGCTGCTGACCCTGGCGCGCAACAAGGCGATCGACCAGATCCGCCGCCACGGCAAGCGCCAGGCGCGCGAAGAATCGATCGACCGCGATGGCTACGACCAGGCGCAGCTCGATGAACAGGAACACGACCCGGGGCCGCAGGCGCGGCACGAGAGCCATCAGCGGCGCCACGGCATCCTCGACTGCCTGCGGCGGCTGCGCAATCCCATGCAGCGCGAAAGCCTGACCCTGTGGGCCATCGATGACCTGTCGGTGGCCGATATCGCCCGCATCCAGCAGGCGCCGGCGGGCACCGTCAAGACGCGCTTGTTCCATGGCCGCCTCAATTTGCGCCAGTGCCTGGAGCGCTGGCTGGTACAGGAAGGCCCGGCATGACTGACCCCATCGATCCGGAAGATCAACGCCTGCGCGCCATGCTGCGCGAGGCGCTCGACGCCGAAGCGGCCGCCATGGATCCCGACGCGGGCCTGGCGCAATTGCACCAGCGCCTGCGGCCGCTTGCCTGGTGGCGCCGCCTGCGCTGGCCCACCTTCCCTACCCTGGCACCATGGGCAATCACGGCGCTGGCCAGCCTCTGCGTGGCGCAAGCCTGGATGCTGTGGCAGCCACACGATCCCGCCGATCAGTTGCAATGGCGCAGCCTGCCCGGCATGGAAGCGCAGGGTACGGCAACCCTGCGCGCGCGCTTCGCGCCCGGCGCCACCGTCGAGCAGATGAACACCGCATTGACACAGGCCGGTGCCAGCATCGTCGCCGGTCCGCTGGCCGACGGCAGCTATCTGCTGGACGCAGCCGACCCGCCGGCGGCGCTGCGCAGCCTGCAGGCGAACGGCGCCATCGTCGCCACCATCGAACTGCGCCATCCATGAAACGCACGCTGTGCTGGCTGATATGCCACTGCCTGGCCAGCGGCACGGCGCTGGCCGGCGAGCGCCATGCGCTGCTGGTCGGCGTGGGCGAACTGCCGGCCCTGCCGCGCGCCGCCTGGCTGGCCGGACCCGTCAGCGACGTGGCCGCCATGCGCGCCGCGCTGCGCCAGCAGGGCTTTGCCGAGCGCCATATCGCCAGCCTGGCCGATGGCGGAGAAGCCGATGCCGCGCCCACGCGCGCGGCCATCCTGGCGCGC
Source organism: Janthinobacterium sp. PSPC3-1 (assembly GCF_049896105.1). Classification (NCBI taxonomy): domain Bacteria; kingdom Pseudomonadati; phylum Pseudomonadota; class Betaproteobacteria; order Burkholderiales; family Oxalobacteraceae; genus Janthinobacterium; species Janthinobacterium sp. PSPC3-1. The sequence continues at coordinate 190,730 of NZ_JAFCTQ010000001.1, read as the reverse complement.
CTGGCGCAGCTGGAAAAAACCCTGGGCAAGGATGACGTGCTGCTGCTGTACTGGTCCGGCCACAGCGTGCTGGCGCCCGCCTATCCCGGCGCCGTGGCGCAAAGCCGGCGTACCCGCCTGCTGACGCGCGACAGCCGCCTCGGCCCTTCAAAACAGCTGGACGGCGGCATCGGCAGCGCCGAACTGGGGCGCGCCATCGATGTGCTGTCCGCGCGCCAGGTGCAGGTGGTGGCCGTGTTCGATACCTGCCATGCGGCGGCCGGCACCCGCAGCGATGACGGTTTGACCTGGCGCGGCCTGTCGGCCGGCGAGATCGGCTGGCGCCAGGCCGCCAGCAAGGAAGCGGGAACGGGGCGGGAATCGGAGCGAAAATCGGAGCCGGCCCGCGCCCGTCCGCGCTTTGTCGGCTTTTTTGCCGCCGAAGCCCAGCAACGCACGCCCGAGGCGCGCGGCGTTGCCGTCCCCGGCCAGGCGGCGGGACTATTTACGCGCGCCGTGATCGCCGGCCTGCAGGCGCGGCCAGCCACCTATGCGGCCTGGGCCGGCAACGCCAGCGCGCAGTACCGCACGGCGCTGCAGTCCTATCAACTGCCCCGCTCCGCCTGGCCTTCGCCCGTATATGCGGGCTTGCTCGACGCGCCCTTGTGGCGTGCGGGCGACGCCGCCGACACCGCCCCCTTGTGGCCGGTGCAGCGCGACGCGCAGGGCTGGAAGCTGCCGCATGGCCTGCTTGACGGCGTGCGCAGCGGCGATCTGTTCGAGGCGGGCGGCGCACGCTGGCGCGCCGGTGAAGTGGGCTGGAACAGCTCCCGGCTACTATCGGACAGTCCGCAAACCCTGCCGAACACGAACTGGGCGCGCCGCACGCCGGCGCACACGCCACCGGGACGCATCGCCGCGCTGCTGGCGCTGCCGCCATCGCAGGGCGCGCCGTTGCTGGACGCGCGCATCGAACTGACCCTGCCGGGCCAGGCGCCGCGCCAGTTGCCGTTCGCCGATGGCGACCTGGGCACGCTGCCGGCCGGCACGCGCATCCGCATCAGCGTGGAAAACCGGAGTCCGGCATCGGTCGACCTGGGCCTGGCGCATTTGCCGCTGCACGGCGCCGCCACCGCCATCTACCCGGCGCTGGCGGGCGACAGCAACCGCATGCCGCCGGCCATCGGCAATGGCATCAGCGTTTTTGAACGCAGCTTTGCCGTCAGCGGCCCGGCCTATGGCGTGGAGTGGCTGGCACTGGTGGCCGCACCGGCCGCCAATGGCGCCCCGCCGCGCCGCTTCGCCATCCTGGAGGCACTGCCGGCAAGCACGCGCGGTGGCGCCATCCCTGCGCCAGCCGACACGCCCGAACAGGCCCAGCTGGCGCGCGTATCGTGGAAGTCGGTGCCATGAAGCGCCTGTTGCTCGCGCTGCTGCTGGCCTGCCCCATGACGGCGATCGCTGCGGACAGCTGCCGCGCCGCCATCGCGCCGTGGCTGGCGCAGGCCAACGATGCCAATGCGGCCGAGCGGCCGGCCGTGTCGCTGCCGCTGTTCCAGCGCGCCCTGGAAGCTTGCCGGCAAGCGGGCGACCAGGCCGGCGTGGCCAGCAGCCTGCTGGGCCTGGGCCAGAGCCTGCAGATGCTCAACCGCTACGCCGACAGCGAACAGGCGCTGCTCGAAGGCTGGGCCATCCGCCAGAAGCTAGGTGATGGCGATGGCGATCCGGGCCGCGAAGCCATGTACTACCCGAGCGAATTGATGTATCTGTACCGCCAGTGGAGCCGTTTCGAGCTGGCCTGGCAATGGGGCGATATCGCGCTGGCGGCCAAGGCGCGCCTGATCGGCAAGGACACGGTGTCGTATGGCACCAGCCTGTCGAATTTATCCGGCGTGGCGCTGCAGACCAAGGAATATGCGCGCGGCCTGCCGTATGCGCGGCAGGCGATGGACACCTGGGAACGCACCTCGGGCAAGAACAGCACCGACCACGCCTGGGGCATGCGCGACGTCGGCGTGCTGCTGCTGCGCATGGGGCGCATGCAGGAAGCCCGGGCCTACCTGGAGCGCGCCTACCGCATCCGCCTGGGCGCCTTCGGCGAAGACAGCACCGAGACGCAGACCAGCGTCAACGACCTGGCCAACTGGCATACCCTCGCCGGCAACGACCGGCAGGCGCTGTCGTTCGCCCAGCGCGCGCTGGCCAGCGCCGTGCGCAGAGCGGGGCCTGACTCGATGCAGGCCAGCGTGGCCCTGAGCCGTTTGAGCGGCATCCATTTGCGCCTGGGCGAAAGCGGCAAGGCGCTGCAGGAAGCCGAAGACGGCCTGCGCATCCGCCGCGCGCTGTTCGGCGACCGCCATGCGCATACCGTCAACGCCTGGCAGGATGTGGCGCAAGCGGCGCTGGCCGACAACCAGCTGGGGCGCGCCGAAGTGGCGGCCGGCGAGGCGCTGCGCCACTGCCGCGGCGTGCAGGGCGACACGGCCCCGGCCTGCGCCTTGCACCAGCTGACGCAGGGCGGCGCGCTGCTGGCGCTGGGCCAGTACCAGGACGCGCTGGACGCGGCGCAGGCGGCGGCGCGGCTGGCCATGTCGGGCGCACAGGCGCTGCCCGGCGACGAGGCCGAAGCGCTGCTCCTGGGTGCACAGGCGCAGATCGCGCTGGGCCGGCAAGCAGAAGCCGTCGCCATCCTGGGCGCACTCGAAGCGCGCCTGGCGCAAACGCCGCCCGCGTCAAGAGAGCTGCTGGACACGGTGCGCCAGGCACATCTGCTGGCGCGCGCTGAAGTGATCGATGCCGCCGGCCTGCCCGCGCTGGCCGGCGAGGCGTCAGCCATGGCGCGGCACCTGGCCGCCACGCGCGGCCTGTCGCATCCCGCTTGCGCGCAAGCCTTGCTGGACGCGGCCGGCCTGCAGGCGCGCGCGGGCGAACTGGCCACGGCCCGCGAGCAGGCGGCGCGCGCGCTGGCCATCGCGCTGGCCAATGACAACACGCTGTTTGAAGCGCGCGCCGCGGCGCAGCTGGGTGCGCTGGAAACCGATGGCGCCGCCATTTTCCTGGGCAAGCAAGCCGTCAATGCGCTGCAGACGGCGCGCAGCGCGACCGCCGGCTTGCCGGTCGCGCTGCGCCTGGGCTTTGTGCGGCAAAAGCGCGCCGCCTACGGCCAGCTGGCCGACCGCCTGCTCGACCAGCGCCGCCTGCATGAAGCGGAAACCGTGCTGGCGATGGTGCGCGAAGACGAGTTTCACAGCCTGGTGAGGAGCGGCGCCGACCCGCGCACCACGCGCCTGGACTACACGGGCGTGGAAAGCGCCTGGCAGCGCCAGCTCGCCGCCAGCGGTGCGGCCCTGCGCGCGGGCGCCCAGGCACTGGCCCAGGCGCGCGAACAGCAGGCGCAAAACGCGCCGCAGGCCGATGCCGCACTGGCGGCCGCGCAAGACTCGATGGCCAGCCTGGTCGATGCCGCAAGCCGGGCGCTGCTGGCGCTGCCATCGACGCCAACGGCCACCACCGTAAGCGACCTTGCCGCCGCCAGCATGCAAGCGGCGCCCTTGAAACGCGGCACCTTGCACCTGACTTACCTGGTGACGGGCCAGCGCCTGCGCATCGTCGCCCGCCGTGGCGGGCGTGCCGCGACCCATGTCTACAACGTCGCCATCGACGAGCGCGCACTGGCCCGGCATATCGCCCGCCTGCGGCGCAGCGCGCAAGACCCGGGCCTGGATGCCAAAGCCGAGGCGCAAGCGCTGTATGCGCTGCTGATCGCGCCGGCGCGCGCGGAACTGGCGGGCGCCACTGCGCTGTCGCTGTGGCTGGGCGGCGTGCTGCGCTACCTGCCGTTCGCCATGCTGCATGACGGGCGCCGCTGGCTGGTCGAACGGCTGCCCGTCTCGCTGCAGGCCAGCGCCGGCACAGGGGAACAGGCGCCGGCGCGCGCGCCATCGATGGCGCTGTTCGGCCAGACCGGCGCCAGCGGCGAACTGCCCGCGCTCCCCTTCGTGCGGCGCGAACTGCAGGCCGTCGACACCATTGAGCGGACGGCGCGCATTCCCAGCCGCCTGTATCTCGATGGCGATTTCACGCAAGCCGCGCTGCAACAGGCGCTGCCCGCCAACAGCAGCGTGCATATCGCCAGCCACTTCGTGCTGCGCTCGGGCGCCGGCCAGGATTCTTATCTGCTGCTGGGCGATGGCCAGAAACTGAGCCTGGCCGAACTGGGCGACAGCCGCTACCGCTTCGACGGCCTGGACCTGCTGACCCTGTCGGCTTGCGAGACGGCCGTACCGGCCGGCACCGACGACACGGGCCGCGAACTGGAAGGCCTGGCCTGGCTGGCGCGCCAGCGCGGCGCGCACAATGTGTTGGCCAGCCTGTGGCGCGTGTCGGACCAGTCGACCGCCACCCTGATGAGCGACTTTTATGCCGCCCTGGCGCAAGGCAAAAGCAAGCCGCAAGCCTTGCGCCAGGCGCAGCTGCGCCAGTTGCGGGCCGGCCGGCAAAGCGCCGCCATCCAAGCCAGGCGCGGCCTGGCGCGGCGCGGCCTGACACCGCTCGACATGGCCGCGCCTTCCCCTGCCGGGGCGTCGCGCGACCACCCTTTCTACTGGGCCGGCTTTATCCTGCTCGGCTCCTGATCTCTTTCTTTAATTACCTGCCATCCATGCCCTTTTCTCCCCGCCCCTTGTTTGCCCTGCTGTTCGCCACTGCCTGCCATGCGCAGGCCACCGCACCCATCGTGCTCAATGTCGACGCCAGCAACGTGGCGCAGCAGATTTTCCAGATCAAGGCGTCGATACCCGCCGCCCCCGGCGAGCTGACCCTGCTGTACCCGCAATGGATACCGGGCAACCACGGCCCCAGCGGCCCGCTCAATCAACTCGCCGGCCTGCGCCTGTCGGCCAATGGCCAGCCCCTGGAATGGCGGCGCGATCCGGTCAACATGTTCGCGTTCCACGTCACCGTGCCGGCCGGCGCATCGACCGTGGAAGCGCAGTACCAGTTCCTCTCGCCGGTCGAAGCGAACCAGGGCCGCATCACCATGACCCGTGACATGCTGGGCGTGCAGTGGCAGGCCATGACCCTGTATCCGGCAGGCAAGCCCACGCGCGAGATCAGCGTGCAGCCCAATCTGACCTTGCCGGCCGGCTGGCAGTTCGGCAGCGCGCTGGCCGTGCAAAGCCAGGCGGCCACGCCACAAGGCCAGCAGGTGGCGTTCAAGCCGCTGGACCTGGAAACCCTGGTCGACTCGCCCCTGTTCGCCGGCCGCCATTTCAAGCGCATCGACCTCGACCCGGGCGCCCGGTTCCCGGTGCACCTGAACCTGGTGGCCGACAGCGCCGACAGCCTGGAAGCGACGCCGGAACAGATCGCGCCGCACCGCGCGCTGATGCAGCAGGCGTATAAACTGTTCGCCTCGCGCCATTACCAACATTACGATTTCCTGCTGGCGCAAAGCGATGAATTCGGCGGCATCGGCCGCGAGCACCAGCAGTCGAGCGAGAACGGCGTCAAGCCCGGCTACTTCAGCGACTGGGACAAGACCGCGCCGGTGCGCGTGCTGCTGCCGCATGAACTGACGCACTCGTGGAACGGCAAGTTCCGCCGCCCGGCCGGCCAGGACACGCCGGACTTCAACACGCCGCTGCAAAACAGCCTGCTGTGGGTCTACGAAGGCCAGACCCAGTACTGGGGCAATGTGCTGGCGGCCCGTTCCGGCCTGGTCGACCCGGCCCACATGCGCGACCTGTTCGCCGCCACCGCCGCGCGCTACGACGTGGCGCCAGGGCGCAGCTGGCGCAGCATGGGCGACACCACCAACGATCCCATCATCAATGGCCGCCGCCCGCAGGGCTGGAGCAGCTGGCAGCGCGATGAGGATTACTACATGGAGGGCGCGCTGGTCTGGCTCGACGTCGACACCCTGATCCGCGAACTGTCGCGCGAGCGCCGTTCGCTGGACGATTTCGCGCGCGCCTTTTTTGGCGTCAACGACGGCAGCACCACGCCGCTGCCCTACACCTTCGAGGATGTGGTGGCGGCGCTCAACAAGGTGCAGCCCTACGACTGGGCCACCTTCCTGCGCAGCCGCGTGGAAGGCCACGGCCCCGGCGCGCCGCTCGATGGCCTGGCGCGCGCCGGCTGGAAGCTGGTCTACCGCGATACCCCCACGGCTTTCCTGAAGGCCGATGAAGAGCGTGCCAAAAGCACCGACCTGACGTATTCGCTGGGCGTGGTGATCGACAAGGATGGCAAGCTGGGCCGGCTGCTGTGGGACGGCCCCGCCTTCAAGGCCGGCTTGTCGGGCAACACGACCTTGCTGGCCGTCAATGGCACGGCCTACACGCCCAAGCTGCTGAAAGCGGCGATCAAGGCCGCCAGGGACGGCAGCGAGCCGATCAACTTGCTGGTGAAAAAGGGCAAGCAGTTCCAGACCGTGGCGCTCGACTATCACGGCGGCCTGAAATATCCGCAGCTGGAACGGATTCCCGGCACGCCGGATCGCCTGGGCACCATCCTGCAAGCGTTGAAATAAGGCTAACGCGCGCTGGCCGGCGCGGTGCCGTTTTAAGATGGCGCAGTATTCCACCAAGGAGAAATCATGATCACGCTCTACACCTGGACCACGCCCAACGGCCGCAAGCCCACCATCCTGCTCGAGGAATTGAGCATTCCCTACCGCATCGAGGCGGTGAATATCGGCGAGCGCCAGCAATTCACGGCGGAGTTCCTGGCCATTTCGCCCAACAACAAGATTCCCGCCATCGTCGACGAGGACGCCGAGGGCGGCGCGCTGCCGCTGTTTGAAAGCGCGGCCATCCTGATCTACCTGGCGGAAAAACACCAGCGTTTCCTGGCGCCGTCGGGCCCTGCCCGCTACAAGGCCCTGGAATGGCTGAGCTGGCAAATCGGCGGCCTGGGTCCGATGCTGGGCCAGCTGGGCTATTTCGAGCGCGCCGAGGAAAAATCGGAACAAGCGTTAAAACGTTTCCGCGAAGAAGCCGAAAGATTGCTCAACGTAATGGAAAAACAGCTGACCACCGCGCCCTATCTGGCCGGCAGCGAGTACACGATTGCCGATATCGCCGCCTACCCGTGGGTGCGCGCCGCCGAAGAACGCCTCAAGGGCGCGCTGGGCACGCAAATCGAAACGAGCCCGGCGCTGCAGCGCTGGCTGACACTGGTCGGCGAACGCCCGGCCGTGCAGCGCGGCATGGCCTTGCCCAAAGTCTGATTGATTTGGTGTATGCTGACACCATGAACAATGACACCGACATCCAGCTCAGCGGCCCTTTCAAGGCCACCGACGGCTCCGGCCGTGCCCACGACATCAAGGCCATCCGCATCTTCGACGAAGGCTACGGCATCATCGACGTGTATGTCGATTTTTCCGCCCCGCTCGAAGCGGGTGCTTATAAAGACAAGACCCTGGTCGGCCATATCCTGGCGCGCCTGCGCAGCCTCGGCTACGTCGGTCCCGACTTCGGCCATGGCGACCTGGGCCTGCAAGACAAGAAACTGATCGTGCTCGAAGCACCGGAAGAGTTTTCCGCTTTTGCTGCAAGTAAAGGCTGGAAAGATTTGTCCGCCGAATTCGACGACGAGTAAGTTTTTACCTCTCCACTACGCCGCACCCGCTATATGCCGGTGCGGCGTTTTTCATGGCGTTCCAGGCTGCGCCAGATAGCGCGCGCTCCAGGCCGCGATCACGTTGGCGACATAGGCCGCATCGTCGCGCCCCGTCAACAGATGGTCGGCGTCGTCGAGCGAGACAAAGCTTTTCGGGTGTTTCGCGGCCGTGAAAATATCCATCGCGTTCGACAGGCTGACGGTGGTGTCGTTCGGCGCATGCATCACCAGCAAGGCGCGGCGCAGGCCGGCGATGCATTCCTTCAGGCTGTGACTGCCCGCATCGTCGACGAATTGCTGGCGGATGCGAAACGGCCGCCCTTGCAGCTGCACCAGCGCTTCGCCATCAGCGGCGATCTGGTCCAGGTGGGCGCTGAACATGCGCGTCACGTAGGCGGGCGTGCTCGGTGCGGCCAGGGTCACCACGGCCGTGGCTTCCGGCACTTGCGCGGCGGCGGCCAGCACGGCCGCGCCACCCAGGCTATGACCGATCAGCAATTGCGGCGCAGCATGCTTTGCGCGCAAGAAATCGGCGGCGGCCACCAAATCATCGACGTTCGAGGAAAAATTGGTGGCGGCAAATTCACCTTCACTGGCACCCAGTCCCGTGAAGTCAAAGCGCAGCACGGCGATGCCGTGTTCGGTCAAGCCTTGCGCGATGCGCCGCGCGGCCAGCACATCCTTGCCGCAGGTAAAACAGTGGGCAAACAGCGCATGGGCGCGGATTGCGCCATCGGGCGCATCGAGCCGTGCCGCCAGCAGATGGCCATGCGCGCCGGGAAAGTCTTGCCGGGTGGATTTCATAGGTGCTCATCAAAGCTGCCGGACATGCCCGGCGATGGGGCATTGTAGCGCTACTGGAGCAAGCATGTTTTAACCACAAGCACGCCAGAAAAACGTGTTAAACCCCAGTCGCCCGCACAGGTTCCCCCGGGCCAAGCGGGCGCGTCTCCGCCCGTCATTTTTAAGCTTTCAGGCCTTGCTCTTTCCATGCACTGAACAGTTTAAAGGCATCAGGTTTCCCGAGGTTGAGGTGATATGCAATTCAACTGAACAAGCCATGCAAATACCAGCGTGGCGCTTCTTCCGCATTGCCTGCGACACGTTCGCGATAGACCCAGTAATGGGCGTGATCAAGTCCCTCGGCAATGAAATAATCGCGCGCCTGCGACTGGCCCCACCAGCCCGCTTCGATGCGTTCGGCCACCGACACCATCCTCAGGGGCGAACCATAAAACGGCCGGTGTTCGCGCATCAAGAGGGCGATCGGCTGGGCCAGCAGCCAGCCGGGCCGCGGCATGCCGGGCAGGCCGGGCGGCAAGTCGGGCACGGCGCTGTTGGCCGGCGCCCTGGACGGCAGCGGCAGCCAGCGGTTGGCCGCTTCGGGCCGGTAGTCGGCTTGCGGCACGGCCTGCAAGACATTCTCCACGCCCAGGCGCGCCACCAGCAATTCCATCAGGCGCTGGCGTTCCTGCGGCGTGCCGCCCGGCTCGGGAAACAGGCTGTCGCTGGGCGGCGCCATCGCCTGCACTTGCGGCGCGGACAAGCGCAAGCCGATCACGGGCGCGTCCAGCGTCACTTGCGCCAGCCGCTCGCGCAGCAAGCGCACCAGGTGCTCGTCGCGCCAGACGGCCTCGCCCAGCGCCAGCACCAGCACGGTGGGCGGCTTCGCCACCCTGCCCCGTTCATGGATCAGCAGCAATTCAATGCGTTCGACGGCCAGTTGATGCGCGCACAGCCAGCCCGTCATTTGCTGCAGCAGGCGGCGCGCGCCGAACAGCAGCGCGTCGGCGTGTTCGACCCGGTCGAACAATTCCAGCGAAGCACAAAAGCTGGGCGGCGCGGCCAGCCAGACGAACAATTCCGTGCTGTGGCCGTGGGCGTCGTCGAGCATGTCGAGCAAAGGCCGCCCGCAGCGGCGCTGCAGGCCGGGACGCGGCAAACGGCGCATTTGCCCCAGGGTCATGCAGCCGATGCCGTCGAACCAGTCGATAAAGGGACGCGCCGGCGGCAGCAAGGCGCAGGGCAGCCGGTCCAGGCGGCGCACCAGGCCGGCCATGCCCAGCGCGCGCCCCGATTTTGCGCCCGCCTTGGCAACGCCTTGCGCCAGCAGCCAGGCGCCGCGCGCCGTCGGCGCACACGACAGCACGGCCGTGTAGCCCAGCGCGCGCAAGCTGGCCTCGATGCTGCGGCACAGCGCGCGCACGCCGCCGAACAGGCGCAGGCTGGCGCCCGCGTCGACCAGCAAGGTCGCTTCCTCGGCCTGCGCCACCTGCGGCGAATATTGCAGCAGCGCCAGCGCCACTTCCTGCAGCGCCCGCGCTTCCCGTTCCAATGAGCGTTCATGCACGCGCGCCTGCGGCGCCAGCATCAGGGCGCCGGCGCGGCGCATGCCCGGCTTGATGCCGGCCGCGCGCGCCAGCGGCGACAGGGCAATCACTTGTTCGTGCTCGAGCACGACGCACGAGGTGTCAGCCGACCAGTTCGGCAAGAACACGTCGAGCGGGAGCCGGGGCAGGCAAAGGCCGATCCAGAGGCGCATGGCGCTGCAGTAAAGAAGGAGGTTGCAGGGGCAGGAACAGCGGCGCATCGCGCTGCGGTCCCCGGCGTTTGACAAAGCCGATATCGATGCCGCCGGCGGCCGGCCGCACCGACAGGCGCAGCGGCGCCGGCGACGCATCCTGCGCGCCATGCAGCGGGCGCAGCATGAAAAACAGGGTATTGCCGCCCTGCGCCGCCAGGTGCAGCCGGCGCAGGCTGTCGGCGCGTACCTGACTTTGCCAGAACAGCAGCGCGCCGCAACTGCCGCTGCGCAAGATGTTTTCCGCCGCCCACAAGGCATCCTTGCTGCTGGCGCTACGCAGCCACAGCAGTTGCGACGGATGCAAGCCTTGCGCGGCCAGCGCCAGCGCCTGTGGCGGATGGGGCGGCTGCAACAGCACGATGGGCAAGCCCTGCAATTGCGCCAGCGCCGGCGCCAGCAGCCGCAACTCGCCGCTGCCGGCCTGCTGCACCAGCAGGTCGACCAGGCTGCCCGTGGGCCAGCCGCCGCCCGGCAGCTGTGCCGACAAGGCGGCAAAGCCGGTGTCGACACAGCGCACGGCGCCCTGCCCCAGTTGCGAGGCGCGCCACAAGGACGGGTGCAAGGCTTCCGGCGAGGCCATCAGTTCGGAATGTTGCATGAAAGTATCCATGTAAAATACTGTATAAATATACAGTACTATTCACCAGCGATTTTGGCAAGGATTATCTGTCTGTCCATGCCCTCCACGCCGCTGCACGGGCCGCTTCGCGGTGCCGAAAAACACTATTATTGATCACGATTGCTGTACCATAAGCACTCTCCTTACCGGCCAGCCTGACAGCGCCGGTTTCTTATTCTTCAAGGACCTCCCATTTGACCACCATACAATTGATCAGCGCCGTCATCTTCGGCCTCGCCCTCGTCCACACCTTTGCCGCCAAGTCGTTTGAAGTGCTGGCCCACCGCCATCCGCGCCATGCCGGCGTGCTTCATCTGCTGGGCGAGGTGGAAGTCGTGTTCGGTTTCTGGGCGTTTATCCTGATCATCGCCATGGCCTTCGTTTCCGGCGGCGACGCGGCGATCAGCTATGCCGAGTCGCGCCATTACACGGAACCGCTGTTTGTCTTCGTCGTCATGGTGGTGGCCGCTTCGCGCCCCGTGCTCGACGCCGTGCAGCGCCTGCTCAAAGGCGTGGCGCGCGCCATGCCGCTGCGTACCGAGCTGGCGCTGGCCTGGCTGGGCCTGGCGCTGGTGCCGCTGACGGGGTCGCTGATCACCGAACCGGCCGCCATGACCCTGGCCGCGCTGATGCTGGCGCCGCAAATCTTTCGCCCCGGCATACCCGAATGGCTGAAATATGGCGCGCTGGGCGTGCTTTTCGTCAACGTCTCGATCGGCGGCACGCTGACCTCGTATGCGGCGCCGCCGGTGCTGATGGTGGCCACCACCTGGAACTGGGACAGCGCCTTTATGGCCAGCCATTTCGGCTGGAAGGCGGCGATTGCCGTGCTGGTCAACGCCACCGGCGCCTGCCTGCTGCTGCGCAAGTATTTGCACAGCAACACTTCCGACATCAAGCCGAAACCGGGCGATGTCGAATTGCCCAAAGTACCGCTGGCCATCAGCCTGGTGCACCTGGCCGTGCTGGCCGGCGTGGTGGCGCTGGCCCATCATCCGGTGCTGTTCCTGGGATTGTTCCTGTTCTTCCTCGGTTTCGTGCAGGCCTATGAACGCTATCAAAGCCCATTGATCCTGAAGGAGGGCTTGCTGGTCGGCTTCTTTTTGGCGGGGCTGGTGGTGCTGGGCGGCATGCAGCAATGGTGGTTGCAGCCGATAGTATCGAGCCTGAAACCGCTGGCGCTGTTCTTCGGCGCGCTGGGCCTGACGGCGATTACCGACAATGCCGCCCTGACCTATCTCGGCTCGCTGATCGTCGGCATGAGCGAGGAAGCGAAATACATGCTGATGGCGGGCGCGGTGGCCGGCGGCGGCCTGACCGTCATCGCCAATGCGCCGAATCCGGCCGGCGTGGCCCTGCTGCGGCGCGGCTTCAACAATGAGTCAATCGGCGCGCTGGGCCTGCTGGCCGGCGCCCTGCTGCCGACTGCCGTGGCGGCGCTGGCCTTCCTGGCGCTGTAGCTTCTACAAGCGCCGCTGGTGGCGCGCAAAAAAGTCCAGCAGCATCTTGCTGGCGTCCGGCCCCGCCTTGGCATTGAACGGCAGGCTGGCGTCGCCACCGCTCCAGGCGTGCTCCAGCTGCTCGATCTGCGCCACGCGCAGCAGCAACTCGCCACCCACCTGGTAGTCATGCAGGGCGTAGCCATGCGCGGGATTGCGGCCGCCCGTGGCGCCTGGCGGCCAGCGCTCGGCCGTCACCACGGTGTCGAACGGCATGCGGTTGATGCGTATGCTCTGGCGCACCAGTTGCGTCTGGTTAATGGGACGCACCACACTATCCTGCTGGCCCTGCAGCAAAATGGTCGGCAGGCGCGGAAACATGGGCTGGCGCGCCAGCACTTCATCAATGGCGCTGTCGACCCGGCTGGCCGCCCCATGCTGCATCACGTGCATGGCGCCGATCAGGCTGTGGCCGGCGCCAAACATGGGGCCCGAATGCAGGCCCACGGCGGCAAACAGCTGCGGATGGTTCAAGGCCACGATATGGGCCATGCCGGCGCCGGCGGAAATGCCGCAGATATAAATGCGCGAGCGGTCGATGGGATAGCGCGCCGCCACCTGGGCGATGGCGCCGACGATCAGACCGACGTCGCCGCCGCCCTCCTGGGTCAGCTTTTCATACCATTTCCAGCAGCGCCGCGCATGCGAGCGCAGCGACTGCTGCGGATACAGCACGGCATAGCCCTTGCGCTCGGCCAGGCGGTTCATGCGCGTGCCTTCGGCAAACTGGGTGGCGCTCTGTTCGCAGCCGTGCAACATCACCAGCAGGGGCCGGCCCCGGCTGCGCATGGCCACATTGGGTTCCTTGTCCGGCAGATACAGATAATACGGCAGGCGCCGGCCCGGCAACTGTCCCCGCTCCACCAGCGGCGCATACTGCGAGGCCAGCCATTTGCCCGGCGCCGGTGCGGCCCGCTTGCGCACGCGCGGCGGCGCCAGCGGATCGGGGCCGGCCGGCGCGGCTTTGGCCACCGGTTTGCGGCGGGGCTTGGAAGCGGGCTTGGCCGCAGGTGGACCGAACAGCACCTTGGCCAGCTTGGTGGCCGTACGCTGCTGCACCTTGCCGGCACGCAGCAAGCCGCGCAACCACGTGGTGGCGGGTTTAACCATGATTGCAGAGCCTCCTGATTGGACACCATAGAGTACCCCACTTGCCGCACGACACCGTACGATCCTGCACTTTTAAAAGTTCCCCTGACACAATTGAGATAGCTCAAGCGCCGCCAGGGCGCCATGCCTACTCTGGACGCTCACCGCGCACTTCCATCCCCTTTGACTGGAGAAAACACCATGAGCTATCTGGACCGCGACATGCTGGGCATGTACCGCAACGACACCGGACCCGGCCCCGCACTGATGGGCGCCGACACCCTGATCGGCGACGATGTCTACAACCACGACGACGAACAACTGGGCGACATCAAGGAAATCATGCTCGACATGCGCAGCGGCCGGATCGCCTATGCCGTGCTGTCCTTCGGCGGCGTACTGGGCCTGGGCGAAAAGCTGTTCGCCGTGCCGTGGGAAAAGCTGGCCCTGGACACCGTCAACAAGCGTTTCCTGCTGGACGTGGACAAGGAACAATTGAAAAGCGCCCCCGGCTTCGACAAGGACAACTGGCCCGACATGGCCAGCGAAGCGTGGAACGACCAGATGAACCAGTTCTACGGCACCAGCTCGCGCTATGGCACCGGCGACATGAACACCATGGGCAGCCTGGCCGGTAGCCGCATGCCCTCCGGCAGCGACCTGCGCGGCGGCGCCAGCGTGCAGTCCGGCACCGGCGGCAGCATGTCGGGATCGTCGATGAGCGACGATGATGAGATGAAACGGCGGAGTTGATGTTTTTATTGGCGCACCTTTTATCGGCGCACCCCTGGCGTCACGGCGTCTCCAGAAACCGTAGCGAGCAAGCTCAATATCGGGTTGAGTAGCGCAGCCGTACTCAAGTACGGTGAGCAACGCCGACCCGAGAGTGAGCTGCGCAGTAGGTTTATGGAGACGCCATCACCTCTGCATCGATTCCCAAACCTTTTGGAGGCGTTTGGCCGACACCGGCATCGGCGTCCTCAGCTCCTGCGCAAACAGCGACACGCGCAGTTCTTCCAGCATCCAGCGGAAATCGACCAGTTTCGGGTCGGTATTCTTGCCGGCCTGGCGGTCTTTCGCCTGGCGCAGATACGGCGCGGCGGCCGATTGCCATTCGGCCATGAGCTTGGTGTCGCGCGCGGGGTCGGCGCGCAGTTTTTCCAGCCGCACGTTGATCGCCTTCAAGTAGCGGGGGAAGTGCGACAGCTGGGTGTACTCGTTTTCGGTGAGAAAACGTTTGTGCACCAGGCCTTGCAGCTGGGCCTGGATATCGGTGGCGGCCGGCGCCGGAATATTCTGCAGGCGCTTGGGCAGTCCGTGGAATTCCGTCAGCACCTGCGACAGCAGGCGGGCGATTTCATTCACCAGGAGCACCAGGCGCGACTTGCCTTCCATCTGGCGCTTGGCGAACGAGGCGGCGTCCAGCGGCAGCGGGTCCTGCAGGCAGGCGATGTCGATCGCCTTGTTGATGATCTGCTCGCGCAATTCCTCTTGCGACCCCAGCGCCATGAACTGCATGCCCATCTGCTGCAGGCCCGGGATGCTTTTCTCGACGAACTTGATCTGCTCCTTCATCTGCAGCGCGAACAGCCGGCGCAGGCCGGTGCGGTGCGTGCGCGCCGCCACGGTCGGGTCGTCAAACACTTCCAGGTCGCAATGCGTGCCCTTGTCGACCAGCGCGGGGAAGCCGATCAGGGTCAGCTTGCCCTGCACGATTTCCAGCAGCTCGGGCAGTTCACCAAAGGTCCAGCCCGTCAAACCCATATGCTGGGCAACGCTATTGCCGGCTGGCGCAGCAGCCTTGGCCGGCGCCGCCTGCGATTGCAGGCGCGCCGCCACCTGGCTGCCCGCCACTTTCGCGCCCGGCGTGCCGGCACCCGACACGCCCGACACCTCGGCCAGCTTCTGGAAACTTTGGCGCGCCTGGCCGCCGAATTCCGCTTGCAGGGTGGCCAGGTTGCGGCCCATGTCGAGCTGGCGGCCATGCTCGTCAATCACCTTGAAATTCATGAAGTGATGGGCCGGCAGGGTTTCCGGCTTGAAGTCGGTGGTCAGCACATTGATGGTGATCTGCGTGCGGATGTCCAGAATGATGGCGTCGACCAGGTCGCCGCGGCCGAACACGCCCGCCTCATGCACGCGTTCGCAGAATTTCGCCGCATAGTCGGGCAGCGGCACGCAGTGGCGGCGCAGCTTTTGCGGCAGCGATTTGAGCAGCAGATGGACTTTTTCCTTCAGCATGCCCGGCACCAGCCATTCGCAGCGCTCGCGCGGCAACTGGTTCAGCGCATACAGCGGCACGCTTAAGGTGACGCCGTCGCGCAGGCTGCCCGGCTCGAAGTGGTAGGTCAGCCCCATTTCCAGGCCCGTCACCGACATGGTTTTCGGGAACAGGTCGGTCGTCACGCCGGCCGCCTCGTGGCGCATCAGCTCTTCGCGGTTCAGGTACAGCAGCTTCGGGTTCTCGCGCGTGGCTTCCTTGTGCCATTTCTCGAAACCGGCGCCATTGCACACGTCGGCCGGCAGCAGCTGGTCATAGAACGCGGCGATCAGTTCATCGTCGACCAGCACGTCCAGCCGGCGCGATTTGTGTTCGAGGTTTTCGATGTCCTTGATCAGCTTGTGGTTGTGCGCAAAGAACGGCGCGCGCGTGTCGAAGTCGCCGCCCACCAGCGCGTCGCGGATAAAGATTTCACGCGCTTCCGGCAGGTTGAAATTGCCGTAATTGATGCGGCGCTGGCTGTACACCACCAGGCCGTACAGCGTGGCCCGTTCCGATGCCGTGACCTGCGCCGAACGTTTTTCCCAGCGCGGCTCGCCCCACGATTTTTTCAGCAGGTGCACGCCGACTTTTTCCAGCCACTCGGGCTCGATCCTGGCCACGCAGCGCGCATACAATCGCGTGGTGTCGACCAGTTCGGCCGCCATGATCCACTTGCCCGGCTTTTTCAAGAGCGAGGAACCGGGCCAGATATGGAACTTGATGCCGCGCGCGCCCAGGTAGCCGGCGCCCGGCTCGTCCTCGCCCTTGAAGCCGATATTGCCCAGCAAACCGGTCAGCAAGGCCATATGCAGATTGTCATACGTGGCCGGCGCTTCGTTCAATCGCCAGCCCTGTTCCTTGACGATGGTCAGCAGCTGCGAATGGACGTCACGCCATTCGCGCAGGCGCATCTGCGACAGGAAATTCGTGCGGCAATTGTCCTGCAGCTGGCGGTTGGTTTTCTTGTGCTCGATGGCGGACTCGAACCAGCGCCAGATCTTCAGGTAGCTCAAAAACTCCGATTTTTCATCGGCAAACTTCTTGTGCGCTTCATCGGCCGCCTGCTGGTGCTCCATCGGGCGGTCGCGCGGGTCCTGCACCGACAGGGCGGAAGCGACGATCAAGACTTCCGTCAGACAGGCGTTGTCCAGCGCGGCAAGGATCATGCGGCCCACGCGCGGATCGAGCGGCAGCTTGGCCAGCTTGTTGCCCAGCGGCGTGAGCTGGTTGACCTCGTCGACGGCGCCCAGTTCCTGCAATAATTGATAACCGTCGGCGATCGCGCGCGCCAGCGGCGGCTCGATAAACGGGAAGGTTTCCACGTCCGTCAGGTGCAATGACTTCATGCGCAGGATAACGGCCGCCAGGGACGAGCGCAGGATTTCCGGCTCGGTGAATTTTGGACGCAGCAGATAGTCCTGCTCTTCGTACAGACGGATGCAGACGCCGTCGGCGACGCGGCCGCAACGGCCGGCGCGCTGGTTGGCGGCCGACTGCGCGATCGGCTCGACCTGCAACTGCTCCACTTTGTTGCGGTAGCTGTAGCGCTTCACACGCGCCAGGCCGGCGTCGACCACGTAGCGGATGCCGGGCACGGTCAGCGAGGTTTCCGCCACGTTGGTGGCCAGCACGATGCGGCGCGCATTGCTGGTTTTAAAAACGCGCTCCTGCTCCTCGGCCGACAGGCGGGCGAACAGCGGCAAGATTTCCACATGCGGCGGATGGTGCTTGCGCAGCGCTTCGGCGCAGTCGCGGATCTCGCGCTCGCCCGGCAGGAACACCAGCACGTCGCCCGAACCGATGCGGCACAGCTCTTCCACGCCATCGACCACGGCGTCCATCAGGTCGCGCTTTTCGCGCGCGGCGGCGGTGCGCTGGCCCGGTTTGTCGGGATTGGCCGCGCCCGGCATCGCCACCTGTTCGCGTTCCACGGGGCGGTAGCGCACTTCCACCTGGTACAGGCGGCCCGATACTTCGATCACCGGCGCCGGCTTTTCGGGCGTGCCGAAATGGCGCGCAAAGCGCTCGGCGTCGATGGTGGCCGAGGTGATGATGATTTTCAGGTCGGGCCGGCGCGGCAACAGCTGCTTCAGATAGCCGAGCAGGAAATCGATGTTCAGGCTGCGTTCGTGCGCTTCATCGATGATGATGGTGTCGTAGTTTTTCAGCAGCGGGTCGGTCTGCGTCTCGGCCAGCAGGATACCGTCCGTCATCAGCTTGACCGACGCGCCCTTCGTCAGGGTATCGGCAAAGCGCACTTTAAAACCGACGGTGACGCCGAGCGGTGTGCCCAGTTCCTGCGCGATGCGCTTGGCGGTCGACGAGGCGGCGATACGGCGCGGCTGGGTGTGGCCGATCAGGCCCTTCTGGCCGCGCCCCAGTTCCAGGCAGATCTTCGGCAGCTGGGTGGTCTTGCCGGAACCCGTTTCGCCCGAGACGATGATCACCTGGTTGTCCAGCAGGGCCTTGGCGATTTCGGCGCGCCGGCCCGACACCGGCAAGTCTTCCGGATAGGTGATGGGCGGCAGCGGATTGCGGAACGCTTTTTCCGCCTCGCGCGCGGCACGGGCGGCGTCACGCTGTTGCTGCTGTTGCTGCTTTTCTTCCGTACGCGGCTTTTGCGGCTTCTGTGGCCTTTGCTGGCCGACGGTCGGACGCTGGCGCGCAGCGCGATCAGGCGCATTCGCTGGCACATTTGCAACAGTGGAAGGAGGGGAAGACTTATCGCTGGCTGAAGACATTGTTTTTTACAGGTATTTTGAGCGCGCACATCGCGCAGCGAATTATAATGCGCTTAATGGAAAACCCTACCCAATTCGTCCAATGGCTGCGCTCCGTCGCGCCCTACATCCACGCCTTTCGCGGCAAGACCTTCGTGGTCGCCTTCCCCGGTGAACTCGTCAGCGCCGGGGCGCTGCAGGTGCTGGCCCATGATTTATCGCTGCTGCATGCGCTCGATATCAATGTGACCGTGGTCTATGGTTCGCGCCCGCAGGTGGCCGAACAGCTGGCCCTGCGTAACGTCGAAGGCCGCTTTCACAATGGCGTGCGGATTACCGACATCGCCGCGCTCGAATGCGCCAAGGAAGCGGCCGGCGAATTGCGCCTCGATATCGAGGCCGCGTTCAGCCAGGGCTTGCCGAACACGCCGATGTCGAACGCGGCGATCCGTATTATTTCAGGTAACTTCATCACGGCGCGCCCGCTGGGCGTGATCGATGGCGTGGACCTGGAACTGACCGGCATCACGCGCAAGGTCGACGCCGAAACCATCCACTCCATTCTCGGTTCCGACGGCCTGGTGCTGCTGTCGCCGCTGGGCTTTTCGCCGACCGGCGAAGCGTTCAACCTGACCATGGAAGACGTGGCCTGCAGCGCGGCGATCGCCCTGCATGCCGACAAACTGATCTTCATTACCGAAACGCCGATGATGGCGGACGCCACCGGCGTGGAAATCCGAGAGCTGTCCTCGCACCAGGCCGAAGCCGTGCTGATGGCGGGCTTTTTGCCGGACGCCACCGCGTTCTACCTGAAACACTGCGTCAAGGCCTGCCACAACGGCGTGGACCGCTCGCACATCGTGCCGTTCTCGATGGACGGCTCGGCCCTGCTGGAATTGTTTACCCACGATGGCGTGGGTACCATGATCAGCCATGAAAACCTGGAAAGCCTGCGCCAGGCCACCATCGAGGACGTGGGCGGCATCATCAAGCTGATCGAGCCGATGGAAGCGGACGGCACCCTGGTCAAGCGGGGCCGCGAGCTGATCGAACGCGAAATCGATTATTTCTCCGTCATCGAGCACGATGGCGTGATCTTCGGCTGCGCCGCGCTGTACCCGTTCCCGGCCGAGAAGATGGCGGAAATGGCCTGCCTGATCGTCAACCCCGAAGTGCAGACCCAGGGCGATGGCGAGCGCATCTTGAAGCACATGGAAAACCGCGCGCGCGCCGCCGGGCTGACCAAGCTGTTCGTGCTGACCACGCGCACTTCGCACTGGTTCAAGAAACGGGGCTTCCTGCCGGCCACCGTGGACGACCTGCCGAAGGACCGCCAGCATATGTATAACTGGCAGCGCAAGTCGCAGGTGTTGATCAAGACCTTGTAAATACCACCAGGAACAAGGCCTTTCCACAAGCAGACCAGCGAAGGGCATTACAACCCCAGTCGTCCGCACAGGCATACCGGGCCAAGCTCGCGACTCCGGCCCGCTGTTCAATGTTATTGCACCACCCGGCCCATCACCGTGGAAAAACCCTCGGCCGAACCGAATACATGCTCCTTGCCCTGCGCAACCAGAATGGCGTCAGCCAGTTCACGGAAAGCCCCCTTGCCTCCCTCCTTGACCAGCACGGCGCTGGCGCGCGCCTGTACGTAGACGGGGGCGTCGGCCACCGCATACGACAGGCCGCAGGCGGCAAACGCGGGCAGGTCGATGCTGTCGTCGCCGATGCAGACGGTTTCATTGACGCCAACTCCAGCCTGTTCCATCAGCTCGCGGCAGGCGCCATGCTTGTCCTTCACGCCGAACTGGTACAGGGTGATGCCCAGGTCCGCCACCCGCTTGCGCAGGGTCGGCGAATCGCGGCCGGACAGCACCGCCACGCGCACGCCGTTTTCTTCCAGCAGGCGCATGCCCAGGCCGTCGCGCACATGGAAGCGCTTCAGGCATTCGCCGGTGGCGTCATAATAAATGCCGCCATCGGTCAGCACGCCATCGACATCGGTAATCACCAGTTTGATCTCGGCCAGGGTCGGCAGGGATGCAGGTGTTTCACCGGCCATCAGCGCACGCACGCGCGCCAGGCATTCGGGCGTATCGACCCCGGGCCCGGAAGGTGCCACCTGGAACGCACGGATGCGCAGTCCCGCCGCCAGCAAACGCAGTTGCTCCAGCTTTTCGGCCTGCTCCAGCATCGCCGCCGGCAAGGCAGAATACGCGGCCAGCACGTCGCGCCGGTAGGCATATACGCCCACATGCTTCAGGTAACTGGCCGGCGCATCGTCGCGCGCGAACGGAATCGCGGCGCGGCTGAAATACAGGGCGTCGCCATTGGCGGCCAACACCACCTTGACCGTATTCGGGTTGCGCGCTTCCTGTGCGTCGATGGCGTGGCACAAGGTGCCCACCTGCACCGCGCTGTCCGCACGCATGCCGTCGGCCAGCAAGGCGATATCCGCCGGGCGCACCAAAGGCTCGTCGCCCTGCAGGTTGATATAGATGTCGGCGTCCACCGTCCGCATCACCTCGGCCAGGCGGTCGGTGCCCGATGGATGATCGGGCGAAGTCATCACGCAACGCCCGCCAAAGCCGCGCACGGCGTCAACCACGCGCTGGTCGTCGGTGGCGATCACCACCGTGTCGACGCCGGGCACTTCCAGCGCCCGTTCGTACACATGTTGCACCATCGGTTTGCCGAGGATGTCGGCCAGCGGCTTGCCGGGCAGGCGCGTGGACGCGTAGCGGGCCGGGATGACGATGGCCAGGCGCGGGGTCAATTTACCGTTTTCCATTAATTGATATTCAGCGCAGGGAAGGATTTCACCAGATCGTCCAGCGCCTTCAGTTGCGTCAGGAACGGTTCCAGTTTATCGAGCGGCAAGGCGCTGGGGCCATCGCAGCGCGCGTTGTCCGGGTCCGGATGGGCTTCCAGGAACAGGCCGCCGATGCCGACGGCCAGGCCGGCGCGGGCCAGGTCCGCCACTTGCTGGCGGCGGCCACCGGAGGCGGCGCCACCGGGATCGCGCTGCTGCAAGGCGTGGGTAACGTCGAAAATGATGGGCAAATCGTTGCAGGTCTGTTTCATCACGCCAAAGCCCAGCATGTCGACCACCAGGTTGTCGTAGCCCAGGCAGGTGCCGCGATCGCACAGGATCAGCTGTTCATTGCCCGCTTCCTTGAATTTTTCGACAATATTGGCCATCTGGCCAGGGCTGAGGAATTGCGGCTTCTTGATATTGATCACCTTGCCGGTCTTGGCCAGGGCCACCACCAGGTCGGTCTGGCGCGCCAAAAAGGCGGGCAGTTGCAATACGTCGACCACTTCGGCGACCTGCTGGGCCTGCCATGGTTCATGCACGTCGGTAATGATGGGCACGCCAAACGCCGCCTTGACGTCCTGGAAAATGCGCATGCCCTCTTCCAGGCCCGGGCCACGGTAGGAGTGGATCGACGAGCGGTTGGCCTTGTCGAAGCTGGCCTTGAAAATATAGGGAATGCCCAGTTTTTGCGTGACGCGCACATACTCTTCGCAGGCGCGCAGGGCGAGATCGCGCGATTCGAGCACGTTGATGCCGCCAAACAGCACAAACTTGCCTTCATTGCTGACGCTGATATCGTTGACTTTGACCGAGACCATAGGGGATTCCATTCTTGTTGGGCGGGCGGGCCGCGTGGTTGAGGCAATACTGGCGCAAGATCGCACTTGCGCGACAACACATCTTACTAGCTGGGGCGGCGCAGATCAAATTTGATCTGGCGCAAGGGCGCGCCACAAGCCGCGCGGCTGGCCGGGCATCGCTGCCGGTAGCGCCGCGCAAAGTACCTTATAATCACGCTTTATCTCTACACCGATTCAGGAGCACAGATGGCCCGCACTATCCATTGCGTCAAACTCAACAAGGAAGCCGAAGGACTGGACTTCCCGCCGTACCCGGGCGAACTGGGCAAGAAAATTTACGAATCGGTGTCGAAAGAAGCCTGGGCCGCCTGGCTCAAGCACCAGACCATGCTGGTCAACGAAAACCGTTTGAACCTGGCCGACGCGCGCGCCCGCAAATACCTGGCCACGCAGATGGAAAAGCATTTCTTCGGCGATGGCGCCGACGCCGCCATGGGCTACGTGCCACCGACGGAATAAGTTGCATCCCTGCCCGTGACCACGTCACGGGCAGGTTTTCGTCTTCGTTTCACACCGCAGTTTCACGCCATCCTCAGCCGTTTTCACGGCCTTCCGTCTTCGTTTCGTCGCAGTCCGCTCGCCGTCCATGCCGCCGGCAGGCACAGTACATCCATCGACAACGACTTTCCAAGGCGGACACCATGCAACAGCTCTTCAGCCACACTCCCCTCTACGTCTGGGCCATCCTGGCTTTTCTCGTGTACCGCGGCGTGCTGGCCAGCCGTGCCCGTGAAGTGACCTTGCGCAAGCTGTGCATTATTCCGCTGGTGATGCTGGCCCTGTCGCTGTCCGGCGTGCATGGCAGCTTCGGTTTTGACGGCGTGGCGCCATTTGCTTGGGCGGCCGGTGCGCTGGCCGGCGGCCTGCTCGCCTGGTCGCTGACCGATGCGCGCAAGCTGACGGCTTGCCCCGAGCGCGGCACGCTGCGGCTGGCCGGCAGCTGGCTGCCATTGACATTAATGATGAGCATCTTCTGCATGAAGTATGCGGTGGCGGTCAGCCTGGCCATCCATCCCGCCTATGCCCATGCCACCGGTTTCGTGCTGTTTGTATGTGTCGCCTACGGCTGCTTCAGCGGCATTTTCCTGGGCGGCCTGCTGCGCACGCTGAGCGCCTATCGGACCGCGCAAATGACAAGCGGCCCGCAGGGGGCCGCTGTGTAAGGCAACGCTGGCGATCAGTAAGCCAGCGTACGCACGCCTTCCGCCGTCCCCAGCAAGCACACATTGGCGCCGCGCGCGGCGAACAGGCCGACGGCGATCACGCCGACGATCTGGTTGATCTGCTGTTCCAGCGCCACCGGGTCAAGAATCTGCAAGCCCAGCACGTCGATGATCTCGCCGCCGTTGTCGGTAATAAAGGCTTCGTCGCTGCCGGGCTTCAGGCGCAGGCGCGGCGTGCCGCCCAGCGCGGCCAGCTGGCGCGAAACGCTGGCGCGCGCCATCGGCACCACTTCCACCGGCAGCGGAAACGCACCCAGGGTCTCGACCAGCTTGGAGCCGTCGGCGATGCAGACGAACTGTTTCGCCACGGAGGCAACGATCTTTTCGCGCGTCAGGGCCGCGCCGCCGCCCTTGATCATGGCGCCGCCGGCCGTGATTTCGTCGGCGCCGTCGATATACACGGCGATCTCGCTGACGTCGTTCAGGTCGAACACGGCGATGCCGTGGCCGGCCAGGCGGGCGGCGGTCGCTTCGGACGAGGCAACCGCGCCCTTGATGCTGTCCTTGATCTTGGCCAGTTCATCGATGAAAAAGTTGGCGGTCGAGCCGGTACCGACGCCGATGATTTCGCCTTTTACTACATAATCAATCGCGGTGCGGGCTACGGCTTGCTTCAATTCGTCTTGGGTCATGGCAGGGAGGGTGAAGTGGGAATGGCGCTATTTTACTGGATAGCCAGGCCGGCAAGCAGGGCAATGGGCGGCGGCGCAACAAC
Source organism: Janthinobacterium sp. PSPC3-1 (assembly GCF_049896105.1). Lineage (NCBI taxonomy): Bacteria > Pseudomonadati > Pseudomonadota > Betaproteobacteria > Burkholderiales > Oxalobacteraceae > Janthinobacterium > Janthinobacterium sp. PSPC3-1. Next base: position 166,732 of record NZ_JAFCTQ010000001.1, on the reverse strand, counting down.
CGGCAGGCGGGCAAAGATGAAAATTTTTGCCCTAAAGCAATTCGGATAGCGAATTATCGGTTGTCCAGGCAATCTATGCGAAAATGTCACATTGACAGAAATGACGTTTCAGGAATAGCAAATGGATCACAGTAAACAGGTACTTGTTGTCGATGACAGCCGGGTTTCACGTTTGATGGCGCATCAGTTCATTCTCAGCAAACATGCCGGCTGGCAGATCACCGAAGCGTCGACGGGCGAAGAAGCGCTGGAGAAAGTCAAGGCGCTCGACCCTTACCTGATATTGCTTGACGTTAATATGCCGGGCATGGGCGGCGTGGCCGCCGCCGAGCAGCTGCGCGCCCTGTATCCGCAGACCCATATCTTCCTGGTGACGGCGAATGTGCAAAACGCCATCCGCAACCGCGCCAGCGAACTGAAAGTGGGCTTCATGGAAAAACCCATCACGGAAGTGCGCATCCACCAGCTGATCGATACGCTGGAAGCGTGAACATGGTCAACCTGTCCGAGCTGGAAAACGACGCGCTGGTCGAAATCTTCAATATCGGCGTGGGCCACGCGGCGGCCGCCATGAGCGAAATCGTCAACGAGGAAGTCACCATGTCGGTGCCCTCGATTACCTTTTTGAACCGCGCCGATGCGGCGGCCCTGCTCGGCAGCAAGCGCGACGGCGACCGCATCTGCGGCGTCAGCCAGCATTACGATGGCGCGTTCGCCACTGAAGCCATCCTGATGTTCCCCGAGGATAAAAGCCTGGAGATCGTGCGCCTGATGGTGGGCGACAGTGTGCCGCTGCAGGAACTGACGGAAATGGAACAGGAGGCGATGAGCGAAATCGGCAACATCATCCTCAATTCCTGCGTGGGCACGTTGGCCAACCTGTTCGACAGCGAACTGCACGGCTCCCTGCCCGTCTACCATGTGGGCACCAGCACGGAAATCCTGTCCGTCTTCGGCGACCAGGGCGACGACGTGGTGCTGATGCTGCATATCGACTTCGTGCTGGCCAAGCACCAGATCCACGGCTATGTGGCGTTTGTACTGGACCTGTCCGCCTTGCACGACCTGAAAGAACAGGTCAACCGCTACCTGGCCAAGGTCTTTGGACCGGCGTGAGCACCATGCCCGACACCTTGCAGCGCTTGACCCTGCTCGAAAGCATTATTGGCGCCGTCAACCTGGGCGCCATCGTGCTGGACCAGCACCGCAGCATCGTGCTGTGGAACCGCTGGCTGGAGCGCCATTCCGGATGGAAAGCCGATACCGTGCTGGGCCGCGATTTTTTCGACGTGTTCCCGGAACTGCAGCACAAGCGCATCGAATCGGCCATCACCCAGGCCCTGCGCGACAATTTCCAGTCGCTGCTGTCGCAATCGCTGCACAAGTCGCCGTTCCCGCTGTACCCGCAGGCGGCGGTGACCAGCGACGGCCGCGAGCGCATGCAGCAGGCGGTGGCCGTGACGCCCATCAGCCTGCCGGGCGCGCCACGCCACTGCCTGATCCAGATCACCGACGTCACCATCGCCGTGGGCCGTGAAAAACTGCTGCGCGACCAGACCATGGTGCTGCGCTCGCAAACCTTTTCGGACGGCCTGACGGGCGTGGCCAACCGCCGCCATTTCGACGTCGCGATCGACAAGGAAATGCGGCGCGCCAAGCGCAGCGGCAGCCCGCTGTCGCTGCTGATGATCGATATCGACCATTTCAAGGACTATAACGACCAGTATGGCCACCAGCAGGGCGACACTTGCCTGAAACAGGTGGCCGGGGCACTGGCGACCATGCTCAACCGTTCCGGCGATGTGCTGGCCCGCTATGGCGGCGAAGAGTTCGCCGCCATCCTGCCTGACACCGAACCGGCCAAGGCGCTGGGCCTGGCCGAGTCCATCCGCAAGGGCGTGCGCGCGCTGGCGATCGAGAATGGACACGAAGATGGCGCGGCGCGCCATATTACCGTCAGCATCGGCGTGGCGACCCAGAGTGGCGCCGCGCCGCTCGACATGGACCAGCTGATCGGCGCCGCCGACCGCGCGCTGTACCAGGCCAAGGATGGCGGACGTAACCGGGTCATCAGCAACACCCAGGCAACACCGCCGGCCTGACTATCTGCGGTCCAGCGTGAACTGCCGCACGCAGGACCGGCGCCATCCTGTGGTCAACTCCCTCCATGGAGGCGGCGCGCACCGCGCCGTCGTGGCGTCACACACCACCACGGGAGCATCACATGAGCACAATGACCTTGCCGGAACTGGCAAAAAAGATGGCCGACATCGACTACCTGATGTTGTCGACACGTACCGACAACGGGCAGCTGGCGGCCCGGCCGATGAGCAATAACGAGGACGTCGATTACGACGGCACTTCCTGGTACTTCACCTGGGCCGACGCGCGCATGGTCGACGATATCCGCCGCGATCCGTCCGTCGGCCTGGCCTACCAGGGCAAGGCCCATCTGTTCGGCGCGCCGCCGCTGTTTATCGCGGTCGAAGGCCAGGCCGAGCTGATCACCGAACGGCAAGCCTTCGAAGCACACTGGGACGACAGCATGGACCGCTGGTTCAAGCAGGGCCCGGCCACGCCAGGCATCATCCTGATCAAGGTGCAAGCCAAGCGCATCCACTACTGGGATGGCGAGGACGAGGGCGAGCTCACCTTGTAAACCAGCGCCGCGGCAGCAAGCTTGCATTGCCGGGCGACTGCAAGAAGCCGCCCAGCACCTCGCGCAAAAAAGGCAGCCTGGCCGTCATCGAGGCCAGTCCCAGTTGCGTGGCGCCAAAATAGTGGGAGACCAGTTCGGCCTGCTGCTCCATGTTGTAGCCGGCAAACGCCGTGCCCGCGATGCTGCTGTCATAGCGGTAGGCGCGCTGGCGAAAGTAGCCGCCGAACAGCGCCAGCAGCAAGCCGTGCCAGATGCAGTTGTAGCCCAGCTGCCACTGCCACACATGCACCATCTCATGGATGAAGAACAGCTTGCCGCCCGCATCCTCGCGTGAAAAGTCAATGCGGTACTGGGGCGGCATGAAATACAGGCTGCCGCGCGGCGTCATGGCCGTGTTCTGGTCCTGCAAATTGAAGGGAAGAAAAGAGCCTCGCACCACGCGCACGCGCGCGTAGTCGATGCCGTCATGAAAGACGCTGCGCGCCATGGCGGTTTCACCAGCGGTCAATCGACGGCGCAAGTCTGGCATGGGAATCCGGAAGAAAAAGAAACGGCAAGCGTTGCAAGCTTGCCGTTTGATTGGAACTCAGGCGTAACGCCTAAGCGGAGCGCAAACCGCTGGCCGCCTTGGCGATTTCCGTGATGCGATCCCAGTTACCGGCCGCGATCGCGTCCTTCGGTGTCAGCCACGAACCGCCCACGCAGGCGACGTTTTTCAGCGCCAGGAACTGCGACGCCGTTTCCTGCGAAATGCCGCCGGTCGGGCAGAACGTCACGTCCGGCAGCGGGCCGTAGATGGCGTTGAGCATGCCGATGCCGCCGGCTGGCACGGCCGGGAACAACTTCAGTTGCTGGAAGCCGTTTTCACGCGCCGCCATCACTTCACCCGGGGTCATTACGCCAGGCAACAGCGGCAGGCCGCTGCTTTTCGCGGCGGCCACCAAGGCGCTGGTCAGGCCCGGCGAAACGCCGAACACGGCGCCGGCATCGCGCGCGGCGGCGAATTCTTCAGGACGGGTCAAGGTGCCCACGCCGACGATGGCGCCCGGCACTTCGGACATGGCGCGGATCGCGTCCAGGCCGTGCTTGGTGCGCAAGGTTACTTCCAGCACGCGGATGCCGCCCGCCACCAGCGCGCGCGCCAGCGGTACGGCGTGTTCAGGATCGTCGATCGCAATCACGGGGATCACGCTCGAGGTACGCATAATTTCCAGGAGTGTCATTGTCATTTTATTTCCTTGCCAAAAAGTCTTCATCGGAGCCCGGCACAGTATCGCCGACATTCTCGCCTTCGTGCAAGGGCACGGTGGTGGGAATCGGCGATGGCAGGCCGAACGTGGTGGCGCCCTCTTCCGCCGCGCTGACGGTGGAGCGGAACATCGAAAACAACTCGCGGCCCATGCCGATATGGCTGGACGACAAATCAGCGGTGACCAGCGCACGCGCATGCCATACGTCGGCCGGCACCAGCGCTTCGAGCACGCCGGTGAAGGCGTCAAGGCGGATGACGTCGCCGTCGCGCACCAGGCCCAGCGGACCTCCGGCCAGGATTTCAGGCGAGACGTGGATCGCGGCCGGCACCTTGCCCGACGCGCCCGACATGCGGCCGTCGGTGACCAGCGCCACATGGCGGCCGGCATCCTGCAGGTTGGCCAGCGCCGGCGTCAGCGCATGCAATTCAGGCATGCCGTTGGCGCGCGGACCCTGGAAGCGCAGCACGGCAACGAAATCGCGGTCCAGCGTCCCGGCCTTGTAGGCGGCCATGAACTCTTCCTGCGAATTGAAGACGATGGCAGGCGCTTCGACGGTGCGATGCTCCGGCTTGACGGCCGACACTTTCATCACCGCGCGGCCCAGGTTACCCGCCACCAGCACCATGCCGCCGTCCGGCGCGAACGGGTTCGAGGCCGGTCGCAGCACGCTTTCGTCGGCGCTGGTCAATGGTGCATCTTTCCAGAAGACCTTGCCGTCTTCGCCCAGGAACGGTTCCATGCAGTGCGCGCGCAAGCCGTGGCCCAGGATGGTGTTGACGTCTTCGTGCAGCAGGCCCGCGTCCAGCAGTTCGCGGATCAGATAACCGGTGCCGCCGGCGGCGTGGAAATGGTTGACGTCGGCGTCGCCATTCGGATAGATGCGCGTCAGCATAGGCACGATGGCCGACAGCTCATTGAAGTCGTTCCAGTCGATCACGATGCCGGCCGCCTTGGCGATCGCCACCAGGTGCAGGGTGTGATTGGTCGAGCCGCCGGTGGCCAGCAGGCCCACCACGGCATTGACGATACATTTCTCGTCGACGATATGGCCAACCGGCAGGTAGCTGCCGCTTTGCGCCGTGATCACGGCGGCGCGCTGGGCGGCGGCGGCCGTCAGCGCATCGCGCAGCGGCGTGTTCGGGGTGATGAAGGCGGCACCCGGCAGGTGCAGGCCCATCACTTCCATCAGCATCTGGTTGCTGTTGGCGGTACCGTAAAAAGTACAGGTGCCGGCGCCATGGTAGGCCTTCGACTCGCCTTCGAGCAAGTCTTCACGCGTCGCCTTGCCCTGCGCATACAACTGGCGCACCTGGGCTTTTTCCTTGTTCGACAGGCCCGAGGTCATCGGGCCGGCCGGCACGAACACGGCCGGCAAGTGGCCGAAGTGCAGCGCGCCGATCAAGAGGCCCGGCACGATCTTGTCGCACACGCCCAGGTACAGGGCCGAGTCGAACATATTGTGCGACAGCGCCACGGCGGTCGACATGGCGATGGTGTCGCGCGAAAACAGCGACAATTCCATGCCCGGCTGGCCTTGCGTCACGCCATCACACATGGCCGGCACGCCGCCGGCGAACTGCGCCACGGCGCCCACTTCGCGCACGGCCTGCTTGATAATCTGCGGAAAACCTTCGAATGGCTGGTGCGCCGACAGCATGTCGTTGTACGACGAGACGATGGCCACCGACGGCTTCTTGTATTCCTTCAGCGACAGCTTGTCGTTGGCCGGGAAGGCGGCAAAGCCGTGCGCCAGGTTGGTACACGACAGCGCGCCGCGCTGCACGCCCTGGATGCGGGCGGCATCGAGGTGCGTCAGATAGGCGCCGCGCGAGGGCCGGCTGCGCGCGATGATGCGCGCTGTTACGGATTCGACTACTGGATGCAGCGCCATGATGGATTCCTTAAAAAGTATTTTGTGAAATTTTACTACAAAATGGGTGAGCAGAAGCACTCTTGCTTGGGCCAACTCCATAAATATGCCATTTTTTTGCCGCTTTTCAATGCCTGTACGCCACGCAACAATTTGGCCGAAACGGGACCAGCATCGCCCGATTCAGTGGCCAATCGCCGTGAAAAAAACAGGATGGTGCCGGCTCTCCCCTTCAAACTGTAGTGAATTTACTTTTTTCTGATGTATTATTCTCATATCACCGTCGGCAGCGCATTTTAGGCGCGCCGCATTCCTTATAACCGAGACCCGTACCCCAGCCGACCGCCATGTCCACTCCCGCCCTCACCGCCTTGAACAGTTTCCAACAATTGCAGGCCCACAGCGCCAGCGTGCGCGATGTGCACCTGCGCCAGCTGTTTGCCGGCAACCCGCAGCGCTTTGCGCAGATGACCATCGATGCCGCCGGCCTGCTGCTCGACTACTCGAAGAACCGGGTTGATGCGACCAGCATGGCGCTGCTGATGGACCTGGCGCGCGAACGCGGCGTGGAAGCGCAGCGCGAAGCGATGTTTACTGGCGAGAAAATCAATCTTACCGAACATCGGGCGGTTCTGCACACCGCATTGCGCGCGCCGCGCGGCAGCAAGCTGGTGGTCGACGGCCAGGATATCGACGCCGACGTGCAGGATGTCTTGCAGCGCGTGAAGGTATTTACCGACAAGGTCCGCAACGGCAGCTGGCTCGGCTACAGCGGCAAGCCGATTTCCGACGTCGTCAATATCGGCATCGGCGGCTCCGACCTGGGCCCGAAAATGGCCTGCCTGGCGCTGCGCTCGTATGCCAACCCGGGCCTGGAAATGCATTTCGTGTCGAACGTCGACGGCCACGACATGGAGGCGACCCTGTCGAAAGTCGATCCGGAAACGACCTTGTTCATCGTGGCCTCGAAAACGTTTGTCACGGCCGAAACCATGCTGAACGCCAATACGGCGCGCGCCTGGTTCCTGCTCGAAGCGGAAGAAAAAGACCTGGCGAAACATTTCGTCGCCGTCTCGACCAATGCGGCAGCCATCGTCGAGTTCGGCATCGATCCGGCCAATATGTTCCCGTTCTGGGACTGGGTCGGCGGACGCTATTCGGTCTGGTCGTCGATCGGCCTGGCAGTGGCGCTGGCCGTGGGCTTCGAATACTTCAGCGACTTCCTGGCCGGCGCGCATGCGATGGACCGGCATTTCCGTGAAGCGCCCCTCGAACAGAACATGCCGGTGGTGCTGGCCATGGTGGGCTTCTGGAACCGCCAGTTCCTCGATTGCGGCTCCGTCTCGATCGCACCGTATCACCAGGACCTGAGCCGCTTTGCGGCCTATTTGCAACAGCTGGACATGGAAAGCAACGGCAAGCGCGTCACCAAGGACGGCGAGCCCGTCGGCGTGCCGACCGGCCCCGTGATCTGGGGCGATTGCGGCACCAATGCCCAGCACGCCTATTTCCAGCTGCTGCACCAGGGCACCGACATCACGCCGATCGACTTTATCGCCGCGCTGCGCGCCACCCACGACCTGCCGGGCCACCACGACGCCCTGCTGGCCAACTGCTTCGCCCAGTCGGAAGCCTTCATGACCGGCAAGACGGGCGAGGAAGTACGCCTTGACCTGCAGGCGCAAGGTTTGCCGGAAAACGACATCGCGGCGCTGGTGCCGCACAAAACCTTCCCCGGCAACCGCCCCAGCAACACCATCCTGATGGATCAATTGACGCCGTCGACCCTGGGCGCGCTGATCGCCCTGTATGAACACAAGACGTTCGTGCAAGGCGTGCTGTGGAACGTCAACAGTTTTGACCAGTGGGGCGTGGAACTGGGCAAGGTACTGGCCAAGAAAATCCAGTCCGAACTGACGGGCGAGGCGCAGCCGGAACTGCACGACAGCTCGACCAATGGCCTTATTTCACTCGCACGTGCCGCCAAGGCAGCCTACTAAAACATGAATATCTACGAAATCAAGGTCGTCAGCGACAAACCGATGCAGGTGGGCGAATGCCCGCTGTGGCATGAAAAAGAGCAAGCCCTGTACTGGGTCGATATCGACGGCCGCGCCGTGCACCGCCTCCATCCGGACAGCGGCAAGCATACGCAATGGAACATGCCGACCGAACCGTCGGCGCTGGCGATCAATGCCGGCGGCGGCCTGATCGTGGCGCTGCGCAGCGGCTTCGTGCACCTGGACACCAAGACCGGCAGCCTGGCCGACATCGCGCCGGCGCCGTTCGACATGGCCACCACCCGCTTCAACGATGGCAAGGTCGATCCAAAAGGCCGTTTCTGGGTCGGCACGATCTTCGAGCCGCGCAATGCGGATGCGGCGGAAATGTTCGTGCTGGAAAAGGGGCAAGTGCGCAAGGTATGGTCGGGCGGCATGACGGTCTCGAATGGCCTGGGCTTTTCTCCCGACCGGCACACCATGTACCACTCGGACACCACCACCCACCGCATCGACCGCTTCGACTTCGATGCGGCCACCGGCGCCATTTCCGCACCACAGCCGTTCCAGCGCTTTTCGACCGACAAAAAGGCGGCGGATTATGGCGGCCGTCCCGATGGCGCGGCCGTCGACAGCCAGGGCAATTACTGGTCAGCCATGTTTGAAGGCGGCAAGATCTTGCGCTTCGCGCCCGATGGCCAGCTGCTCGGTGAAATCACGGTGCCGGCCCGTTGCCCGACCATGGTCACCTTCGGCGGCGCCGACCTGCGCACCCTGTATATCACCACTGCCAGCCATAACCGCTCGGCCGAGGAAATCGCCAACTATCCGCTGACGGGGCATGTGCTGTCGGTCAGGGTGGATGTGGCGGGGCAGGTGGAAACGGCCTACCAGGCATAACGGTGCAAATGCAAAAAAACGCCGGCACATGCGAGTGTGCCGGCGTTTTTCATGGTGAAACGTGATCAGCGCGCCAATACCTTGCGTATCGTCTCGGCCAGTTCCGCCGCCACGAACTTGGCCACATAGCCATCGGCGCCCACGCCCTTGACGTGGTCTTCGTTGGTCGAGCCCGTCAGCGACGAGTGGATGACCACCGGGATCGACGAAAAACGGCCGTCATTCTTGATATTGCGCGTCAGGGTGAAACCGTCCATTTCCGGCATTTCCAGGTCGGTCAGCACCAGCGCCACCTTGTCTTTCGCGGTCTTGCCTTCGGCGGCGGCCTGGGTCGAGATCGCTTGCAGCCGCTCCCACGCCTCCTTGCCGGTCTTGGTCATGATGTAGGGCACGCCCATCGCTTCCAGGCCCTTTTCGATCAGGGACCTGGCCAGCGAGGAATCGTCGGCGGCCAGGATCACGGAACCGGGCGGCAGGTGCACCTGCGGGCCGATGCTGGTCTTGTCGACGTCCGGATCGCCGGACGGCAGCACATTGCGCAGGATCTGCTCGACGTCCAGCACTTGCGCCAGGCGCGTCTTGTCGGTATCGCCATCAAGGCGGGCGATGCTGGTGACCAGGCCGCCACCGACGCTCGATTCGGCCGACAGCACCTGATTCCACTCCAGGCGCACGATTTCATCGACCTCTTCCACGGCGAAGGCCTGCGTCGAGCGGGCGAATTCGGTCACCATCAGGATACGCAAGCCATTGCTCTTGCAGCCGACGGCCATCGGCAAGTCGATCACCGGCACGATCTGGCCACGGATATTGACCACGCCCAGCATGTGCGGATGGGAACCGGCAACAGCCGTGATGGCCGGCATTTCCATGATCTCGCGTACCTTGAACACATTGATGCCGAACAGTTCGCGGCTGGTCGAATGGTCGCTGGTGCCGAGCTTGAACAGGAACAGTTCGAATTTGTTATTGCCTGTCAGGCTGGTGCGCTCATCGATCTCTTGCATTGAATTCATTATTTCCCCTTGAGCCGTCTTGTATTGCGTGATTGAAGTCCGCCTTGCCGCGCGCGTTCATGGCTGAATGCATGGTACGGTAGGGTCGGAAGGCGGATTCGGGGCATGGCCGACGCTACAGCGCAGTATATTATCGCCAACATGGTTGTCAGCGTTTTACGCCGATTATACGGTCAATTTATTTCCCCAAAGTTACTTAAATCGGCGGAAAGGCCTTGCGTGTGCTTTTCTTGACGTCCCTGTTGCTACAGCGCAAATCCATGCGGCCGCCGGTGAAAATTTCCGCTGCAACCATGGCTTTACTGGAATGCATGATGACGTGGCAAGTCCGGCGGGCAGGCATATAATGCAGGACTGGCTAGACCCGTCACAATGTAGTAAAATTTCTTGCAATTGCCAGTTCTACGTAGTAAATTTACACCATGAATTTACAGTAGCATAGACTGCGGCACCACGCGGCGATACCAACGCGGCGGCGCGCCACAGCGCTGTCAGCGATCAGCACCCTCCCGGCTCCGGCTCCTTTACTTTTGCGACGACATCATATTATGGCTCTTACCGATTTTGACCTGGTCCTGTTTGGCGGCAGCGGCGATTTAGCCATGCGTAAATTACTGCCTGCAATGTATGCGCGCGATGTCGCGAACGACCTGCCGCCGACGGCGCGCATCATCTGCGTGGGCCGCCAGGACAGCGGCCAGGACGCTTTCCTGAAAATGGTGGAAACCAATTCCCGCCCGCACATCAAGGCCAGCACCCTGAATGCCGCCACGTGGAGCAAGTTCTGCGCGCGCATCGTGTATGTATCGCTCAACGCCAGCGACGCCTCGACCTATGCACCGCTGGTCGAAGCGCTGCGCGGCGATGCCAACCTGACGCGCGTGTACTACCTGGCGACGCCGCCGCACCTGTTCGCGCTGATCTGCGACAACCTGGAAGAAAATGGCCTGGTGACGCCGAATTCGCGCGTGGTGCTGGAAAAACCGCTGGGCCGCGACCTGGCAAGCGCCAAGCAGATCAATGCCGAAGTGGGCAAGGTGTTCCAGGAATCGCAGATCTACCGCATCGACCACTACCTGGGCAAGGAAACCGTGCAGAACTTGCTGGCCCTGCGCTTCGGCAATATCCTGTTCGAGCCGCTGTGGCGCCGCGAGTGGATTTCCGACGTGCAGATCACCATCGCCGAGAAACTGGGCGTGGGCAACCGCATGGGCTACTACGACACCTCGGGCGCGCTGCGCGACATGCTGCAGAATCACCTGCTGCAACTGCTGTGCATCGTCGCCATGGAACCGCCGACCTCGATCGCGCCGGACGCCGTGCGCGATGAAAAGCTGCAAGTGCTGCGCTCGCTGAAAAAATTCACGCCGACCACCCTGGCGCAAAACATCGTGCGCGGCCAGTACCGCGCCGGCCATGTCGACGGCACCACCGTGCCGAGCTACCGCGACGAGCCGGATGCGCCGCAACACTCGCGCACCGAAACCTTTGTCGCGCTGAAAGCGGAAATCGACACCTGGCGCTGGGCCGGCGTGCCGTTCTACCTGCGCACGGGAAAACGCATGGCCGACAGCCTGGCCGAAATCGTCGTGCGCTTCAAGCAGATCCCGCACTCGATCTTCAACCAGCCGACCTCCAGCTTCCAGCCGAACTGCCTGGTGATCCGCCTGCAGCCCGACGAAGGCCTGCGCATGAACCTGATGGCAAAAACCCCGGGCGACGGCATGCGTCTGAAACCGGCCGAACTGGAACTCGATTTCCGCGAATCGTTCAAGACCCCGCGCATGGACGCCTACGAGCGCCTGCTGCTGGACGTCCTGCGCGGCCAGCTGACCCTGTTCATGCGCGGCGACGAACTGGAAGCGGCCTGGGAATGGGTCGAACCGATTCTCGACAACTGGGAACAGAACGACAGCGCGCCGATCCCGTACACGGCTGGCACCTGGGGCCCGGCCGCAGCCAGCGCGCTGATCGGGCGCGATGGCTTGCAGTGGCGTGAAGAAGCTTTACCGGAAGATTGATGGACGCCTTATTTAATGTCCACGTGCAGCACAGTGAAAGAAAGGTTTCCTGATGCTGCTCGACTCCATCCGCACCCAGCTCGACTCGCTCTCCAAATCGGAGAAAAAGGTCGCGCTGGCGGTGCTGGAACAGCCGAACCAGACGGTCAGCCAGAACATCACGGCGTTGGCGAAACACGCGCAGGTGTCCGAGCCGACCGTGGTGCGCTTTTGCCGCACCCTGGGCTATGACGGCTGGCATGAATTCAAGCTGCGCCTGGCGCAGGGGCTGGCGCTGGCCATGCCCGGCGCCAACGAGCAGCCGGCGCAGGATGACCTGGCGGCCGACCTGGTCAATAAAATCTGCAGCCGCTCGATCAATACCCTGCTCGACCTGCGCAACAACCTGAACCCGGAAGCGATACAGCGCGCGCTCGACATTCTGTCGCGCGCCAGCAAGATCGAATTCTATGGCCAGGGTACCTCGGGCATCGTGGCGGCCGACGCCCAGCACAAGTTCTTCCGCTCGGGCGTGCCGACGGTGGCCTACAGCGATCCGAACATCCACAGCATCGCGGCGGCCCTGCTGCGCGGCGGCGATGCGCTGGTCGCCATCTCGCAGCGCGGCAACAGCCCGGCCCTGGTGCGCTCGGTGAAACTGGCGCGCCGCGGCGGCGCCGACGTGATCGTGCTGGCGCCGTCGGGCACGCCGCTGGCGGACCTGGCCACCGTGCTGATCCCGATCGACCTGATCTTCAACACCGACCCCTACACGCCAATCTCGGCGCGCCTGGCCTACCTGGTGGTGATCGACGTGCTGGCCGTGGGCCTGGCCCTGCAGCGCGGGCCGGAGTTCCGCAAGAAGATGCAGAATGCGCAGAAGGCGCTGCAGGAATTTGACATGCAGTTTGATTCGTTTATCGGCTAGTCGGTACAATAGCCCGGCAAGCCCCTCCCTTCTTTCTAGCGCAGCCATGAACCAATTAGAACAACTCAAACAGTACACCACCGTGGTGGCCGATACCGGCGACTTCCAGTCGATCCAGGCGTACACGCCGCGCGATGCGACCACCAATCCTTCGCTGATCCTGAAGGCCGTGCAAAAGGATGAATACAAGCCGCTGCTGGAAAAGGCCGTGCGCGACCATCCGAACGCTTCGACCGGCGAAATCATCGACCGCCTGCTGATCGCGTTTGGCGTCGAGATCCTGCAAACCATCCCGGGCCGTGTCTCGACCGAAGTCGATGCGCGCCTGTCGTTCGACATCGACGGCACGGTGGCCAAGGGCCGCGACCTGGTCGCCCTGTATTCGAACGCCGGCATCCCGCGCGAACGCGTGCTGATCAAGATGGCCTCGACCTGGGAAGGCATCCGCGCCGCCGAGATCCTGGAAAAGGAAGGCATCCGCTGCAACATGACCCTGCTGTTCTCGCTGGCGCAGGCGATCGCCTGCGCCGAAGCGGGCGCTCAGCTGATTTCGCCGTTCGTCGGCCGCATCTATGACTGGTACAAGAAATCGACCGGCATCGACTACCTGGGCGCGGAAGACCCGGGCGTGCAGTCGGTCAAGCGCATCTACAATTACTACCGCAAGTTTGGCTACACCACCGAAGTGATGGGCGCGAGCTTCCGCAATACCTCGCAAATCCTGGAACTGGCCGGCTGCGACCTGCTGACCATCAGCCCCGACCTGCTGCAAAAGCTGGCCGACAGCGATGCGCCGGTGGCGCGCAAGCTGAGCGCCGAAGCGGCGCCGGGCGCCAGCATCGTCAAGATGTCGCTCGATGAGAAATCGTTCCGCTTCATGATGAATGAAGACGCGATGGCGACCGAAAAACTGGCCGAAGGCATCCGCGCCTTCTGCGTCGATACGGGCAAGCTGAAACAGCTGATCTCGGCGTTGCGCTAAGCTGCGCACCCGATAAAAAAGCGGCGTCCGTGCGGTCTGCACGGCGCCGCTTTTTTCATGTCCGGCCGGGTCAGGAACAGCGGAACGTCGCCACGCCCTGGTAGTTGGCGCCATTGGCCAGCGTGACCTTGTAGCCGCCGATCAGCAGGTAGCGTCCGGCGCCGGCGTCTCCCAGCGCCAGCAGGGTGCCGGTGCTGCCGCCGAGGAAGGCACCGGTAATCGCCGTCGATGCGGGCGTGCCTGCCAGGCCCGCGCCGCTGATGCTTCCCGTGCTGCCGCCAGCGCTGGCATCGACCGTCATGGACAAGGCGGCGCCGGCGGCGCTGAACGACAGCGTGGCGCGGCCAGCGGCCGTGCCGAAATAGGCGTTTTGGCCAATCGCGCTGCCGCCCACATAGCTCGGCGCGGTGAAGCTGCCGGCGTCGCAGGCCAGGCTGCCGCTGGCGGGCAGGCTGGCGGGCGTCTTGTAGACCGTGTAGTGCGCGCTGGCGTTATTGCCCGTCATGATGGTGGCGCCGCCGCTGCTGGTAAGCGTGCCGGTAAACCAGCGCCCTTGCGCAAAGCTGGCGTCGCCGCTGATCTCGCGCGTGATGGCCGGGGTGCCAGTGAAGGTGGTGCCGGCAATCGCGCTCAGCGCGCCAGTGCCGCCTTGCGTGACGGTGGTGAGCGGACCGGTGCTCTGGCTGGCGACGGCCAGCAGCAGGTAACGGCCGTTGGCATTGTTGGCAAAAGGTGCGCTGATGCTGCCTGTGTCGCCGCTGGCAACGGGCGGCGTGACCGGATTGACAGCGCCGCTGCTGCCGGAAGAGGAGGAACCGCCACCGCAAGCGGTCAGCAAGGTGGTGAAGAACAGTGTGCTTGATAACAGGTAGGCTTTGCTCATGTATCCGTTTTTGTCTTTCTGAAAGTCCGTGGCAGGCATGGCGGATGCATTGATCTTTCCACCATGTTTGATCTTCGGATAATAGTAAAAACCGGCAAGATTTGTCGCACGCCTGATCCGTCCACTGGCGCTACAATGGAAAACTGTTTACCAGCCGCGAGCCGCACCCATGTCGCCAAGCACGTCCGCCATCACCATCCGCCTGGGCCGCCGGGCCCGCGCCCGCATCGCCGAGCATGGCTTGCGCGCGCTTGACATCGCCATCGTGCCGGCCGCCGCCGGCGGGCCGAAGGGCTTGATCCTGCACCAGCTGGACTGCTGGCTGTTCGGCGATTTCCTGCCGCGCGCGCCGCGCCGGCGCCAGTTCATCGGCGCCTCGATCGGCGCCTGGCGCATGGCGGCGGCCACCTTTCCCGACCCGGTCGCGGCCCAGCGCCGCCTGGTGCGCGATTACGTGGGCCAGCGCTATCCCGACAAGCCGACGCCGGCCCACGTCAGCCGCACCTGCCGCGCCCTGCTCGACGCCATGCTCGACGGCCAGGATGCGCAGCTGCTGCAGCACGCGCAGCACAGCCTGGCCGTGCTGGCCGTGCGCGGCATCGGGGGCCTGGCCAGCCCCGGGCCATGGCGCGACAAGCGCGGCTTTCTGCTGGCCGCGGCCGGCAATGCGCTGGCGCGCGAGCGCCTGGCCGCCTCGCTGGAAAGGGTGGTGTTCCATGCGGGGCCGGACGGCGCCGGCTGGCTGCGTTCGCGCTTCGACGCCTTCAATGCCCACTTCGTGCCGCTGGCGCAGGACAATCTGCGCGACGCACTGCTGGCCTCGGGTTCGATTCCGCTGGTGCTCGACGCCGTGCAGGATATCGCCGGCGCGCCGCCCGGGCGCTACTGGGACGGCGGCCTGGTCGATTACCACCTGCACCTGCCCTACCAGCGCGAGCCGGATCTGGTGCTGTATCCGCATTTTGCCGACCATCTCGTGCCGGGCTGGCTGGACAAGGCCATGCCCTGGCGCCGCGTGCGCGGCCAGGATGCGGCGCTGGACAACATGATCCTGGTCTCGCCCTCGCCCGCCTTTGTCGCCAGCCTGCCGAACGGCAAGCTGCCCGACCGGCGCGACTTTCCCCATTACGGCCAGGATCACGCGGCGCGCATGCGCGACTGGCGCCGCGCCATCGCCGAAAGCGAACGCATGGCCGCCGCCTTTGCGCACTGGGCCGAGCAGCCGGACCTGCGTCAGGCGCTCGACCTGCACGCCTGAGCGAAAAACAACAGCCGCTCCCGGACGCACCAGGGCGGGGCGTTTTTCATACCGGCAGTCAAATCTCCATGGTAGGATTCGCACATTGCCACCCTTTGTTTTCTTGATCCAAGGCATGGCTTTTTTGCTTATTTTCATTTTTTCCAGCTTTTAGGCTCTACCCCGCCTTCCGAATCTTTCGGCCGGATACCCTCCGGCCCCGCAGCCGCAGCAGCTTCGAACATGGCGCCAGCCATTCGCCATCGTCATGCCCATGTAGCATTTCCAATAGAGAATGCTTTATTGATCACTGTAACCAAAAGACACCATGAAAACACTCTCGAACATTCGCATCGGCGCCCGCCTGGCGATCGGCTTTGCCGTGGTGCTGCTGCTGGCCATCGTGTGCACCTCGTTTTCCGTGATCAGCGCCTGGAGCAACGCCCAGGCGACGCGCGCCATGATGGAAAAGCCGCTGGCCAAGGAGCGCCTGGCGTCCGACCTGTACCTGCTGATCTATTCGGCGGTGGAGCGCACTTCGCTGATCGCCAAAAGCTCGGACGAGAGCTTGTCGGTGACGTTTGCCGACGCCATCGCGGCCGGCACCAAGAAGGGTGGCGGACTGCTGAAACAGGTGGAGGGCATGCTGTCGACCGAGCAGGAAAAAGCCACTTTTGCCTCGGTGATGCAGGTGCGCGGCGTGTACCAGGAGGCCAAGCAGGCGGTGATGGCGGCCAAGAAAACCGGCCAGGCCGCGGACGCCGAGCGCGCCTACACCCAGCAGTACATGCCGGCCGCCGAAGCCTACCAGGCCAAGGTCCAGGGTTTCCTGGCCCAGCAGCGCCAGGCCATCGACGACACCGCCCTGGCGATCGAGCAGGCCAATACCCGCAGCCTGACCCTGACCGCCATCCTGGCCGGCCTGATGATCGTCTTCGGCAGCCTGTGCGCGTGGCTGATCACGCGCTCGATCACGCAGCCGCTGCAGGCGGCCATCGCGGTGGCCACCACCGTCGCCGAGGGCGACCTGCGCACCACATTCGGCCACGCCACGCGCGATGAGGTCGGCGACCTGATGCGCGCCCTGAAGGGCATGAACGATGCGCTGACCAATGTGGTCTCGCAGGTGCAGACGGGCACCCACGCGATCGCCACGGCATCGAGTGAAATTGCGGCCGGCAACCAGGATCTGTCGTCGCGCACGGAACAGCAGGCCAGTTCGCTGGAAGAAACCGCCTCGTCGATGGAAGAGCTCACGTCCACCGTGCGGCAGAACGCCGACAATGCGCGCCAGGCCAACCAGCTGGCCCTGTCCGCCTCGGAAGTGGCGGAACGGGGCGGCGGCATCGTCGGCCAGGTGGTCGACACCATGGGCGCCATCGATGCGTCGTCCAAGAAAATCGTCGACATTATCGGCGTCATCGACGGCATCGCCTTCCAGACCAATATCCTGGCGCTGAACGCGGCCGTGGAGGCGGCGCGCGCCGGCGAACAGGGGCGCGGCTTTGCCGTGGTGGCGACCGAAGTGCGCAACCTGGCGCAGCGCTCCGCCAGTGCGGCCAAGGAAATCAAGAGCCTGATCGACGACTCGGTGGCGCAGGTCAACGGCGGCAGCCGGCTGGTGCAGCAGGCCGGCAGCACCATGAACGAGGTGGTCGACAGCGTGCGCCGCGTAACCGATATCATGGCCGAAATCACCTCGGCCAGCGCCGAGCAGAGCATGGGCATCGACCAGGTCAACCAGGCCATCGCGCAGATGGACCAGGTGACGCAGCAGAACGCCGCGCTGGTGGAGGAAGCGGCGGCGGCCGCCGAAAGCATGCAGGACCAGGCGGCGCGCCTGGCGCAGGTGGCCGGCGGCTTCAAGCTGGAGCAGTCGCTGGCGGTGAGCGCGCCGGCCTCCGTGAAGCCGCGTCCCGCCGTGCATGCCGCGCCGGCCGCGCGCAAAACCATTGCGAAACCGGCCCTGGCAGCCCACCCTGCGCCGCGCAAGGCGCCCGCCATGCCCGCCGGAGAGCAGGACTGGGAAGAGTTCTAAAGACATTGACAGCGGCATTTCCCGTGTCAATACTGGTGGCAGGTGGGCCAGGCGCGCCACCTGCGGCAGTTCGACCAGCGCCTGTGCGGGAGAGACCATGCGCCGCCATTTCAGTACCTTGATCACTGCGCTGTCATGCGCGCTGCTGGCCGCCTGCGCCGCGCCGCCGGCCAGCATCCCCCCGATCTTCACCGACAGCGCCTTTGCGCCGGCCATCGCGGTCGATGCGGGCCAGGTGTTCGCCCTCGATGACGCCATGCGCCAGTATTTGCGCACCGACGTGCGGCGCGAAGCGCGCCTGAAGAATCCGCGCGCCGCGCTGCATGGCGCACTGTATGACGAGGCCCGCCTCAAGCTCGAATACGATGCCGAAATGACGCGCAACGCCAGCGAAACCTTTGCCGCGCGCAGCGGCAACTGCCTGTCGCTGGTGATCATGACGGCCGCACTGGCGCAGGAACTGGGCCTGTCCGTGCGCTACCAGGAAGTGCTCGGCGAAGAAAGCTGGAGCCGCAGCGGCGACATGTATTTTGTCGCCGGCCATGTCAACCTGGTGCTGGGCCGCCAGCGCAATGACAATCCCGGCAACTACGACGTCAACGGCATGATGGTGATCGATTTCCTGCCCTCGAAAGACGTGGCCGGCTACCGCACGCGCGAGCTGAGCGAGGCGACCATCCTGGCGATGTACATGAATAACCGCGCCGCCGAAACCATGCGCCAGGGCCAGCTGCACGCGGCCTACTGGTGGGCCAGGAGCGCCATCGTGCAAGACCCGTCGTTCAGCGGCGCCTACAATACGCTGGGCGTGATCCAGCTGCGCCATGGCGATACCGCAGCGGCGCGCCGCACCCTGGCCCACGCGCTGGCGCGCACGCCGGACAATACGGTGCTGCTGGCAAACCTGGCGCAGGCGCTGGAAGCGTCCGGCATGGCGGAACAGGCACAGCCATTGCGGCAGCGCCTGCTGGCCCTGCAGCCGCAGCCACCGTTCCATTATTTCAATTTGGGCAAGGCCGCGATGGCGCGGCAAGATTACGCGGGGGCCATCGCCCTGTTCTCGCGCGAGATCGCGCGCGACCCGTATTATCACGAATTCCATTTCTGGCTGGCCCAGGCCCACGCGCGGCTGGGGCAGTGGCCGCAAGCCGGCCAGCAGTTGGAACTGGCGATGGCGCAAAGCCTGACCCGCGGCGACCACGCGCTGTATGCCGCCAAATTGCAGCGGCTGCGCGCGGCTGGGCTGCAGTGAATTACTCTTCCAGGAACATCTGCTGCAGGTCGTTGAGGAAACAGAGGCCCAGTTCGGTCGGCCGTATCACCTGGTGATCGCGGTACAGCAGGCCCTTCGCTTCGGCCGCGTTGAGCGGCTGTTCGATGGCGTTCAGCGCCAGTCCCGTGCGCTCGGCAAACAGATTCGGTGAAAATCCGCCGGTCAGGCGCAGGGTGTTGAGCATGAACTCGAAACCCATTTCCTCGCGCGCCAGTTCGCGCTCGTCCTGCACCGGATTGCCCGCACGCACGGCGTCCATATAGGCGCGCGGCTGCTTGTAGCGGGCCTGGCGCAGCACGCGGTGCGGGAACGAGATCTTGGTATGCGCACCGGCGCCGATGCCGAGATAGTCGCCGAACTCCCAGTAATTGCGGTTGTGGCGCGCCTGGCGGCCCGGCTGGGCATAGGCCGACACTTCGTAGCGGCCATAACCGGCCTGCGCGGCGCGCGCGGCCACCATGTCGGCGATATCGGCGCTCTCGTCATCGTCGGGCAGCACCGGCGGATACTTTGCAAACAGGGTGTTCGGTTCCAGTGTCAGATGATACAGCGACAGGTGCGGCGGCGCGAACGACAGCGCCGTCTCCAGGTCCGCCTGCGCTTCGGCCAGGGTCTGCGACGGCAGCGCGTACATCAGGTCGAGGTTGAAATTGTTGAAATGCGCATGCGCGATCTCTACCGCGCGGCGCGCCTCGTTGTCGTCATGGATGCGGCCCAGCGCCTGCAGGTGGCGACCGTTGAAACTCTGGATGCCGACCGACAGGCGGTTGATGCCGCTGGCCCGGTACGACTTGAATTTTTCCGTCTCGAAGGTACCGGGATTGGCCTCCATGGTGATTTCGCAGTCCGGCTCCAAGGGCAGCAAGGTGCGCACGTCGGACATCAGCCGGTCCAGCCCGGCCGCCGACATCAGGCTGGGCGTGCCGCCGCCGATAAAAATGGTGTGGATCCTGCGGCCCCAGATCAGCGGCAGCGCCATTTCCAGGTCCAGCCGCAGCGCCGCCAGGTATTCCTCTTCCGGAAAGCCCTGCTCCTGGCGTACCTCGTGCGAATTGAAGTCGCAGTACGGGCATTTCTTGACGCACCACGGAAAATGGATGTACAGCGACAGCGGCGGCAAGGCCGTCAGGTTCAGGGCGCCCGGCTGCAGATAGCGCAGGGCCGCGCCGGCGGCGCCGGATATGCCGTCCTGCGGCACTGGGGTGTTGGCAGGCTTGCTGCCCGGCCGGGCGATGCTGCCGGCGACTTTGATCGGTATCATCGCAGTTTATCCACCAGCACGCGCAGCGCCTGGCCGCGGTGCGACAGCGCGTTCTTTTCGTCGGCCGTCAGCTCGGCCGCGCACTTGCCCAAGGCAGGGATATAAAAATGCGGATCGTAGCCGAAACCGCCCGCGCCGCGTGGCGTGGCGATCATCTCGCCGTGCCAGCGCGCGTCGGCGATCACCGGCTGCGGGTCGTCGGCGTGGCGCACATACACCAGAACGCAGTAATAATAAGCCGATTTGTCGGCGTGCGGCTCGAGGTCGGCGATCAGTCTGGCGCTATTGGCGGCGTCCGACTTCGGCTCGCCCGCATAGCGCGCCGAATACACACCGGGTGCGCCGCCGAGTGCGTTGACGCACACGCCGGAATCGTCGGCCAGCGCGGGCAAGCCCGTCAGGCGCGCCGCATGACGCGCCTTTTGCAGCGCGTTCTCGACAAAGGTATGAAACGGCTCGTCGGCTTCGGGGACGTCGTATTCGCCCTGGGCGTGCACGGCAAAGCCGATGGTCGAGAGCAGCTCATTGAATTCCTTGAGCTTGCCGGCGTTATTGGAGGCGAGGATGAGGCGTTGGGTCATGTCAGTGGTCCGTGCGGTGGTCCGTGTTAAGTGCCGACATTGTAAACCGTTTGCGCCGCCCTCACCTCGCCGGCAAGCACAAGCTTACAGCCCCAGCGCCTGCTTTTGCAGCCTGACCAGGTCGGCGATGCCGCCCTGCGCCAGGTCCAGCAGGCGATTCATGCCGGCGCGGTCGAACGCCGCGCCTTCGGCCGTGCCCTGCACTTCGATGAAGTGGCCCGCTTCCGTCATCACCACGTTCATGTCGGTATCGCAGTTGGAGTCTTCGACGTAATCGAGGTCCAGCACCGGCATGCCCTGGTAGACGCCGACCGAGATGGCGGCGACAAAGCTTTTCACGGGAATGGCCGTAATCGCGCCGCGTGCCTGCAGCTGTGCAAACGCATCGTAGGCCGCCACCATGGCGCCGGTGATCGAGGCCGTGCGCGTGCCGCCGTCGGCCTGGATCACGTCGCAATCGAGATGCAAGGTACGCTCGCCGAAAGCCTGCAAATCGAATGCGGCGCGCAGCGAGCGGCCGATCAGGCGCTGGATTTCCTGGGTGCGGCCCGACTGCTTGCCGCGCGCCGCCTCGCGGTCCATGCGCGTGTGCGTCGAACGGGGCAGCATGCCGTACTCGGCCGTCAACCAGCCTTGTCCCTTGCCCTTCAGGAAACCGGGCACCTTGTCTTCGATGCTGGCGGTGCAGATGACCTTGGTATCGCCGCACTCGATCAGCACCGAGCCTTCGGCATGCTTGGTGTACTGGCGGGTGATGCGGATGGCGCGCAGCGCGTCGACGGCGCGGCCGCTCGGGCGGGTGTCAAATGTCATGTGGGTGTCCTGTAAGGTTGGAATGCGGCAGCGATTTTAACACCGCGCGCCGGCCGGCCAGCCGGCCATGGCGGCATGGCCGGGCCAGTGAAAAAACAACACGCACACGATCCCGACAATCCTGCCCCGCCCTACACAATTTTCTTTACAATGCCGTAAAACGCACACTATTCAGCAGCATGCGCCATTTCATGCGCAAAAAACAGGCCGCCACATGACGGCGGCCCTGTTTTCAGGGCGCGGGCGGTCTTGCCTGCGCTGGCTGATTAAGTGTATAAGTGACTGTATACAAGACCAAATCGGGGAATCCTTTGAGCATTTCAAGCATGACAGGCTACGCGGTTGCCACCAGCGAAGGGGCTGCAGGCACACTGACAATTGAAATCAAGAGCGTCAATTCACGCTTTCTCGACCTGCAATTCCGCATCAACGATGATTTGCGCACGCTCGAACCGGACCTGCGCGCCGCCGTCATGTCGGCCATCACGCGCGGCAAGGTCGAGGTACGCCTGAGCTTTGGCCGCAAGGCCGCCACCGCCGGCACGCAGGCGCTGAACCTGCCGCTGCTGGCCGAACTGGCGCGCCTGCAGTCGGAAGTGGGCCAGCATTTCGTGTCGGCGCCCGTCATGTCGGTGGCTGAACTGCTGCGCTGGCCTGGCGTCATCGAAGAAGCGCAAGTGGGCCAGGAATCCCTGCAGGCCGACGTCGGCGCCCTGACCAAACGCACGATTGCCGCCTTTGTCGACAGCCGCAAGCGCGAAGGCGCGGCGCTGGAGGCGGTGCTGATCGCGCGCATCGAGGCGATGGAAGCCATCGTCAAGCGCATCACGCCCCTGATCCCGCAAGTGGTCGCCGCCTTCCAGCAAAAAGCCATCGAGCGCATGCAGGACGCGCTGGGCCTGGCCAGCCAGGGCTCGAATTCGGCCCTGTCGCGCCAGGATGCGATGGAACGTATCCGCCAGGAAGTGATTTTGTACGGCATCCGCATCGACGTCTCGGAAGAGCTGGCGCGCCTGTCGGCCCACTTGGGCGAAACGCGCCATATCCTGACCAAGGGCGGCCAGGTCGGCAAGCGCCTGGACTTCATGATGCAGGAACTGAACCGCGAAGCGAACACCCTGGGCGCCAAGGCCTCCGTCAAGGAACTGGCCGACGCCTCGATGGACTTGAAACTGCTGATCGAGCAGATGCGCGAACAGGTGCAGAACCTGGAGTAAGTGCCGCTATCGTCGCAACATCGGGCGGTAGTGACGCGCCGCCCGGCAAGTGCAGGCCTCGAATGCCACGCACGACAGCTATCGCTTTCATTAAGGTCACATGGTTGCCGCAGTGATACATTTCCTCATTTAATGCCTGCCCATCCCCGCACCAAAAGACGTGCCACGGCAACAAAAGACGTCACTCATTTTTTCAACAGTTTTCATTTTTTCAAAAAGCCTGGCTTTCAGTACTTCCCCTCTTGCAAGCTCGCGTTTGCTCATGCGCGACAAGCGCGTGCCAAATTCATCCATACCGCAAAAAAAGTCATGGGGCGCGCAAAACGCATGCCAAGCATAGCCTTGCGCAATATCGTAAACCGGGGAATGTATATCCAAATAATAGGCAACTACGTTGTATTCTGCCTTGGAAAAGCCGCGTTCGGCAGCTCCACGGAATAAATCGAGCAACTCGCCATCACTTGTAATGCCGCCTAACTGCAAAGCGGTAGCGAGATGAAACATGGAAGGTGGAAAAAATTGCTTTGCCGATTTGGACAAATAAAAAATCGCCACGTCCAAGTTGGGATCGTCACAAACCCCATAAAGCGCCTTGATGCCCATCAGATGCTGCGCATGCATATCGCCACCATCTGCACGCCTTTTGACCAACATGTGAGATTCAGCATTGCAGTCTTGCGGAAGCACGACTGCAGTGACCTGACTCGCAGCCACTACCTTATCGGCTGCTCCAGAACGGCTCGCGGTACTACTGCACGCCGATAGCAAAGCCAGTTGTGACAACACAATCAACATACTTTTGTGCATTTTCATTGGATTTCCTTTGTTGTGACCGTCAAGAACAAGAACGCTTATTCGACGCGCAAACATTGGCATGCCCAGGCAGCAAGCACGCCAAGCGCAGTAGAAATAGTCTGAAGCAACGCTACAAGGCTTGTGAAATTTACTGCTATGCAAAGACAGCCGAGCTGCTTTGGCGCAAGTATCAGGCGAAAAACAGGATTGTTTTTACCTGCTGGGAAGCAAAGGCATGATGCTGTGGGAGGTGGTGTCCGGCAGCCACGAGGGGGGCCAGATGGCGCAGGATCAATGACTGCCATTCAGGAAGACAGAAGTCGCAGTTTAAATTGATGACCGGAAAGCGCCGCCTTGGTAAAATACGCCTTTGGGCGCTGCCTTTGCCTGCAACAGCGCGGCCGCCCGCCACAGAATATGGAAAAATACGCATGAGTCACCCTACCGCCTTCTCCGGCAGCCTGTTCGTGGTCGCCGCGCCATCGGGCGCCGGCAAATCGACCCTGGTCAACGCGCTGCTGGCGCAGGAACCGGCCATCAAGCTGTCGATCTCGACCACCACGCGCGCGCCGCGCCCGGGCGAAGAGCACGGCCGTGAATACTATTTCACCAGCGCGGAAGACTTTATCGCGCGCGCCGACAAGGGCGAGTTCCTGGAATGGGCCGAAGTGCACGGCAATTACTACGGCACCTCGCGCATCATGGTCGAGCAGCAGATGGCGGCCGGCACCGATATCTTGCTGGAAATCGACTGGCAGGGCGCGCGCCAGGTGCGTAAACAGTTTCCGCGCGCGGCCGGCATTTTCATCCTGCCGCCGTCGATCGATGCACTGGAAGAGCGCTTGAACAAGCGCGGCCAGGACGAGCCGCACGTGATCACGCGGCGCCTGCTGGCGGCCGGCGGCGAAATCGCCCACGCGCCAGAGTTCGAATATGTTATTATCAATGAAGAGTTTACGGTCGCTTTGTCCGAACTGAGCGCGATCGTGAGAGCGGCCCGTTGCCGGTTTGCGCAACAAGCGGCCCGCAACGCCTCGCTTTTCGCCCAACTGGGTCTGCACGCGGAATAACAGCCCTGCACGACAGCTCGCACAGTGCCACGCACCAGCGCACCAAAGCATCGTTAATCGCACCAATACTATATATTAGGAGTTACCATGGCCCGTATCACCATTGAAGATTGCTTGAAGCAGATCCCTAACCGTTTCCAGCTTACCCTGGCAGCAACCTACCGCGCACGTCAGTTGCTGCAAGGCCACACGCCTAAAGTCGAAGCCAAGGACAAGCCTACCGTGGTCGCACTGCGCGAAATCGCTGCCGGCAAAGTCGGCATCGAGATGCTGAAAAAGGTTCCGATGTAACAGGAGCCCGCGTGCCGGAACAGTGCTGATCCCTGGTTCTACTTTACCCTTTATTCACACTGCGAAGTAACGCGACGTTTTATGAGTCTGACCCCAGCCGACACGACTTCAGCAGCACCGCCGACCCTGGCCCCGCGCCAGGCGGCAAAAGCGCAGGGCGCGCATGCGCCAGGCACTGTCACGCCTCCCGCACCGGTACCCGGCGTGGCCTCGGTCAGCCACCTGGCCGACAAGCTGGCCGAATATCTTTCCCCCTCCGACCTGAAAAAAGTCAAGGAAGCCTACCGCTTCTCCGACGAAATGCACTTGGGCCAGATGCGCCGCTCGGGCGAGCCGTATATCTCGCACCCGATTGCCGTGGCCGAAATCTGCGCCGACTGGAAGCTCGACGCGCAAGCCATCATGGCCGCCCTGCTGCATGACGTGATGGAAGACCAGGACGTCAAGAAAGACGAACTGATCGAGCGCTTCGGCGCCCCCGTCGCGCACCTGGTCGACGGCCTGTCGAAGCTGGAAAAAATCGAATTCCAGAGCCAGATCGAAGCGCAGGCGGAAAACTTCCGCAAGATGCTGCTGGCGATGGCGTCCGACGTGCGCGTGATTTTGATCAAGCTGGCCGACCGCCTGCACAATATGCGCACCCTGGATTTCATGACGGCGGCGAAAAAAGCCCGGATCGCCAGCGAGACCATGGAAGTGTATGTGCCGATCGCGCACCGCCTCGGCCTGAACAATATCTTCCGCGAACTGCAGGACCTGTCGTTCTCGCACCTGCACCCGATGCGCTACCGCACCCTGGCCAAGGCCGTCAAGGCGGCGCGCGGCAACCGGCGCGAAGTGGTCAACAAGATCATGGAAGCGGTGAAAAGCACGCTCTCCATGGCCGAGATCGACTCCGAAGTGACGGGCCGCGAAAAGTCGCTGCACGACATCTATAAAAAGATGCGCAGCAAGCATCTGTCGTTCTCGCAGGTGCTCGATGTGTATGGCTTCCGCGTGGTGGTCAACAGCTTTGCCGACTGCTATGTCACCTTGGGCACCCTGCACAGCCTGTACAAGCCGATGCCGGGCAAGTTCAAGGACTATATCGCGATCCGCAAGCTGAACGGCTACCAGTCGCTGCACACCACCGTCATCGGCCCCTACGGCACGCCGGTGGAATTCCAGATCCGCACCCAGGAAATGCACCGCACGGCCGAATCCGGCGTGGCGGCGCACTGGCTGTACAAGAGCGGCGAATCGAACCCGTCCGACCTGCAGCAGCGCACCCATGCGTGGCTGCAGTCCTTGCTCGACATCCAGCAGCAGACGGGCGACTCGGCCGAGTTCCTGGAACACGTCAAGGTCGACCTGTTCCCCGATTCGGTGTATGTGTTTACGCCGAAATCGAAGATCATCGCCCTGCCGCGCGGCGCCACCGCCATCGACTTTGCCTATTCGATCCACACCGGCATCGGCGACCAGACCGTGGCCGTGAAGATCAACAACGAAACGGCACCGCTGCGCACCGAGCTGCACAATGGCGACATCATCGAGATCATCACCGATTCCGCCTCGCGCCCCAGCCCCACCTGGCTGTCGTTCGTGCGTACCGGCAAGGCCCGGTCGGCGATCCGCCACCACCTGCGCACCATCAACCTGCCCGAGTCGATTTCGCTGGGCCAGCAACTGATGTCGCAGGCACTGCAAACCTTGAACATCGACGCCGACCTGCCGGCGCCGCTGGTCGAACGCCTGCTCAACGAATCGAGCGCCAATTCGCTCGACGAACTGTATGCCGACATCGGCATCGGCAAGCGCATGGCCACCCTGGTGGCGCGCCATATCTTCGGTCTGATCGGCGGCGAAGCGGCCAGCATGCCGGTCGAGCACAACAGCGGCAGCGAGCTCGACCCTGTCACCATCTGCGGCAGCGAAGGCGTGTCGGTACAACTGGCGCCGTGCTGTCTGCCGATTCCGGGCGACCAGATCATCGGCCAGCTGCGCCGCGACCAGGGGCTGCTGGTGCACACCAGCGACTGCACCCAGGCCAAGCGCCAGCGCGTCAAGGAACCGGACCGCTGGATCGCCGTGCGCTGGGGAACCGAGCTGAACCGCCGTTTCGACTGCCGCATCAAGGTCCTGATCAACAGCGAGCGCGGCATCCTGGCGCGCGTGGCCGCCGAGATCGGCGAATCGGACGCCAACATCATCTATGTCGGCATGGACGAAGACAAGGACAACGTCCTCGACCAGCTGCGCTTCACGGTACAGGTCAAGGACCGCGTGCACCTGGCGGCGCTGCTGCGCAATGTGCGCAGGGTGGCCGGGGTCAACCGGATTCTGCGCGAACGGAATTGACCCCAAGGGCAAGGACTGGGGGCAGCCGTTCATGAACGGTTAAGTTGGCGCCCCTGCGCAACATGCACACCGCCAAAAAGGATTAAACCCCAGTCGCCCGCACAGACACCCCGGGCCAAGCGGGCCTGAAAAATGTCGAGGGCAAGGCGCAGCGACGAAGACAGTACGCATGTACGGCGAGGAGCTGCAACGCCGCCATCGGCATTTTCTCAGGCGCGCGTCTCCGGCACGCCATTTTTAGGGTTTTAGGCCTTGTGCCTTTCAATACTACCCTTCCCCCGGCGCCGGATACGTCACCTCCAGCAACTCCAGCTCCTGCGCCCCCAGCGGCGTGTTCAGCACGATCACGTCGCCTTCGCGCGCCTTGGTGATCGCGCGCGCCATCGGCGAGACCCAGCTGATCTTGCCGTTCAGCGGGTCGAATTCGTCGATGCCGACGATGGTGATGGTGTGGCTTTCGCCGTCGCTGGTCAGATAGGTGACGGTTGCGCCGAAGAAGACCTGGTCGTTGCCATGGTGCACGCTGGGGTCGACGATGGCGGCCAGGTCCATGCGTTTGGTGAGAAAGCGGATGCGGCGGTCGATTTCGCGCAGGCGGCGCTTGCCGTAGATATAATCGCCGTTTTCCGAGCGGTCGCCGTTCGAGGCCGCCCAGTGCACGATGCGCACCACTTCCGGGCGGTCGACGTCGATCAGCTGCAGCAGCTCGCTGCGGATGCGCTGGTAGCCGGCCGGCGTGATGTAATTCTTGGCGCCGGCGGGAATCGCCAGCGCCAGCGCGGCGGCTTCTTCATCGTCGTCGTTGTCAGACTCTTTTACAAATGCTTTATTCATCTGCCTATTGTAGCCCCGCCAGCAGGCCCGCACCCCGTGTGCGCGGGCTTTTTTGACGTATCATCGGGAGACTATGTTTGGAGCCGGATGAGAAAACACTACCGTTTCAGGCGCTGGCTGTTCGCGCCGCTGGTCTACCTGGCCGCCATTTTCCTGCTGATCGAGGAATGGCTGTGGGCCACCGGTGCGCGCGCGATACAGGTGGTGGCGCGGTTTCCGCCGCTGCATGCGCTCGAAGCGCGGATACAGCGCCTGCCGCCGTACTGGGCGCTGGCGGTATTCGTGCTGCCCGCCGTGCTGCTGTTTCCCGTCAAGCTGCTGGCCCTGCTGGCGATCGCGCGCGGCCATGCCTTTTCCGGTATCGGCGTGATCGTCGCGGCCAAGCTGGGCGGCGCGGCGGCGGTGGCGCGTCTGTACACCCTGACGCGCCCCACCCTGTTGAGCCTGCCGTGGTTTGCCCGCTGGCATGGCCGCTTCATGGCGATCAAGGACCGCTGGATCGCCCGCCTGCAAGCGACGCGCGCCTGGCGCCGCGTCAGCCGACTGTCGAACTCGCTGGGCCGCGCGCGCCGCGCCTGGTGGCGCCGGCTGCGCATGGGCGCCGGCAAGCGCGGCCGCCACAATTCACGCCCGGCCCGCGTGCTGCGCCGTTTCGCCGCTTTCTGGCGCGCCCGCCGCTGACACCATGAAAAAATCCATCACCATGCTTGACACCCCCCACATGCCCCACCTGGCGCCAGCCCTGCACGCCGCCGCCAGCGACGCCTATCTGTTCGACGCGGCCAGCTGGCAAGTGCTCGACGCCAATCGCGCCGCCTGCGGCCATCTGCACTACAGCCTGCACGAGCTGCAAGCGATGACCTTGCCCCAGCTGGCGCCGCAATGGCCAGCCGGCCAGCCGGCGCTCGACGAGGGCATCGGCGCGCACGCCATCGTACAGGCCCGGCTGCAACGCCGCGATACCGGCATGCACGCCGTGCGCCTGCGCCTGACGCGCACCGAACACCAGGGACGCACGCTGATCCTGGCGCTGGGCGAGGACCTGCGCACGCCGCAGGAGACCGCCGCCGCCCTGGCGCAGGTGCAGTCGCGCTTCAACGCCATCGTCTCCAATACACCGGGCCTGGTGTACCAGTTCAGCGTGACCGCCGACGGGCGCGCCGGCTTTCCCTACCTGAGCGATGGCTGCCAGGCCTTGCTGGGCCTGGCACCAACGCAGCTGCATGCGCAGCCGGAACTGTTCTACCAGCTGATCCTGCCGGAGGACCGCGCCTCGTACCGCGACTCGATGCAGGCGTCGAAGCAGGCGCTGTGGAGCTGGAACTGGGAAGGCCGCATCTGGGTCGATGCGTGGAAAGACGTCAAATGGATCAACCTGCGTTCGACCCCGCGCGCACTGGAACACGGCACGGTGCAGTGGGAAGGCATCATGACGAATATCACCGAAAGCCGGCTGGAACAGATCGAGGTGCGCCAGTCGCGCGCGCGCCTGGCCGAACTGACGGCGCATATCGACAAGGTCAAGGAGCAGGAACGCACGCGCCTGGCGCGCGAACTGCACGACGACCTGGGCGGCAACCTGACGGCGATCAAGATGGCGCTGGCCATGCTGACGCGCCGCCTGCCCGCAGGCGACGCGCTGCTGCAGGAAAAGGCCGGTTATGTCGACGACCTGGTCGACCGCAGCATCGACGCCGTGCACCGCATTTCGCTCGACCTGCGCCCGTCGATGCTGGACCTGGGGCTAGTCGCCGCGCTCGACTGGCAAGTCAGGGAATTCGCCCGCCAGGCCGGCATCGACTGCGCGTTTGCCTCGAACCGCAAGGACATCGAACTGAGCCTGGACCAGGCCACCACCCTGTTTCGCATCGCCCAGGAGGCGCTGACCAATATCGCCAAGCATGCGCGCGCCAGCAAGGTAGCGGTGCGGCTGGACAAGCAGCGCCAGCATATACGCCTGTGCATCAGCGACAACGGCGTCGGCATGCGCCCGCTGGATCGCGCCAAGCCGCAGTCGTTCGGCATCCGCGGCATGAGCGAACGCGCCAGTGCGCTTGGCGGCACCTTGCAGCTGGCCGACGCGGCGGGCGGCGGTACGGTGCTGACCATAAAAATCAGGCTCGCCACGCCCCGAGAGGCGATAATAGCGGCTGCTGCCAATACGCCCACGCAACATGGCCTGCGGCAGCCAGACGTCAGGGAACCATAAAGCAACACATGCAGAAACGAACGCAGTCATGAAAGAAAAAGCCATTATCCGGGTATTCATCGCCGACGACCATGCGATCGTGCGCGAGGGCCTGAAACAGATCCTGGCCGACACCAAGGACATCATCGTCGCCGGCGAGGCCGAAAACGGCCACGATGCGATCAAGCGCTTCCGCGCCTCCAAGTGCCAGGTGATGCTGCTCGACATCTCGCTGCCCGACCGCAGCGGCATCGACGTGCTCAAGCAGATCAAGAAGGAAAAGCCGGAACTGGCGGTGCTGATGCTGTCGATGCACCGCGAAGACCAGTATGCGATCCGCTCGCTCAAAGCAGGCGCGGCCGGGTATCTGACCAAGCAGAGCGCGCCGCGCGAACTGGTCACGGCCATCCGCCAGGTGGCCGAAGGCTTGAAATACATCAGCGCCGCGCTGGCGCAGGAACTGGCCAACACGGTCGGCGAAGACCATGAAACGGCGCTGCACGAAACCTTGTCGGACCGCGAATACCAGACCCTGGTGCTGATCGCCTCGGGCAAGACGGTGGGCGCGATCGCCGAAGAACTGAAGCTGTCGGCCAAGACCGTCAGCGAATACCGCGCGCGGCTGCTGCTGAAAATGAAGCTGAAAAACAGTGCCGAGCTGACCCATTATGCGATCCGCAACCAGCTGGTGGAGTAGCGGCAAGCGGCGTATCGCGCGAATTGGCGGCCCTTCGCCTTGCTTCTCGCACAATAAGTGCTTTGCCAACTCGCATATCATGGGGATAATTAGCAAATATCTAAAAAGGCCGTGCCTCAATGTCCAGTAAATTGCCCTCCCCGCCGGCCAGCGCGCCTGCGGCCGCCGTGAACCCGGCCGTGAATCCGGCCACCAATCCCGCCGAGATTGCGCGCGAAGCGTTTCGCCGCCTGGCGACGCGCCGCATCGCGCCCACGCCGAACGCCTACCGCGACATCTACAATGAAATCGCCGGCATCAGCGAGCCGGCTGACATCGCCGCCCCCGCCGCCGTGCTGGCCGCCAGCACCAGCAGTGAAAAAAGCGCCGACAATGGCGCCGAAAACGTGCTGAGCCAGTTTGCCGCGAAAATGAGCGAGTCCGGCGGCGAGCTGGGCAACTTTGGCCGCCGCTTCCAGCGCGCCCTGAAAGCGCGCGACTGGGACAGCTATGTGCGCACCCTGGCGCAGCTGTCGGAAAAGCAGGCCAGGAAAGGCGGCGGCATCGAATTACCGCCGCTGCCGGACGGCGAACAGACGCGCACGCTGCGAGAACTGCTGAGCCGCACCCTGGGTTTTGCCGTGGCGACCTTGCTGACCGGCACGCCGGCACTGGTGGAGGAAGCCGAATCGCTGGGCGCGGCCATCAAACAGGCGCACACGGAAGACGCACTCAACGAAGCGGCCGTGCGCCTGAAACAGCTGTGCTACCAGATCGAGCTGAAAAGCGGCGATACGGCCGAACAGCAGGAGTTGCTGCTGCGCCTGTTCAAGCTGCTGCTGGACAATGTCAGCCAGTTGCTGGACGACGACAGCTGGCTGCGCGGCCAGGTCGAGGCGGTGCAGAACCTGATCGCCGGCCCGCTCGACCAGCGCGCGCTGGAAGACGCCACGCGCAGCCTGAAGGAAGTCATCTACAAGCAAAGCCAGCTCAAGCACAGCCTGTCGGACGTCAAGCTGACCGTCAAGAACATGATGATGACCTTTATCGACCGCCTGGGCCAGGTGGCGGCCAGCACCGGCGACTTCCATGAAAAGATCGGCGGCTATTCCGACAAGATCAGCCAGGCGGAAAATATTACCGACCTGAACCAGGTACTCGACGACGTGCTGCACGAAACCCGGCTGGTGCAGAGCGAGGCGCTGCGCGCGCGTGACAAGATGGTGCTGGCGCGCCAGGAAGTGCAGGATGCGGAACAGCGCATCCATACCCTGGAAGCCAAGCTCCAGCATATGAGCGAACTGGTGCGAGAAGACCAGCTGACGGGCAGCCTGAACCGGCGCGGCCTGGACGATGTGTTCGAACGTGAAACGGCGCGTTCGGACCGGCGCGGCACGCCGCTGTGCATCGCCATGCTCGACCTGGACGACTTCAAGCGCCTGAACGACACCTATGGCCACCTGGCTGGCGATGCCGCGCTGAAACATCTCGTAAAAATCGTCAAGGACACCTTGCGCTCGATGGACGTGATCGCCCGCTTCGGCGGCGAGGAATTCCTGATCCTGCTGCCGGAAACCACGGTCGAAGCGGCGTCCTCGACCATGACGCGGCTGCAGCGTGAACTGACCCGCCACTTCTTCCTGCACGACAATGAAAAGGTCTTGATCACCTTTTCCGCCGGCGTCGCCCTGCGCCTGCCCAATGAAGACCAGGCCGAACTGGTGAAGCGCGCCGACCGCGCCATGTACCAGGCCAAGCAGACCGGCAAGAACCGCGTGGTGGTGGCCGATTGAGCGGCGCCCCGTCACACGCCATGCCCGCCTTCCGGCGGGCTTTTTTTTGCCTGCCAGCCCGGAAAAGCGCTGTTTTCAGGCCGCGATTTGGCATTTATTTTTTTTATTTTTGCCATAAAGTATCAAAAAACGCTGCCGTATAGAAGCGGCGACGGCAGCGCCTCATAGGGGGAAAGTCGGAAAAAGCGCATTTCCGACCCTAAACTTTTTTGAGCAGCGTCCGTTAATCTTTACAACTACGGTTTGAGTGCCCCAGAGCGCGGGGGCAGACCAAGGTGAGCAGGCACAGAGCCAAAACCCGCACATCGGGAGCATCAAAATGGCCGCAGTTATCAACACCAATATCGCATCGCTCAATTCGCAACGTAATCTGGGCGCATCCCAAGCCGCACTGTCCACCTCCCTGCAACGCCTGTCGTCCGGTCTGCGCATCAACAGCGCGAAAGACGACGCCGCAGGGCTGGCGATTTCCGAGCGTTTCACCTCGCAGATCCGCGGTCTCGATCAGGCTCGCCGCAATGCCAACGATGGCATCTCGCTGCTGCAAACAGCAGAAGGCTCGCTGCAATCGACCGGCGATATCCTGCAACGCATCCGTGAGTTGTCGGTGCAATCGGCCAATGCCACCAACTCGGCCGGCGACCGCAAGGCAATTCAACAGGAAGTGGGCCAACTGCTGTCGGAAGCGGACCGTATTTCGCAAACCTCGGAATTCAATGGCTTGAAATTGCTCGATGGCTCTTTCGGCTCGGCCACCTTCCAGGTGGGCGCCAACGCCGGCCAGACCATCCAGGCCACGACCGCCAATTTCCGCACCAATAACTACGGCAACAATGAAGTGGGTACCAGCGTGCCCACCACCGCCGCGGGCCTGCAATACACCCCTGGATCGTTCAGTATCCAGGGCTTGCAATCGGCCACCGTCGCCGTTAGCAGCGGCGATACCGCACAAATACTGGCCACCAATATCAATGGCGCCAGCGAAAAAACCGGCGTGACCGCCACAGCGAAAACCGAAGAATCGGCCACTTTCATTGCCGGCGGCGTGTACTCGCTGGCCGTCACCTCCGATAACTCCACCGCTGCCAACGTCGCCTTCACCGTGGGCAATCCGCTCAATGCAACGACCTTGGCCGCATCGGTCAGCGCGTTCAACGATGTTTCAGCCTCGACCGGCGTCACCGCCAAGCTCAACAGTACCAACAATGGCCTGATACTGACCAATGCAGCCGGCAACAATATCACGCTGGTCAACGGCAGCACCGATGTGGCGCATACCGTGTCGGCGGCAGCCATCGATGGCGCCGGCAACGTAGGCACACCGTTCGCTATTGCGGGCAGCGGCGGCACGGGTACCACCATGGGCCATATTTCGCTCAACTCCGACAAGGGCTTCTCGATCGGCGGCGTCACGGGCACCAATGCCGTGCCACTCGCTGGCGCCGACTCCAAGCTGAACTCGGTATCCGGCATCGACGTATCGAGCGTCAAAGGCGCCTCCGATGCGCTCAAGGTGCTCGATTCGGCCCTGGCCAGCGTCAACAGCCAGCGCGCCACGTTCGGCGCCTTGCAGTCGCGTTTTGAAACGGCTGTCACCAGCTTGCAATCGACGTCGGAAAACCTGTCGGCTTCACGCTCGCGCATCCAGGACACCGACTTTGCGGCGGAAACGGCCAAGCTGACGCGCGGCCAGATCCTGCAACAGGCAGGCACGGCCATGCTGGCCCAGGCCAACTCGCTGCCAAACGGCGTGCTGTCGCTGCTGCAAGGACGTTAAGCCACCTGACGCGCGCGCCGCCATGGCGCGTTTGCCAACAACACCCATCCCCGGCCGGAATATTTCCGCGCCGGGGATTTTTTTTAATAAAAAAATAATAAAGAATATTTCTTCTATTTAATTTTTTTTCGACCCTAAAGTTTATGGAAATCAAGCCGCTTAAACGCCCTCAGCCATGGCAACTTGAGAGTGAGAAACAAAAATATAGTCGCTTTCCTTTCCTAAACTTTCCATAGGGCATTCCGTTAATGAATATAACTGCGGTGTGAGTGTCCCGGAATGGAGGGGCAGACCAAGGTACCAGGCATCTAGCCAAAACATATAGCAAGGAGCTTCAAAATGGCCTCAGTAATCAATACCAATACCGCGTCACTGAATGCACAACGCAACCTGAGCACGTCGCAGTCCGCCCTGTCCACCTCATTGCAACGCCTGTCCTCGGGTTTGCGCATCAATAGCGCAAAAGACGATGCTGCGGGCCTGGCGATTTCCGAGCGCTTCACGTCGCAAATCCGCGGCCTCGATCAAGCCAAGCGCAATGCCAACGACGGCGTCTCGCTGCTGCAAACGGCCGAGGGTTCGCTGCAATCGACGGGCGACATTCTGCAACGTGTACGTGAACTGTCAGTCCAGTCGGCGAACGCCACCAACTCGGCCGGCGACCGCAAGGCGATCCAGGCCGAGGTTGGCCAGCTGCTGTCGGAAGCCGACCGCATCTCGCAAACCTCGGAATTCAACGGCCTGAAACTGCTCGACGGCTCGTTCGGCTCGGCATCGTTCCAGGTGGGCGCCAACGCTGGCCAGACCATCCAGGCCACGACCGCCAACTTCCGTACCAATAACTACGGCAACAACCAGTCCAGCGCTTCGGCACCAGCCACCTCGACAACTGCCGCTTATACATCGGGTACCTTCGATATCCAGGGTCTGAAAACAGCTCCGGTTGCGGTATCAACCACTGACACGGCGCAAACGCTGGCGGCCACCATCAATGGCAAAACCGCCGATACGGGCGTGACGGCCACGGCCAAAACCGAAGAAGCGGTCGGATTTTCTGCCGGTGGCGTGTACTCCATGCAAGTCACCTCCGATAACAGCACGGCAGCCAACGTTACCTTCACGGTGGGCGCAAATAACGCATCGGGCCTGGCCTCGGCAGTCAGTGCCTTCAATGACCTGTCATCGACCACCGGCGTGACTGCCAAGCTGAATGACGCCAAAGATGGCCTGATACTGACAAATGTTTCCGGCAACAACATCAAACTGGTGAATAAAAGCGCGGCCGATACCTTTACCGCCGCCTCCATCGATTCCGCTGGCGGCGTGGGCACTCCGCAAACTGTGGCCAGTAACGGCACCTCCATCACAATGGGCACTGTCTCGATGAACTCCGACAAGGGTTTTTCGATTGGTACGGTGGCAGCCGGCATGGGCGTAAAATCTGGCGCGGCAACGCTCAATTCGGTGTCCAGCATCGACGTGTCGACCGTCAAGGGTGCGAACGATGCGCTGAAGATTCTCGATTCCGCCCTGGCCAGTGTCAACAGCCAGCGCGCAACCTTCGGTGCCTTGCAGTCGCGCTTTGAAACGGCGGTGAGCAACCTGGAATCGACTTCGGAAAACCTGTCGGCATCGCGTAGCCGCATCCAGGACACCGACTTCGCATCGGAAACAGCCAAGCTGACGCGCGGCCAGATCCTGCAACAGGCTGGTACCGCCATGCTGGCCCAGGCCAACTCGCTGCCTAACGGCGTGCTGTCGCTGCTGCGCGGTTAATTTCCGCCCCGTAGTACCGTAGCTTAGCCCTCCCCGGCCGGTCCAGATATTGCATCTTGATCCGCCGGGGAATTTCCGTTAAAGGACACCATCATGGATATCCAGGCAACAAACGGCCTCCCGGCCCCGCAGCCGCAGCAGCGCACTGCGGTCACTCCAGGCAACGCCACGGCCGCCAGGCCGGTGGCGCCGGCGGCGATCGACGGCAACGCCAAAAGCAAGGACGACGCGCAGTCCGAGCTGAAAGACGTCAAGCAGGCCGTCAGCGAGATCAACAAGGCGATGCAATTCATGTCGCGCGAGCTGGAGTTTTCGGTCGATACCGACAGCGAGCGCACCATCGTCAAGGTGATCGACCAGCAAACCCGCGAGGTCATCCGCCAGATGCCCACCAAAGAGGCGCTGGAAATCGGCAAGGCACTGGAAAAAGCACAAGGCTTGCTGATCAAGCAAACGGCGTGAACCTGCCCTGTGCCACGTCGTTTGTGGCATAGGGCGAACAGCTGGCCGAATACCCCTCTAAAGTCTGGATGGATTATGCCGTTAACCAAGTATATTCATGCATTCCCATAGGAGGTTATTGTGGCTGTCTCATCCGTCAGTACTGGTGGCGTTCTCGACGTAAACGGCCTGGTCAGCCAGCTGATGGCCGTGGAAAGCCGCCCCTTTGTCGCCATGCAGGACAAGGAAAAGGCGATTACCTCGCAAATCTCCGCCTATGGCACCCTGAGCGGCGCCGTCGGCGCGTTCCAGACCACCGTCACCGCGCTGGCCGACGCCTCCAAATACAAGGTGGCCAATGCCACCACCTCGGACGACAAGGTCCTGACCGCCACCGCCGGCAAGGACACCGTCAAGGGCAATTACAGCGTCAACGTGACCCAGCTGGCACAGGCGCAGACGATCACCGCCGCCGGCCAGGAAACCACCACCGCCCTGATCGGTTCGGGCGCCAGCACCGTGCTGACGTTCGACTTCGGCAGCGTCAAGGGTGGCACTCTTGCCGACGGAAAATACACGGGCTCCACCTTCGACCTCGATGCAACGCGCGTGGCACGCACCGTCACCATCGACGGCAGCAACAACTCGCTGCAAGGCATCCGCGACGCCATCAACAAGGCCGGCATCGGCGTGACCGCCAGCATTATTTCCGACGGTAGCGACAAGCCCAACCGCCTGGTGCTGACCTCCGACAAGAGCGGCGAAACGTCGAGCATGCGCGTGTCCGTGGCCGGCGACCAGGACATCAGCGATTTGCTGTCGTATGCGCCGAATGGCACGCAGAACATGACGCAAAGCAATGCTGGTCAAAATGCCAAGCTGACCGTCAACGGCGTGGCCATTGACAGCCAGACCAATAATGTCGAGAACGCCGTGCCTGGCGTAACGATGTCGGTGCTGAAAATTGGCACCAGCAGTGTCGGCGTCAGCATGGATACGTCCGGCATCAAGACGGCGCTGACCAATTTCGTCAAGGCTTATAACGAGCTCAATGCATCCATCAATACCCTGACGGCCGTCACGCCCGATTTGAAACAAGGCGCGGCACGCACCGGCGGTCCACTGGTGGGCGACTCGACCACCAACAGCCTGAAAACGGGCTTGCGCAAGCTGTTCGGCACCAGCGTGCCCGGCCTCGACAGTACCGTGACCAGCCTGAGCCAACTGGGTGTGGCGTTCCAGAAGGACGGCACCCTGAAACTCGATACGGGCAAGCTGCAGACGGCGATCGACAAGAATTCGGAAGACGTCATCAAGCTGCTGGCGACCTCGGGTTCGACCACCGACAGCCTGGTCAGCTTTGTCAGTTCGACCAGCAATTCGTCCGTCGGCACCAAGGGCATCTCGATTTCCAAGCTGGCCACGCAAGGCACCCTGGTGGGCAGCACGGCAGCCAACCTGAACATCATCGCCGGCGTCAACGATAATCTGTCGATGACCATCAATGGCGTTGCCACCAAGGCCACCCTGGTGCCCGGCACCTACACGGCCGACAGCCTGGTCAGCCACTTGCAATCGCTGATCAACGGCGCCTCGGGCGTGACCGACGCCACCGCCAGTGTCAAGGTGACGCAGGAAAATGGTGTGTTCAGCATCGTGTCGAACAAATATGGCTCGTCGTCGAAGCTGGAAATCACCGGCAATGGCGCCGACGACCTGTTCGGCACCCCCACCATGACCACCGGCGTGGACGTGGCCGGCACCATCGACGGTGCGGTGGCGGTCGGTAGCGGCCAGACCCTGACCGGTTCGGCCGGTTCCGGCAGCGCCGGGATTGCCGTACTGATCAAAGGCGGCCAGCTGGGCGACCGCGGCTCAGTGAATATTTCCAAGGGTATCAGCGCCTTGTTTGCTACTATTACAGATAGCTACCTGGGAACCTCGGGCCTGATCCAGAACAAGAATGATGGTTTGAACAAGAGTATTGCCGATATCGCCAAGCAGCGCGATGCGCTCAATACCCGGCTGACCCTGACCGAAGCGCGCTTGCGCAAGCAATACAGTTCGCTCGACGTGACACTCAGCTCGATGAACAGCACCAGCAATTATTTGACTCAGCAGCTCGCGGCGCTGGCCGCGAACTAACGAACATCTATCAGAGGAATACGAATGTTTGGATCATCAAACAAGGGCGCGCAATCGTACGCCAAGGTCGGCCTGGAAACAGGCATCGGTGCGGCTTCTCCGCACAAGCTGATCGCCATGCTGTATGACGGCGCGCTGGTGGCCGTGCTGAGCGCGCAGATGCACATGAAAGCCGGCAATATCCCGGAAAAGGGCAAGTCGATTTCACGCGCCATGCAGCTGATCGACCATGGCCTGCGCGCCAGCCTGGACAAGAATGCGGGCGGCGAAATCGCCGAAAACCTCGATGCCCTGTATGAATACATGGGCGCGCGCCTGCTGACGGCCAACCTGAAAAACGACCTGGCCATCCTGGAAGAGGTGCAGCGCCTGCTGACCGATCTGCGCGATACCTGGAACGCCATCGGCACCCCAGGCGGCATCAACATGGCCGCCGGCGATGCGCCGATTGCACGCATGGCCAACTACGCGAGCGCCTGACATGATGACGAATCAGCAAGTACTCGACACCTACGAAGCGATGCAGGCGTTGACGGCGCGCATGCTGGTGGCCGCCGGCAATGCCGAATGGGATGAGCTGGCGACCCTGGAACAGCAGATCGGCAGGCATGCGCAGCGCCTGAAGGACAACGAAGCAAAGGTTGTGCTGGAAAGCGCCGGCCGCCTGCGCAAGGTGGCGCTGATCAAGCAGATGCTGGAAGACGACCGCAAGATCCGCGACCTGACCATACCGTGGATGGCGCAGTTGTCCAAGCTGATCAACAGCACCGGCACCGAACGGCGCCTGGCCAACGCCTATAGCGTCTAAACGCAGGACCCGGCGCCATGCTGCCCAACACCATCGGCATGGCGCCGGTCGCGCCGGTCAAGGGCACGCGCCCGGCCGATACGGTCGCCGAGCCGCGCCAGGCCGAATTCCAGCGCTCCTTGCAAGGCATGGTCGGCAAATCGATGACCGGCCAGGTGATGGGCCGCATGACCGACGGCAGCTACCTGGTGCGCGTGGCCGGCACGCCGGCGCGCATGCAGCTGCCGGCCGGCGCACAGCTGGGCGCCGAAATTCCTTTGTTGCTGGTCGGCATCAATCCCCGTCCCTCGTTCCAGATCGGCGCCGGCGCCGATCCGCGCGCCGGCGCGATGCTGACCTATGCCGATGCA
Source organism: Janthinobacterium sp. PSPC3-1 (assembly GCF_049896105.1). Lineage (NCBI taxonomy): Bacteria > Pseudomonadati > Pseudomonadota > Betaproteobacteria > Burkholderiales > Oxalobacteraceae > Janthinobacterium > Janthinobacterium sp. PSPC3-1. The sequence goes on along the minus strand of NZ_JAFCTQ010000001.1, from coordinate 126,537 downwards.
CAAGCCGAGCCCGAGGCGGCCGCCGCGCAAGGTGCGCAGGCCGGCATGCGGACCGGTGGCGCGGCAGCCGCGCTGCTGGGCCGCGCGCCCTTGACGCCCGCCAACTTGCTGCCCTCGCTGAATGCCGACACGCCCGCCCCTGAGCTGAGCAGTACCGCGCGCGCCATCAGCACCGTGCTGAGCCAGGCGGAAAGCGTGCCCGGCGCACCGCTGTCGCTGATCGGCAAGACCAGCCTGATGGCCACGCCGGGCACCGACCCGTCGCAAGTGGCGCAAAACCTGCGCGACGCGGTCGGCAGCAGCGGCCTGTTCTATGAATCACATGTGGCCGAATGGGCCGATGGCAAGCGGCCGCTGGCGTCCTTGCTGCTGGAGCCGCAAATGCAGAAAACCCTGCAGGGCGAGGTCATGAAAAACGGCACCGACCTGGCCGCGGCGCAGCTGATCAACCTGCAGCTGCACACGCATGAACAGGCGCGTGTGCAATGGCAGGGCGAAGCGTGGCCCGGGCAAAAGATGCAGTGGGATATCACCAAGGATGGGCCGGACGGCGGGCAACACCCGGGACAGGACGAAGACGCCACCGCCTGGCGCAGCAGCGTGCGCTTCCAGTTTCCGCTGCTGGGCGATCTGTCGGCGCAGGTAGTGTTGCAAGGAGGCAACGTCCAGATCCAGATGCAGGCCGGCAGCGAAGCGAGCGCCGACACCTTGCGTCAGCATGCGGCGCGGCTGGAAGCGTCGATGGCCGCGTCGGGCTGGCCGCTGTCGTCGCTGACGATCGCCGGCAAGCCCGCTGGAGACGACAATGCTGGATGACGGCAAGCGCAAGATGCCGCAGACGGCGGTCGCACTGGCCTACCAGAGCGGCGAGGCGGCGCCAAAGGTGGTGGCCAAGGGTAGCGGCCTGATCGCAGACAAGATCATCAGCACGGCGCGCGAGCATGGCGTGTTCGTGCATGAATCGAAGGAATTGGTGGCGCTGTTGATGGATATCGACCTGGACAGCCAGATTCCGCCCGGCCTGTATCGGGCGATTGCGGAACTGCTGGCCTGGTTATATCATATTGAATCTGCGAAAGGCGGGCCGCTCCCGCCGCCGCCCGATACGCTCGCGGCACTTCCCACCGACAAATAGAACCGACAGGCATCAATGCAAGCACATATTATGGATTCCGGCCTCGAAAACTGGCATGACTTTGAAGTGGAATCACGGCGGGAAATCGTCGCGCTGCTGCGCAGCATCGGCGAAAAGAATCAATTGATCCGCATGCAGGTGCATGGCGAATCCGACGTTTGCGTCACCTCCATCCTCGATATCGACGCCGAGCGCGACATGGTCATCCTCGACCGCCCCGTCGATACCGGCCAGAGCCGGCGCATGGTGGCCGCCAGCGGCATCACGTTTGAAACCTCGCTCGACAAGATCCGTATCCTGTTTTCCAGCAATTCGGTGGAAGAATGCATGCATGGCACCACGCCGGCCTTGAAAATGACCGTGCCCGAGACCCTGATCCGCTTGCAGCGGCGCGAGTATTACCGCATGAATACACCCGTCAGCAATCCGGTGCGCGCGACAATTCCCATGGTCACCGACGAAGGCACGGCCAACGTGCCGTTCCCGCTGGCCGACATCAGCTGCGGCGGCATCGCCATCATGGACAACAAACTGGTGCTGGGCGACACCATCGGCAAGAACTACCCGGGCTGCCGCATCGACCTGCCCGAGATCGGCATCATCACGGTGACGTTGCAAATTCGCAATTCGCTGGACATGACCCTGCTGAACAACAAGCTGAACCGCCGCCTGGGCTGCCAGTTCGTCGACCTGTCGCGCGGTACCCTGGCGCAGGTGCAGCGTTACATCACGCGACTCGAACGCGAGCGCAACGCGCGCATTGCCGGCCTGAGCTGACAAGCTCCCTTTACAGGTTCATGCCGCCCGACACTTCGATGCGCTGGCCGGTGATCCAGCGGTTGCCGGGCTGCAGCAGCGAGGCGATGGCGCCGCCGATATCGTCCGGCAGCCCCACCCTTCCCAGCGCGGTGACCGAGGCAATGTGGGCGTTGACGGCAGGATTGTCGCGCACCACGCCGCCGCCGAAATCGGTCTCGATCGCGCCCGGTGCCACCACATTGACGGCGATGCCGCGTGCGCCCAGCTCTTGCGCCATGTAACGGCTGAGCACCTCGACGCCCCCCTTCATCGCCGCGTAAGCGGCATAGCCAGGGTTGCTGAAACGCGCCAGCCCGCTCGACAGGTTGACGATGCGCCCGCCATCGGCCAGCAGCGGCAGCAGTTTCTGGGTCAGGAAAAATACCCCCTTCAGGTGCACGTTCACCATCGCGTCGAATTGCGCTTCGGTGGTCTCGGCGATCGATGCATGCACGCCGCTGCCGGCGTTGTTGACCAGATAATCGAACTGCGTGCGCTGCCAGTCGCTGGCCAGCACGGCGCTGACGGCGTTGGCAAAGTCGGCAAAGCCGCGCGTGTCGGCCACATCCAGCTGCAGCGCCACCGCATGGCGGCCCAGCGCCCGGATCTCGGCGGCGACGGCGTTCGCTTCGTCGGCGTTATTGCGGTAGGTAATGATCAGGTCGACGCCGGTCCCGGCCAGTTTCAGTGCGGCGTTCTTGCCCAGGCCGCGGTTGGCGCCGGTGATCAGTGCGATTGGCGTGTTGTTGCTCATGATGGCGTTCCTTCAAGGATGGGGTGGCAGGCGATGTAGCGGATCGCTCATCGATGAAACCAGTATATTGTCGCCACCCCGATTGATAAACCGCGCGTATCCGATAAGACTGATCGGATTATCCGCACAATCCTTGCCAGTCTATCCTGCCATCCACTCACGTTCGATCAGCGCGCTCAGCCAATCCATGAAGACCCGGGTTCTCTTCGGCAAGTCGCGCCGATGCGTATACATCAGGGCGATCGGCATCGGCGGCGCCAGGTGCTGCGGCAAGACCGCCACCAGCGTGCCGGCGGCAAGATAGGCGCGCGCGCCACTCAGGGGCATCTGGGCAATCCCGAGGCCGCCCAGGCAAGCGCCCTGGAATGCTTCCGTATTGTTGACGGTGACATTGCCGGCCATCGGCAGCTGATGCAACTGGCCGTCCAGCACGTATTCGAAGCCGGACGAGCGCGCGCCCAGCGTGGTGACGTAATGCACCAGGCGGTGCCGCGCCAGCTCGTCCACGCTCTGCGGCGTGCCATGCGCGCGCAGGTAGGCCGGACTGGCGCAGTTGACCATCGGCACCGTGCCCAGGTAACGGGCGATCAGCGACGGGTCTTGCACGTCGCCGGCGCGCAATACGCAATCGAAACCCTCGCGCACCAGGTCGACGCGCCGGTCGGTGCTGCTGACTTCGATCTGGATATTCGGATAGGTGGCCAGGAATTCGCCCAGCCAGGGCATCACCAGCTGGCGGGCCGCCACGGTGGGCATGTCGATGCGCAAGCGGCCGGCCAGCACCGTGCCGTCAAGACGGAACATGTTTTCCATGTCGTCCATGTCGGCCAGCATGTCCTTGCAGCGCTGGTACAGCGCCAGGCCGTCCTGGGTGACGCTGACCTTGCGCGTGGTACGGTTGAGCAAGCGCGCGCCCAGCAGCAGCTCCAGGTCGCGCACATGCTCGGACACGCTGGCCTTGGGCAGGCCCAGGCTGGCAGCCGCCTGCGTAAAGCTGCTCAGCTCGGTAACCCGCACGAAGGTCTTCATCAGCTCCAGCTTGTTCATGCGCGCGCCAGCATCAGCGTCACACCTGCATGTTCATGATCTCATGGTAGGACGACACCAGTTTATTGCGCACCTGCACCGTCGCCTGGAACTGGATGCCGGCTTTTTGCGAGGCCACCATCACGTCCGACAGGCTGACGCTATCGTCGCCCATGGTAAAGCGCTTGCCCAGGTCTGCCGACGTCTTCTGCGCGCTGGCGACCGAGTCGAGCGCGCCCTTGAGCGCGTCGGCAAAATTGACCTTGGCGGCCGGCGCCTCGGTCTGGATCGCCGGCACTTTCGCCTCCGGCCGCGTGGCCGCGGCCTTCAATTGCGAGATCATCGCCTCGATCCTGCTGCTGTCTATACCACCCATGCCGCCTGTTTTCACTGTGCCTCCCGATTCCTGTCTGTTGCCTCCAAGGCACAAAACCCTGGCAGGCAAGGCAGCGCCGGGTACAATTAGTGCTACCGTACGTTGCCAGTGTTCCACAATACCAGCAGGAAAGCCAGCCGCTCGGCCGAGCAGGCGGCAAAACCACCTTCTATTTGGACGATCAAAGCGCATGACAGGAGCGGATAATTGCTCTTATCGCTCCTCGTTTCGCAGGCGGCGGCCCCCACCAACCCCACCATACCAGCGCCACGGAAGGCAATCATGGCTGTAGCGGAAGAGATTGAACTGAACCAACCCCCACCGGCGCCCGCCCCCGCGCGCACGCCGGTTGAATCCGTGCAGGCGTTTGCCAAGACCCCGATGGGCAAGAATTTCCTGCGTGGCCTGGGCGTGGCGGCGCTGATCGCCATCGGCGTGGCGCTGTACATGTGGAACCAGCCACCGGAATACAAAGTCCTGTTTTCCAATTTCACGGACCGCGACGGCGGCGCCATCACCGCCTCGCTGGACCAGCTGGGCATCAAGCACAAGTTTTCCGAAGGCGGCGGCGCGATCCTGGTACCGACCGAACAAGTCCACGATGCACGGCTGAAACTGGCCGCGCAAGGCTTGCCGAAAGGCGGCAACGTGGGTTTCGAGTTGATGGAGAACCAGAAACTGGGCGTGTCGCAGTTCCTCGAACAGGTCAATTTCCAGCGCGCCCTCGAAGGCGAGCTGGCCAAGTCGATCGAATCGGTGTCGGCGGTCGACACGGCGCGCGTCCACCTGGCCCTGCCGAAACCGCAAGTGTTCGTGCGCGACCAGCAGAAACCGACCGCCTCGGTGCTGCTGAACCTGCATCCGGGCCGCGGCCTGGACCAGCTGCAGGTCAGCGCCATCGTGCACCTGGTGGCGTCCAGCGTGCCGGAATTGCTGCCTATCAATGTGACCGTGGTCGACCAGGCGGGCTCTTTGCTGTCCAACCAGGAACGCGACAAGGACCGCGCCAACGGCATCAAGAGCCTCGATCCGAACCAGCTGAAATACGTGCAGCAGTTGCAGCAAAGCGTGATCAAGCAGGTCGAATCGATCCTGCTGCCGATCGTCGGCGAAGGCAATGTGCGCGCCGAGGCGACCGCCGACGTCGATTTCTCGCAAAGCGAACAGGCGGCCGAAACCTACAAGCCGAACTCGCCGCCGGAAGCGTCGACCATCCGCAGCCAGCAAACGAGCGAGTCGACCGGCGCCGGCAATGCCAATCCGTCCGGCGTGCCGGGCGCGCTGTCGAACCAGCCGCCGGGCGTGGCCACCGCGCCGCTGACGGCCGAGGCGCCGGGCGCGCCTGGCGCGGGGGCGCCGACCCAGCCGTCGCAAAAGGAATCGACCACCAATTATGAAGTCGACAAGACCGTGCGCTACGAACAGAAGTCGATGGGCGGCCTGCGCCGCCTGTCGGTGGCGGTGGTGGTCAACTATCGCCGCAATATCGCCGCCGACGGCAAGGTGACGGTGACGCCGATTTCGCCGGCTGAAATGGTGCAGATCAATAACCTCGTCAAGGAGGCGATGGGCTACAACAAGGACCGCGGCGACAGCTTCAGCGTGGCCAATTCGCCGTTCGACGGCATCGACCGCGCGCCGGAAGGCAAGCTGGAATGGTGGCGCGACCCGGCCAACCTGCCGCTGGCCAAAGAACTGGCGAAGTTCCTGATCACGGCCCTGATCCTGCTGTATATCTTCATCAAGATCGTGCGCCCGATGCTGCGCCCGGTGATGCGCAAAATCGACGATTTCGGCGCGCCACCGCCCGTGATCGAGCCGGAGCTGCCGAAGACCGACGCGGAAAACGAGGTCCTGCTCAGCGAAGCCGAGCTGGAAGAACTGGAAGAAGACACCGCGCGCGGCTACCGCGAGAACCTGGCGATGGCCAGGAAGCTGGCGCAGGACGACCCGCGCGTGGTCGCCAACATCATCAAGGCATGGATAGGCAATAATGACTGAATCGACCGGACTGCAAAAAGCGGCCATCCTGATGCTGGCCCTGGGCGAGAGCGAGGCGGCCGAAGTGATGAAATTTCTCGGCCCGCGCGAAGTGCTGAAACTGGGCGCGGCGATGGCCACCATGAAGGGCATCGCCCACGAACAGGTGGTCGACGTGCTCGACGACTTCCGCGAGCAGACCGAGCTCAACTCCACCGTCGGCCTCGATTCGGACGAGTATATCCGTCAGGTGCTGACCAAGGCGCTGGGCGACGACAAGGCCTCGGTATTGCTGTCGCGCATATTGGGCGGCAAGGACGCGTCCGGCATCGAATCGCTGAAATGGATGGATTCGCAGTCGGTATCCGAGCTGATCCGCAACGAACACCCGCAGATCATCGCCACCATCCTGGTCCACCTGGAGCGCGACCAGGCCTGCGAAATCCTCGGCCACTTCACCGACCGCCTGCGCAACGACGTGGTGCTGCGCATCGCCACCCTGGACGGGGTGCAGCCGGCCGCGCTGCGCGAGCTGAACGACGTGCTGACGAAACTGCTGTCGGGCAATGAAAACATCAAGAAATCGTCGCTGGGCGGCGTACGCGCCGCCGCCGAGATTTTGAACTTCATGAGCGGCGAGCAGGAAGGCTCCGTGATGGACAATATCAAGAACTACGACAACGACATGGCGCAGAAGATCATGGACGAAATGTTCGTGTTCGACAACCTGATCGATATCGAGGATCGCGGCATCCAGCTGCTGCTGCGCGAAGTGCAGTCGGAAATGCTGATCATCGCCCTGAAAGGCGCCTCGCAGGAGCTGCGCGAGAAGATCTTCAGAAACATGTCGCAGCGCGCCGGCGAGATGATGCGCGAAGACCTCGATTCGAAAGGCCCGGTGCGCCTGTCGGAAGTGGAATCGCAGCAGAAGCAGATCCTGCAGATCGTGCGCCGCCTGGCGGACGAGGGGCAGATAGTCCTGGGTGGAAAAGGCGAGGATTCGTTTGTCTAATTTTATTCCCAAAGAGAAACAAACCGCGTATCAACGCTGGGAAATGACCTCGTTCGGCGACGACCGCCCGAGCGTGGTGGCGGCGCGCAAGCTGCTCGAACCCGAGCCGGAACCGGAACCCGATCCCTTTGCCGAGCTGATCGAAGAGGAACTGGCGCCGCCGCTGGAATATCCGACCCAGGAAGAAGTCGATGCCATCCGCGAGGCGGCGCACGCCACCGCCTTCGAGGAAGGCCGCAACGCCGGCTATGCCGAAGGCCATGCGGCCGGCCACGCCGACGGCCACGCGCAATCGTATGCCGAAGGCCAGCAGGCCTCCAGCGTGGAACTGGCGCATTTGCAAACCATCGCCGTCGGCTTCGGCACCGCGCTGCAGCATGCCGACGAGCTGATCGCCAATGAAGTGATGGAACTGGCCTTGCAGCTGGCCAAGGGCATGCTGAAAGCCGCCCTGCCGGTGCGCCCCGAACTGATGTTGCCGATGGTGCGCGAAGCCATCGAATACCTGCCCGTGCTGCAACAGCCGGCCTTGCTGATGCTCAATCCGGAAGACGCGCAGGTGGTGCGCGACGGCATCGGCGAAGAACTCGACAAGGGCGGCTGGCGCGTGATCGAAGACCCGTCGGTGGAGCGTGGCGGCTGCAAGATCGACACCGCCAGCAACCAGATCGATGCCCAGGCGTCGACCCGCTGGCAGCGCCTCACGCATGCCTTGGGTAAAGACCTGGACTGGCTGGCGCCGTGAGCGACAAGATTGACCCGGCCGTCAACCCCCATGCGGCGCGCTGGCGCGCCTACCTGAACGACTGTTCCGCCGTGGTCGGTTTTGTCGAGCCGATGCAGGTCTCGGGCCGGGTCACGCGCGTGGCCGGCCTGGTGATGGAAGCGGTCGGCCTGCGCCTGGCCGTCGGCGCCGCCTGCACCGTGCCGCTACCCAATGGCGGCCGGGTCGAGGCCGAAGTGGTCGGCTTCGAAGGCGACCGGCTGTTCCTGATGCCGCAAAGCGATGTCGAAGGCATCGTGCCGGGCACCCGCGTGTTTTCGGTCGAACCGGCGATACCGCGCCCGGGCAGCGTGGCGCACCCGCGCCGCCGCCCGAGCGACCGGGCGCGCCATTTGCCGGTCGGCCCGCAATTGCTGGGCCGCGTGCTCGACGGCGCAGGCAGGCCGCTCGATCAACTGGGCCCGCTGCACACCACCGACAGCGCGCCGATCAATGTGCGCCCCGCCAATCCGCTGGGCCGCGCGCCCATCGTGTCGACCCTGGACGTTGGCGTGCGCTCGATCAACGCCATGCTGACGGTCGGCCGTGGCCAGCGCATGGGCCTGTTCGCCGGCTCCGGCGTCGGCAAGAGCGTGCTGCTGGGCATGATGGCCCGCTATACCGAGGCGGACGTGATCGTGGTCGGCCTGATCGGCGAACGGGGCCGCGAAGTCAAGGAATTCATCGAACAGATACTGGGGCCGGAAGGCCTGGCGCGCTCGGTGGTGGTGGCGGCGCCGGCAGACACGCCGCCGCTGATGCGCTTGCAGGGCGCGGCGTATGCGACGGCGATTGCCGAGCACTTCCGCGACCAGGGGCAAAACGTGCTCTTGATCATGGATTCGCTGACCCGCTACGCCATGGCGCAGCGCGAGATCGCGCTGGCGATCGGCGAGCCGCCCGCCACCAAGGGCTATCCGCCGTCAGTGTTCGCCAAGCTGCCGGTGCTGGTGGAACGGGCCGGCAATGGCGAGGAAGGCGGCGGCTCGATCACCGCGTTCTATACCGTGCTGACCGAGGGCGATGACCAGCAGGACCCGATCGCCGACTCGGCGCGCGCGATTCTCGACGGCCACATCGTGCTCAACCGCCGCCTGGCCGAAGCGGGCCATTACCCGGCGATCGATATCGAACAGTCGATTTCGCGCGCCGCCCATTCGATCACCAGCCATGAACACCAGCAAAAAGCCCGCAAGCTGAAACAATTGTATTCGCGCTATGAACGCAGCCGCGACCTGATCAGCGTGGGCGCCTACGCCGCCGGCACCGACCCGGTGCTGGACCAGGCGATCGCCCTGCATGAACGGATTGAAGCGTTTTTGCAACAGCAAATTACCGAGCGTGTCAGCATGGACGAGAGCTTGGGGCAACTTGCCGCTCTGTTCGAGTGATTGAAGCCTGCCTGCCGGGCATATAATTAAACCATGGCATCTCCTTCCCAACTTGCAACCCTGATCGATCTGGCCCAGCGCGAGACCGATGACTGCGCCAAGCGCCTGGGCGCGGCCCTGAAGGCGCTCGACGATTGCCAGCAAAAGCTGCAGATGCTGGCCGGCTACCGCGATGACTATGCGCAACGCTTCGAAGCGAGCATGGCCAGCGGCATTACGCCCATGGCTTACCGCAACTTCCAGGCGTTCATGCTCAAGCTCGACAGCGCCATCACGGGCCAGCAGCAGGTCGTCAATCACGCGCAGGCGCGCAGCGAGCATGAAAAGGCCAGCTGGCAAACGGCGGAGCGAAAACGCATGTCGTACACCACACTCAATAACCGGGCGCAGGAACAGGCCTTGAAGCTGGAAAACAAGCGCGACCAGAAAGCCATGGACGAACACGCGGCACGGCAAGCTTATTACAAACGTTAATTTACGCTGACTTACGCTGGCAGCAGCGCCACAGGGCCCATCATGCAGACCCCGATTTCCCAGATTTCCTCCCCGAATGCCACGCCGGCGCCGGTCAAACGCGAGATGCCGTCCGGCAGCGCGCCCGACGGTGATTTCCAGCGTACCCTGAACCGCCAGCTGGAACAGCGCCAGGCCAATGGCCGCGCCCAGGCGCAAACGCCGGCCCAGGCGGCGGCCAAGCCTGCTGCGCCTGCGCCCACACCCGCGCCGGCCTCCGGCAAGGCGGCCGAACAGGCGGCCACCGAGCAGGCCCATGCGAGCACGGCCAAGGAAGCGGCGCCGGCCGAGAAGGACAGCGAGAGCAGCGAATCGGAAGAGACGGTGACGGCGGAAGCGAAGCCGCCAGCCGACCCGATCGCCGATATGCTGGCCCTGGTGGGCAGCATCAAGCTGGCGATGCAACAGCCAGCCGACGCGGGCGCACGCCCGCTGGCCAGGCTTGACGGCAAGATCGATGGCAAAAGCATCAGTGCGGCGCAGTTGCTGGCCGGACAGAAGGCAGCCGGGACCGATACCGGGACCGAAACTGTGCTCGACGACGCCAAGGCCGGCGGTTTTGCCGCCAGCCTGGGCAAGGCGCAGGCCGGCGCCAGCGTGCAGGCCGGCAAGCTTGACGCGGGCAAGCTGGCGCTCGACGCGCAACTGGCGGCCACCGCCAAAGCCGGCGCCGCGCTGGCGGAACCCTTGCCCAAGGAAGCGACACCCGACCTGACCCGCCTGGTCGCGCCCCTGGCGCCCGGCGCCCTGCAGCAGGCCGCGGCGGCGGCCGCCGTGCCGGCCGACAAATTGATGGGCCGCGTGGGCACGCCGGCCTGGGACCAGCAACTGGGACAAAAAGTGGTGTGGATGGCGGCCGGCGGCGACCAGAGCGCCACCCTGACCCTGAACCCGCCGGACCTCGGCCCGCTGCAGGTGGTGCTGACGGTCACCAATGACCAGGCCGACGCCGCCTTCATGTCGGCCCAGCCGGAAGTACGGCAAGCGCTGGAAGCGGCCCTGCCGCGCCTGCGCGACATGATGGCCGAGGCCGGCATTGCGTTTGGCAACGCCACCGTGTCGGACGGCGCGGCGCAGCAGCAGAGCGGCCAGCGCGACGCTTCCGGCGGCGGACGCGGCGGCAGCGGCACGGTCAAGGGCGGCGAGATCGCCATCGCCCAGAACGGCAGCCGCGGCAGGCCGACACTGGGCGAAGTCGATACCTTTGCCTGAAGGTTTCTGCCGCCAAAAGCAAGTTGAGCGCGCTTCCGGCCTCTTTTCCACAGTTGGTTCTGCGCATCCTTTGCCGATAATGACATAATGGCGTCGTGATCCACTTCCATGCAGTCGAGTACCATTGAAAGCAAATCCAAAAATGAAAGCAGATCCGAAAGCCGACGCGGCCCTGGCACCTGCGGGAGCTTCCAAAAAGAAGCTGATCATCATCGTCCTGGCCTCGGTGCTGGTGGCCGGCGGCGTGGGCGGCGGCGCGGCCTGGTATTTCTTGCATGGCAAGGGCGACCAGGAAGAATCGTCGCCGTCGAAGAAAAAGAAACATTCCGCAGCGAAAGCCGGCCCGCCCGTGTTCGTGCCGATCGATTCCTTCACCGTCAACCTGCAGCCCGAAAACGGCGAGCAATACCTGCAGATCGCGTTTACCTTGCAGGTGGCGAACGCCGAGGAAATGGACAGCATCAAGCTCAATATGCCGAAAGTGCGCAGCCGTCTGTTGCTGCTGCTGTCCGGCAAAAAGGCGTCGGAGCTCAATACCGTGGAAGGCAAGCAGCAGCTGGCGGCGGAAATCGTTGCTCAAGTGAACCAGCCGTTCGACGAAAAAGGGCCGGAACAAGACGTGACGGACGTATTATTTACCGCATTTATCATTCAATAAGCAGCCATGGCCGATAATTTCCTTTCCCAGGAAGAAGTCGATGCCCTTCTGAAGGGCGTCAACGGAGACCAGGACGACGCGCAGGCGCCGGAAGACGTCACGGGCGTTCGCACCTACAACCTGGCGACCCAGGAACGCATCGTGCGCGGCCGCATGCCGACGCTGGAGATTATCAACGAGCGCTTCGCGCGCCTGCTGCGCGTGGGCCTGTTCAACTTCCTGCGCCGCAGCGCCGAAGTGTCGGTCGGCTCGGTGCGGGTATCGAAGTACAGCGAATTCATCCGCAACCTGGTGGTGCCGACCAATCTGAACCTGGTGCACATGAAGCCGCTGCGCGGCACGGCCCTGATGGTGTTCGATCCGGGCCTGGTGTTCTTGCTGGTCGACAATCTATTCGGCGGCGACGGGCGTTTCCATACGCGCGTCGAAGGCCGCGACTTCACCCAGACCGAGCAGCGCATCATTTTGCGCATCCTCGATATCGTCTTCGAGGCGTATACGAAATCGTGGGAACCGGTGTTCCCGGTCGAGTTTGAATATATCCGCTCGGAAATGAACACCCAGTTCGCCAATATCGCCACGCCGAACGAGGTGGTGGTGGCCTCGACGTTTACGGTGGAGCTCGGCTCCGTGTCGGGCCAGATCCATTTCTGCATGCCGTATTCGATGATCGAGCCGATCCGCGATTCGCTGACCTCCAGCCTGCAGGGCGAGGCGCTGGAAGTGGACAAGCGCTGGATCCGCCTGATGACGCAGCAGATCCAGATCGCCGAAGTGGAGCTGGTGGCCTCGCTGGGCACAGCGCGCGTGTCGTTCGATGAAATCCTGAACATGAAGGTGGGCGACATCATTCCACTGAATATACCCGAACTGATCGCCGCCACCGTCGATGGCGTGCCCGTGATGGATTGCACTTACGGCGTATTGAACGGACAATATGCATTGAAGGTCGAGAAACTGCTCGCCAATGCCGATAACATCAACAATCATTAAGTAAATCATCATTCAGTAATACAGGCCGCCATGCGGCCTTTACCGAACCACAGGAGAGTGACATGGCTGACAATCTGGACGACCAAAGCGCGGAAGACGACTGGGGCGCGGCGATCGCCGAGCAGGCCAAGGCCGAGGCCGAAGCACTGCAAAACCAGGCCGCCAATACCGCCAGCGCGGCCAGCGCCGCCGTGTTCAAGGATTTTTCGAAACAGGCGTCGAAGTCGGAAACCCATAACGATATCGATTTCATTCTCGATATCCCGGTGCAACTGACGGTCGAACTGGGCCGCACCAAGATCGCCATCAAGAACCTGCTGCAACTGGCGCAGGGTTCCGTGGTGGAACTGGACGGCCTGGCCGGCGAGCCGATGGACGTGCTGGTCAACGGCTGCCTGATCGCGCAAGGCGAAGTGGTGGTGGTGAACGACAAGTTCGGCATCCGCCTGACCGATATCATCACGCCGTCCGAGCGTATCCGAAAACTCAATAAATGAAGCCTGGCCTGTTGATTTCCACCCTGCTGCTGCCGCTGGCGGCGGCATGCTGCATTGCGCAGGCGGCCGATATGCCGGCTGCATCGGCGACCACGGCCAGCGTGCCGGCAGCAGCACCAGCGGTTGACACCGCCGCGCCGGCTGCAACCGTGGCTGCGCCGCAAGCCGCAGCCGCAGCCGCAGCTGATACTGTGCCGGCGGCCGCCGCCCCCCTGCCCGCCATGCCGCCCGGCGCGCCGATGACCATGGCCCCGACGGCGTCGAGCGGCAGCCTGCTGCAAACCATTTTCGCCCTGATGTTCGTGCTGGCCCTGCTGATCGCGCTGGCCTGGGCCATGAAACGCTATGGCCCGAAAGCGCTGGGCGGCAACAGCAAGATGCGCGTGGTCAGCTCGCTCAACCTGGGCGGGCGCGAACGCATCGTGCTGATCGAGGTGGCCGACCAGTGGATCGTGGTGGGCGCCTCGCCCGGCCGCATCAATGCGCTGGCCACCCTGCCCCGCCAGGAAGGCGACCTGCCGACCTTGTCCAGCGCGCAGAACGGCCCGGCCGCCGCCAATTTTTCCGAGTGGCTGAAACAGACCATCGAAAAACGCAATGGGAAATAAGCAGGCGATGGCGTTGAACAATCCGAAGACAATCTTGAAATGGCTGCTGGCCGGCATCGCGCTGGCCTTGCCGCTGTGGGCGCTGGCCCAGCCCGGCATTCCCGCCTTCAACAGCGCGCCGGCGCCCGGTGGCGGACAAAGCTATTCGCTGCCGCTGCAGACTCTGATCCTGATGACGTCGCTGACGTTCCTGCCGGCGGCCTTGCTGATGATGACCTGCTTTACCCGCATTATCATCGTGCTGTCCCTGCTGCGCCAGGCGATCGGCACGCAGTCGGCGCCGCCGAACCAGGTGATGGTGGGCCTGGCGCTGTTCCTGACCCTGTTCGTGATGGGCCCCGTGTTCGACAAGATCTATACCGACGCATATTTGCCTTACCAGGAAAACAAGCTGACCATGCAGCAGGCGCTCGACAAGGGCGTCGATCCCCTGAAAACCTTCATGCTCAAGCAAACGCGCCAGGCCGACCTGGCCCTGTTCGCCAAGATGTCGCGCTCGCCGGCCCTGCAGGGACCGGAAGACGTGCCGCTGCGCATCCTGGTGCCGGCCTTTGTCACCAGTGAACTGAAAACGGCGTTCCAGATCGGCTTTGCGATTTTCATTCCCTTCCTGATCATCGACATGGTGGTGGCCAGCGTGCTGATGTCGATGGGCATGATGATGATGTCGCCGGCCACCATCTCGCTGCCGTTCAAGCTGATGCTGTTCGTGCTGGTCGATGGCTGGCAGTTGCTGCTCGGCTCGCTGTCACAAAGTTTCTATTAGGGGCGCCCGATGACACCCGAAAGCGTCATGACGATGGGCCGCCAGGCCATGGAAATCACCCTGATGGTGGCAGCTCCCATGCTGCTGGTCGCCTTGATCATCGGCCTGATCGTCAGCATCTTCCAGGCCGCCACCCAGATCAACGAAGCGACCCTGTCCTTTATTCCTAAGCTGGTCGGCATCTTTGTCGCCATCGTGGTGGCCGGGCCGTGGATACTGTCCGTCATGCTCGACTACATGCGCCAGGTGTTTACCGGCATTCCGAACCTGGTCGGCTGAACGTGCTGCAAGGGCGACGGCCATGCTGACCCTGACCAGCATCGAACTCAATACCTGGATCGCAGCACTGCTGTGGCCGCTTAGCCGCATCCTCGGCCTGGTGGCGGCCGCGCCGCTGTTCGGCAATGCGGCAGTGCCCGTCAGCACCAAGGTCGGCCTCGGCGTGCTGCTGGCCATGATCATCGCCCCCACCGTGCCGGCCCTGCCCGCCACCGACCCGATGTCGATGGCCGGCCTGCTGATCCTGACGCAGGAAATGCTGATCGGCCTGGCGATGGGGTTTTCGATCCGCATCGTGTTTGCCGCCATCGAGATGGCCGGCGAGATCAGCAGCCTGACCATGGGCCTGGGCTTTGCCTCGTTCTTCGATCCGCAAACCAAGGGCCGCTCGTCGGCCATCAGCCAGTTTTTGACCATGCTGGCCACCCTGATGTTCCTGACCGTGAACGGCCACCTGGTCTTGCTGGCGGCGCTGGCGGAAAGCTTTGTCAGCCTGCCGATTTCCGCCAGCCCGATCCACGGCGGCGGCTTCCAGCAGCTGGCGGCCTGGGGCGGCGAGATCTTCCGCTCGGGCGTGCAGATTTCGCTGCCCATCGTCGCCGCCCTGCTGCTGACCAACGTCGCGCTGGGCATCCTGACGCGCGCCGCACCGCAACTGAACATTTTCGGCATCGGTTTTCCCGTCACCCTGGGCGTGGGCCTGCTGGTGCTGGCGATGGTGTTGCCCTACCTTGCGGTACCGTTCCAGAACATGTTTTTGCGTGGCATAGAAACGGCGCGCCTGCTGCCGCGCGGCTTCGCGGCGCGCGAGCGGCCGCCACCACCGCCACCGCCCAATCCGCTGCGCCCGGCGCCGCCGGCATCACCTGTCACGCCATTACCGCCTCCTTAGAATGCCTGGCAAAACCTGTCGACCTGCCTCCAACAGATGCCAGGACTCTCGCCGTTTATGTCCGCTATCGCCCCAGACCGCAATGCATGAAGACTAAATGACTAAAAACAGCGGACCGGAGACGCGGACCCGAGAAAATGCCGATGGCGGCGTTGCGGCTTCCTTGCCGTACATGCGCCAGCCGTGCAGGCGCGCGCGATAAAGGTCGCTTAATAATTTCATTTGCACACGCTGTTTTTCGCCACTGAATAGGCGAGTTCATACTGCTGTTGATACATGAGCAAAGCAAGATCGTCATCCGTATTGTACGGGCCATCCCCGAGCGACTTCACCTTGCTGGCTTGCTCCGCAAACTTGGCTTGAGCATCCTTCAATTCCGCCCAATAGGCGGCACACCAGCCGTCCTTTTTGTCGAGCCTTGCTTCGAGCTGTGTGATCGCTTGATCCCAAAGGGCGTTGGCCCGGCCATAGCAAGACTTCAGGCCGCCATTGCTGGCACACGCATTGACTTCGCACCTGAGTGCTTTGGTACACCGGTTTAATTCAGCGGAGACTTTACGCGCCAGCTCCGCAGGAGGCTGCTGCGCAAGCGCGTACGACGAAAGACAGGCAAGGAGAAGAGCGATATATCGCGATGAGAATGACATGCTGACCTATTTTCAATTAGCCCCGCAACGCGCGGGTAAATATTATCAAAAAGACACACTATCTCGGTATCTCGCTCATCTTGCCTGAAAATACTTCATACCAAATGCTCCCTGTCGCCATCTCAACAGCCCGAATTTCGAAGTTAGACTCCTCCTCTGATGGAACATCCACCCTAAAATAAATTTGTCCGTTCGATAACTCTTTATAAGAAATATCGACTTGAAACATATTAGGATAGGAACCGCGAGAAAGGGTTATCTTCATAGGGACTTGAACGTCCAATATGGGGCGCACGGGGCGAGTCAAATAGATCTCATGCACTCCGAACTCGTGGACTTCCATCTTCAGCGATACTGGCGGACCTTTGACCACAGAAACTGGACTCACGGCAAAGCAATAGAGCGGGCACGACAGTGCGATGACGAACACTGCTTTAATCACATGTTTCACGGCAGTTTTTCCTTTGAAAGTCTTTTTAGCGCGAAAATCAGCTTGGACAGTTTTTCGTAATGCCGCAACGTCCGCTTATGGTTGCGGATTCAATCGGTCAACGCAACACCTGTTTAAATCGTTGAGCCGGTGTTTGGTAGTGTAGCGTCTTCCTGGAGCGCTCGTTGAGTCATCTGGCTACCGCGTCAAGCGTAGCGTCCAAAACAAAAACGCGACAGGCAAGCCGAAGACAAGCGCCGCAATGATCGCGAAAGGAAAGCCGATGAGCCAGGCCAGCGGCAACGCGCGCCAAGTGCCTGTTCCATGTGCCGGCCCAACGCCGCAGGTGGCAGATGTGGCGACAGTCACGCCAATTACTGCAGCAGTCCAAGCATCAACAGTCGGGCCTTCTTAATGTTGCTGGCCGCCACTGAGCGCAAAGCGCCAGCGCTGGCTGTCGAAACGCAGTTTCAGGCCGTGGTATTTCACCAGGTAGCGCACGCCGACGGCGGCTGCCGCAAAGCCGGACAAGGCGCCGATGCCCAGCGCCCAGCGGGGACCGAACACATCGGCGACCCAGCCGACAATCGGCGCACCGAGCGGCGTGCCGCCGGCCGAGATCGCCAGCACGATGGCCATCACGCGCCCGCGCATGGCCGGTGCCGTCGACAGCTGCACCGCGCTGTTGACGGTGGTGGTAAAGGTCTGCGCGGCGATGCCGATGATCACCAGCATGATGCCGAACAGCCAGTAATTGGGCATCACGGCGGCCAGCGCGCAGCCGAAGCCGAACAGGGCGGCGGCGCCCAGCAGCAGCGCCAGGCGCGGTTTGTCGCGCCCGGCCGCCATCAAGGCGCCGGCCACCGAGCCGCAAGCCATGATGGAACTGAGCACGCCATACTGGCTGGCGCCCGCATGGAAGGCCGTGACCGACATGGTCGATAAAAAGATCGGGAAATTCAGGCCGAAGGTACCGATCAAAAACAGCATCAGCAGCACCGACACCAGGTCGGGCCGCCCGCTGACATAGCGGAACCCCTCGAGCAGGCTGCCGCGCGCCGCCTTGAGGCGCGGCGCGCGGCGCAGCAGCGAGGTGCGCAGCAGCAACAGCGAACCGATCACGCCGGCAAACGAGAAGGCATTGATGATGAACACCCAGCCGGTGCCGACGCTGCTGATCAACAGGCCCGCCACGGCCGGCCCCAGCATGCGCGCCGCGTTGAACGAGGTGGAATTCAAGGCCACGGCGTTGCCGAGGTCTTCCTCGCTGACGATTTCCGAGACAAAAGTCTGGCGCACGGGGGCGTCGAACGCCGTCACGCAGCCCAGCAAAAAGGCGAACACATACACATGCCACAGCTCTACCCGTCCGCTGATGCACAACAATCCCAGGCCCAGCGCCAACAGCCCCATGGCCGCTTGCGTGAACAGCAGCAATTTGCGCCGGTCCAGCAGGTCCGCCGCCATGCCGGTCAGCGGCAGCAGCAGCAATTGCGGGCCGAACTGCAGCGCCATGACGATGCCGACGGCGCTGGCGTTGTGCTGGGTCAGTTCGCTCAGCACCAGCCAGTCTTGCGCGGTGCGTTGCATCCAGGTGCCGACATTCGAGACCAGGGCGCCACCGGCCCAGATACGGTAATTGGGATTCTTGAGCGAGCGGAAAGTATTGAGCATCTGGTGAGGGGGCCTCCTAGCCTGGGTCAGTTTGTTGACGGATCAGTCCGCCAAGCGTTTCAGCAGCGCCATGGCCTGCTGCAGTTGTGCTGTTTCGTCCGGCGTCAGCCGGCTTTCGATGGTGCGTGCCAGCCAGTCCTCGCGCGCCGCGCGGCTCGCTTTCACGAGGGCGCGGCAATGGTCGGTCAGCGTCAGGATGGTCTGCCGCTTGTCGAGCGGATCGGGCGAACCCGTCACCAGCTGCGCGTCGCCCAGGGCCTGCACGGTGGCGGCCATCGACTGCGGGCGCATGCCTTCGGCGCGCGCCAGGCTGCTGACGGTGGCCGGGCCATCGCGCTCCAGCCGGCTCAGCACCGATGCCTGCGAGGGCGTGACGTCGGCGATATGCGCTTCTTCACGCAAACGCCGGCGCAGCTTGCACACCTGGATGCGCAATTCGCCGGCCAGCAGCAGGACTTGTTCGTGGTGTTCGGTAGTGGACATGAGGACGCTGGTGCGTTTAACGGCCTCAAGTATAACATATCGACAGTCTAACTGCACAGTTAGCCTGCATATCCCCTCCACGCACAAAAAAAGCCGGGGCGGAAGAGACTTCCTGCCCCGGCTTGCCGGCTGCGCTACCGGCGCAGCTTAGTTGATGTAATTAAACAGCGACAAGCCCGACACCTGGGTAAAGGTTTTCTGCGCCGCCTGCAGGGTAATCTGCTGCTGGGTGAACAGCGACACGGTCTTGACCATGTCCAGGTCCTGCAGGTCGGACAAGGTGGCCGAGTATTGCAGGTCCAGGTCGTCGCCGGAGCTGGCCAGGTAATCGAGTTCCTTCATGCGGGCGCCCACTTCGGCGGTAACCGACAGCACATTGTCGTAGGCCGTGCTGAGGATGCTGCTGGCCGAACTCAGGTTATTGGCCAGGCGGGCCTGGCCGGCGTCGCCATTGCCCGAGGTACGCAGCGCGCCGATCAGGTTGGTCATGGTGGTAAACAGCGATTCCTTGGCGCTGGGCGCCACGCCGAAGCTGTCCTGGTCGCCAGGCTTGCCGCTGATCACTACCTGCTGGCCATCGAAATTGATCGCGTCGCCGGCCTTGTAGGCCACCGGCACGGCCGGATTGGGCACCGTCTGGCCCAGGGTCAGGTCATTGATGGTGTAGCTGGTGACGGCGGCGTCGCCGGTGCCGGTGACGCTGAATTTGATTTCGTACTTGTTGCCGGTCAGCTTGCTGGCATCGGTGACGGTGCTGCTGGTGACGATGCCGGCGCCGCCGCGCGTAAAATTGCCGCTGTCGGGGGTGACGGTAAATTTGCCGTTGCCCGTCATATTGTTTTCAAACACCGCGGCGCCCGAATCGCTGGTGGCCAGGAAGCGCGACGAGCCCACCTGCAGCTCGCGCTGGCCCTGGTCGCCCGCATAGGCGGCGCCGGTCGGCGTCTGGCTGAACGGCTGGGTGCTCGACTTATAGCCGCCGAACAGATAGCCGCCGGAACCGTCGGAGGTGTTGGCAATGCCCAGCAAGTCGGTCATGCGCCCTTCCAATTCCTTGGCGATGGTGGCGCGCTCTTCGTCGCGCAAGCCCGGATTGCCGGCCTTGACCACCAGTTCCTGCACGTCGGCGATCAGATTGGTGGTGCTTTTCAGCGCCAGCTCTTCCTGCGACAGGAAATTGGTGGCGTTCGAGCGGTTGGTCACGAACTGGGTATTGAGCGCCTGCGACTGCGTCACTTCCAGCGCGCGCGCCGACGCGATCGGATCGTCGGCCGGCGTCAGGTTGCGGCGGTTGGTCGACAGCTGCATCTGCGTGCGGTTCAAGGCGCTCTGCAAATTGTTCAGCTGGGTGCTGCCCTGCTCGTAGATCATTCGTGTGCTGATGCGCATGATGCTGCCCTTCCTGATGGCGGCGGCGATGCCGCTGCAAAATAATGATTAGCGTCCGAGGCCGATGACCACGTCGAACAGGGTACTGGCAATCTGCATGACCTTGCCGCACGCCTGGTAAGCTTGCTGGTAGCGCAACAGATTGGCCGCCTCTTCATCGAGGTTGACGCCCGACACCGCCTGCTGCTGGCTGGTGGTCTGTTCCAGCAGGGCCTGGCTGGCCAGGCCGCTGACCTGCACTTCGCGCGTCTTGTTGCCGACAAAGCTGACGGTTTCCGCATACGAACCCTGGAAGGTGGCCTTGCCGCCGTCGAGGATATTGGTGGTCTGCAAGGCTGCCAGCGCCGCCGCATTGCGGTTGTCGCCCACCCCGCCCGTATTCGGCGCGATAGTGTACTTGTCGCCATTCGCCGGCACGCCCGTCATGGCCACGTTGATGCCGCCGAAGCTGAAATTGTCGCCTTCCTTGTACGGAATGCTGGCGGTGCCGGCCGGATACGTGGTGCTGTTGCCGTCGAGGCCCTTGACGGTGACGGCCTTGTCAGCAGGAAAGCCACTGAGCGCATTGCTGGCCTTGTCGTAGCTCAGGGTAACTGGCGAGCTCAAGGTATTGCCCGCTTCCAGGTAAGTCTTGTCGATAGTGCCGGCCGACAATTTTCCGCTGCCGGTATTGCTGACTGGCGCACCGGTGGTGATCGGCGAGGCCGCGGCCAGCTTGTTGCGGTCGTTGATCAGCACGCCCAGGCCGGCCGCCACATTGGCGGTCGGCCTGATGACGTAGTTGTCGCCCTCGGCGGCCGTGCCCGAAATCGAAAAATCGACGCCATCGATGGTTTGCGGCGTGGTTTGCGGATACGGATTGATGACGGTGCGCGCGCCGTCGGTCTGGCGCGTCACCACATAGTTGTTGCCGTCGTATTTCAGGCTGTAGTCGCTGGCCGTCAGCGCGCTCGGGTCGCTGATCTTGGCCGACAGCACGGTGGTGCTCGACGCACTGTTCAGGCGGCTCGCGCCGATCTGCGGGTCGGGGATCTTGAAGAAATCGCCACCCATGTCGCCGTTCAGGTCCTGGCCCAGCTTGTGCTGCTCGTTGAAGGTGGTGGCCAGGGCGGCGGCAACCTTGCCCAGCGAATTTTGCACGCGGTCCAGGGTGCCGCTGCGAAACTCCAGCAGGCCGCCCAGCGAACCGCCCGTCAGCGCGTTTTCCAGCAGGATGGTCACGTTCTTGCCCGTGACATAGCCCACTTCGACCCGGTTCGGGTCGGTCAGCGACGGCGTGGCGGCCAGCTCGAAACTGCGGTTGGCCACCACCAGCGGCTGGCCCGAGCCGATCGACAGGGTAATCGTGTTGTTCGAGCCCGGCTGCGCCGTGGTCTTGACGTATTTGTTGAGTTCGTTGACCAGCTGGTCGCGCTGGTCCAGCAAGTCGTTCGGCTGGGTCTGCGGGTCGACCGTCAGCTGCGAAATCGAGGTGTTCAGTTCGGCGATCTGCTTGGCGTAGGTATTGATCACCGCCACGTTCGAGGTGATTTGCGAATCGACGCCGGCGCCGATTTCCGACAGGCGGCCGCTCAGGCTCTGGAAGCGCGCCGTCAGCGAACTGGCGCTCGACAGCAGGGCCTGGCGCGAGGAGACCAGTGACGGGTTCGAGCTGAAATCCTGCACGCCCTTGAAAAAATCCTGCAGCGACGGCGACAGGCCGGCCGTCGAGTCGGCCAGCAGGTTGTCGATCTGGCTGATCTGCGTGTAATAGGCGTTCAGCGAGCTGGTGGTGCTTTGCGCGGCATTGACCTGGGTCGACATGAAACTGTCGTACTGGCGCTTGATCTGCGACACTTCCGTGCCCGTGCCCACATAGCCGTAACCGGCGAAGTTGGCATTCGACGTCTGCTGCTCCACCGTCTGGCGGTTATAGCCGGCCACGTTCACGTTGGTGATGTTATGGCCGGTCGTCGACAGGCCCACCTGCGCTGCGAGCAAGCCACTTTTACCGATACTGAGTAGATTCGAGGTCATGGTGTCTTTGTAGGTTCCTGTCCTGATAGTTTACGGCAGCCGTGGCGAAAACTTGAAGCCGGCGTTGACGAGAGGCTGCCGCCAACCTTAGCCGACCAGCGAACCCTTGATGATTTTTGTTAGTTTGGCAGCGTAATTCGGATCGGTGGCATAGCCGGCCTTTTGCAGGCCTTGCGCAAAGGCGCTGGCGTCGCCGGCGGCGGCCAGGACTTTTTCGTAGCGTTTGTTGCCAGTGATTAACTGTGCATAATCCTTGAAGCTATCCGCATAGCTGTCGTAGGCACGGAATTTCTCGACCTTGCGCTGCGCCTTGCCGTTGACGTATTCGGTGGTGACGGCCTCCGTGACCTTGCCCTTCCAGTCGCCGGTGGCCTTGATGCCAAACAGGTTGTGGCTGCTGCTGCCGTCGCGGCCGATGATTTCGCGCTTGCCCCAGCCCGTTTCCAGCGCCGCCTGGCCCAGCATGAACTTGGCCGGGATGCCGGTGCTCCGGCTGGCCTCTTCCGCGTGCACGCCCAGCTTTTCCTGGAAGGCGCGCACATGCGGCGCCTGGGTGGCATTGGCCTTGTCGCTCAATGTCCTGCCGGCCCCGGTCGCGGTGGTGGCCGTGGCGCCGTCGGTTGCCGCGCCCTGCTGCTGGCGGAAGGCGGCCAGCGCCGCCGCCATGCTCGACGAACGCGGCGATGCGGCCGCCTCGGCCTCGCCATCGACGGCTGGCGTCAAAGTCGAAGAGAGTTGCCGCAACAACACATCGGCCAGGCCGGTGCCGCGCTTGGCCAGGCTCTGGCTGGTCTGCTGGTCCAGCATCGAGGTGTACATCTTGCTTTGCTGGCTGTCCATGATGCCGTCCTGCGGCGACGCGTCGCGCATGCTTTTCATCATCATGTTGATGAACATGGCTTCAAACTGCGTGGCCGCCTCTTTCAGCGCGGCAGGGTCCTTCGCCTTGGCGGACTGGCGCAAGCCATCCATGCCCTTCACATCGTAGGCGGCGGTATTGCTGAGGTCGGTCTGGCTGATCATGGCATGCCCTCGATCAAATGATTTCAAGTTCGGCGCGCAAGGAGCCTGCCGCCTTCATGGCCTGCAGGATGGCCAGCAGGTCCTGCGGCGAGGCGCCGATGGCGTTGAGGGCTTTCACCACATCGGACAGCGCGGCGCCGCCCTTGACCAGCATCACCTTGCCCGGTTCCTTCTTGATATCGATCTGCGCCGTCTGCGTGACGACCGTGGTGCCGCCCGACAAGGGTGGCGGCTGGCTGACCTGCGGCTCGGTATTGATCGTCACCGACAGGTTGCCGTGCGAAATGGCGCAGGTTTCCAGGGTCACCGACTGGTTCATCACCACCGAACCGGTACGCGCGTTCATGATGACCTTGGCGGCCAGGCGGGCCGGGTTGACTTCGATGCTTTCGAGCTGGCCCAGAAAGGCCACGCGCTGGTCGCTGCCGGCGGGCGTGCGCACCTGGATCACGCGCCCGTCGAGCGCGGCGGCGGTGCCGGGGCCATAGCGGCTGTTGACGGCCTCGACCACCCGGCTGGCGGTGGCGAAATCGGTGGCGTTCAATTCGAGGCGGATGATGTCGTTGGCGCCCACCGCGCTGGCGACGCTGCGCTCGACCGTGGCGCCGCCCGAGATGCGCCCCACGCTCAAATGATTGACGGTCACGGAACTGCCGGCCGCCTGCGCGCCCACGCCGCCGACCAGCACATTGCCCTGCGCCATGCCATATACCTGGCCATCGGCGCCCTTCAGCGGCGTCATCAGCAAGGTGCCGCCGCGCAAGCTTTTCGCGTTACCCATCGACGACACGGTGACGTCGAGCAGCTGGCCCGGCTGGGCAAACGCCGGCAAGGCCGTCGTCACCATCACGGCGGCGACGTTTTTCAGTTGCAGGCTGGAGCCTTGCGGCAGGTTGATGCCCTGCTGCTGCAGCATGGCTGCCACGCTCTGGATGGTAAACGGGGTCTGCGTGGTCTGGTCGCCACTGCCGTCCAGGCCCACCACCAGGCCATAGCCCATCAGCTGATTCTGGCGCACGCCGGCGATGCTGGCCAGGTCTTTCAGGCGTTCGGCCTGCGCCAGCGGCGCGAGCAGCGATGCCGCCAGTGCGCAGGCGGCCAGCAAACGGGGGAAAGTCACGGTCGCCATGATCAGAACGGCAGCAGGCTGAGGAAGAAGCGCGAGGCCATCGAGGCCATTTCGGCGCGGTCGATCTGGCTGTTGGTGCGGTATTCGACGCGCGCGTCGGCCACCTGGGTCGACGGCACCACGTTGCCGATGCCGATCGTGTCCGGATTGACCATGCCCGAGAAACGGATGAATTCGGTGCCCTTGTTCATGGCGATCTGTTTCTCGCCGGCCACGATCAGATTGCCGTTCGGCAGTTCCTCGATCACCGTCACGCCGATCGTGCCGGAAAAGGTGTTGCTGGCCGACTGGTTGTCGCCAGCCGCGTTGCTGAGCTTGCCTTCCACCGCCACCGTGCCGCCGAAGCGGCCCTGCAGCAGGCCCGGCGTGCCGAAACTGGCGCTGTTCGATTTGTTGCCCGAGCTGGCGCCCGACTTGACGGCGTTGGTGCGTTCGGTAATCGCGATGATCAGGGTGTCGCCCACGTGGCGCGCGCGGCGGTCTTCGAAGGCCGGGCGGTAGGTCGACGGCTGGTAGATGGCGCCATTGGTGGCCACCACCGGTTCCGGCAATGGTGCGCGGGTCGTGGTCGGGTAAGGCACGATCGAGGTGGGGGTAACCGCGCAGCCGGACAAGACGGCTGCCGCGACGAGGGCGATGATGGGGTAAAGCATGGTGGGCCTCCGCTGCCATCCGCCAGGCGGATGGCATGACAACTGAATAGTGAAGCTGATTAAAGCTGTGAAAGTTTCTGCAACATCTGATCGGACGTGGTGATGGCCTTGCTGTTGATTTCGTAGGCGCGCTGCGTCTGGATCATGTTGACCATTTCCTCGGCCACGTTGACGTTCGAGGTTTCGATATAGCCTTGCAGCAGGATGCCGGCGCCATTGGTGCCCGGCGTATTGGTCTGCGCCACGCCCGAGGCGCCGGTTTCCATGTACAGGTTTTCGCCTTTCGATTCCAGGCCGGCCGGATTGACAAAGGTGGTCAGTTGCAGCGCGCCGATCTGCGAGGGCGCCACCGTGTCGGGCAAGGTCACCGAGACGGTGCCGTCGCGCGCCACCGTCAGGCTCAGGGCATTGGTCGGCACGGTGATCGCCGGCTGGATCACGAAGCCTTCGGAGGTCACCAGCTGGCCGTTGGCGTCGGTCTGGAACGAGCCGTCGCGGGTGTAGGCGGTGGCGCCGTCGGGCAGCAGCACCTGGAAAAAGCCGGTGCCGTTGATCATCACGTCGCGCGAATTGCCGGACGCCTGCGGGTTGCCCTGAGTATGGATGCGTTCGGTGGCGACGGTGCGCACGCCGGTACCGATCTGCAGGCCCGATGGCAGCTGGGTCTGCTGTGACGATTGCGCGCCAGGCTGGCGCACGTTCTGGTACAGCAAATCTTCGAACACGGCGCGCGATTTCTTGAAGCCGGTGGTGCTGACGTTGGCCAGGTTATTGGCGATCACGTCCATCTGCGTTTGCTGCGCTTCCAGGCCGGTCTTGGCAATCCAAAGGGAACGTATCATGATTTTTCTCCAATAACAGCGCGCGCAGGCCCTGTGATAATTTCTATTCGACCATTATGCGGCCCGCCCTATCAATTCAAAGCGAGGATCTGGGTGGCTTTCGCCGCGTTGTTCTCGGCATTCTTGAGCAGGCTCATTTGTGTTTCGAACTGGCGCGCCAGCGCGATCATGGTCACCATCGAGTCGACCGGGCTGACATTGCTGCCCTCCAGGGCGCCGGTGGTCAGCTTGACGGTCTGGTCGGCCGGCGGCACGCTGCCATCCTTGACGCGGAACAGGCCGTCGTCGCCGCGCACCAGCATCTGCTCGGGCGGGTTGACCAGCTTGATGCGGCCCAGCACGGTCGACGGCCCCGGCGGCACGTCGGTGGAAATCGTGCCGATGGTGCCGTCGCCGGCGATCGCCACCGTCACGCCGGGCGGCACCGCCAGCGGCCCCGTATCGCCCTGCACCATCAGGCCGGACTGGGTCTGCAGCATGCCGTTCTCGTTGAGCTTGAGCGCGCCGTTGCGGGTATAGGCTTCCGAACCGTCGGCCGACTGCACCGCGATCCAGCCATTGTTTTCCACCGCCACGTCGAGCGCGCGGCCGGTATGGATCATCGGCCCCTGCTCGAAGTTGGTGCCGACCGTCGAATCGACGACAAAGGTACGCGTCGGCATCATGCCGTCGGCCACCACCGGCACCGCGCGAAACGAGTCGAGCTGGGCGCGAAAGCCCGTGCTGGTCGCGTTCGCCAGGTTGTTGGCGGTGGTCGCCTGCTTCTCCATGATGTGCTTGGCACCCGAGCTGGCGGTGTAGATAAGACGGTCCATGTGCTGCTCCTTGCTGTATTACCGCAGATTCACGAGGGTCTGCAGGATCGAATCCTGCGTCTTGATGGTCTGCGCATTGGCCTGGTAGGCGCGCTGGGCGGTGATCATGTTGACCAGCTCGGCCGTCAGGTCGACGTTCGAGACCTCCACCGCCGACGAGCGCAGGCTGCCGGCGGTGCCGGTGCCCGGTTCGCCGATGATGGGGCTGCCCGAGGTCGAGCTTTCCGCCCAGGCATTGTTACCCAGCGGCTGCAAACCATTCGGATTGGTAAACGAGGTCACGATCACCTGGCCCAGGTCGCGCGTGCGGCCATTGCTGTACTGGCCCTGGATGATGCCGTCGACGCCCACCACGAAACGGCTCAATTGGCCGGCCGCATAGCCGTCGGCCACGGTTTTCTTTTCACTGGTGGCGATCCCCAGCTGGGTCGAGTTGCTGAAATCGACCTTGATCGCCAGGGTGCCGTTGGCGCCGGTGGCCGGGATGATCGGCAGGGTGACATCGATCGGCAAGGTTTGCGGCGGATTGAGCGCCAGCATGGCGGCCTTGTCCAGGCTGCCGACGCTGTTGAAGATCAGCGAAGCGGTCTTCACGGCAGGCACCACGGTGGCGGCGGCAATCGCGGCGTCGATCTGGTCCGGCGTGCGGGTCGAATTGACGCCGTTGGCCACCGCACTGCCATAGGTGGCGGCAATCGCGGCCAGTTGCGCGGTACTGGCGCCGGCGGTACCGGCGGCGGTGGTGACGGCGGCGCCGGCCGCATTGGCATAGGCAATCGCGGCACTGGCGACATTGGCCGGCACCTGCGGCACGGCGGTCACGGCGGCCTGGTAGGCGGTGCGCGCGGCCAGGGCGGCGGGATCGGTCTGCAGCGCCGCGGCAGCCTTGCCGCTGGTCACTTCCAAGTCATCGGAGGCGGTATACACGTCCCAGGTATTGGTGCCGGTCTTGACGTAGAACATCGACATGGTGTGCGCATTGCCCAGCGTATCGTAGACGGCGACGGGGATCTGCTTGTTGTACGAGGTCGGCTGGTTCATGCTGAACGGCACCGTGGTCGGCATTTCCGAATTCGAATTGAGGTTGATCTGGGTGTCGACCTTGGTGGTGGCCTGCGGACTCATGTCGCCCGGGTCGATCTGCAGCGCGACCGGCGCGCCGGCCAGCACCTTGCCGTTGGCGTCGACCGGGTAGCCGGTCAGCTGGGCGTTCTGGGCATTGACGATGAAGCCGTTCTTGTCGACCTGGAACTGGCCGTTGCGCGAATACTGGATGGTGCCGCCCGCGTTGGTGCGGAAAAACCCGCCGCCGTTGATGGCGATGTCGAGCGGATTGGCCGAGGTTTCCAGGTTACCCTGGGTAAATGATTGCGTCACTTGCGAAACCGCCACGCCGATGCCGGCCTGGTTGCCGGACACGCCATACAGCGAGCTGGCGTAGATATCGGCAAACTGCGCCTGCGACTGCTTGAAACCGACGGTGCCCGAGTTGGCGATATTGTTGCCGATGACGTCCAGCGATTTGGCGGCGCCGTTCAAGCCGCTCAGGCCTTGTTGGAAAGACATTGTTTGCTCCTGGTAAGGAATTTTTTCGTTAGAGGGTCAGGGAGCAGCGGGTTTCAGGCTGCAAAGGGGTTTTGCAACACTTACAAGATCTGCTTCACGTCGGCCATGCTGATGCTGCCCACGCCCGGCACATTCAATTTCACGCCGGCCGTGCCGGTCGAGACGCTGGCCACCGAACCGAAGGTCAGGCCGGTGGCGTCCTTGAGTTTTTCACCGCCGCGCGTGGCCACGACATCAAAGGTATACGCGCCGTCGGCCAGCACGATGGCCTTGCCTTCCGCATCTTTTTCGCCGGTTTCGCCGTTCCAGCCCAGCGGCAAGGTACCGGCCGCCTGGGCGCCCAGATCAATGGAATGGACTTCCTTGCCGGCGCCGTCATAGATGACGACCTTGACATTGTCGGCCGCCGTCGCCAGGTCGACGCCCAGCAGGGCGGCGCTTTTGCTCAAGGTAATGCCCTTGCCGGCCGTCAGCACGCCATGGCCGATGATATTGGCTGCCTGCATCGATTCGGCCTGCTGGTAACTGGTTTTCAAGGTTTCCAGAGTCGAATTGAGCTTGTTGACGCCGGTCACCGTCGACAGCTGGGCCAGCTGGCTGGTCAGCTGCGCATTGTCGAGCGGATTCATCGGGTCCTGGTTTTGCAGCTGCGTGACCAGCAAGGTGAGGAATTTATTGGTGTCCTCTTCCACGCTGCCGGCGGCGGCCGTGGTTTTCTTCGGATTCATCGTCGCCATCAGATCGGTGGTGACGGCGGGAGTGCTGGTATCGATGGTTGCCATAATGATCAATCAGGCCTTATTGGCCGAGGGTGAGTGTTTTCAGGAGCAGCGACTTGGCCGCGTTCATGGTTTCCACGTTCGTCTGGTAGGAGCGTGACGCGGACAGCATATTGACCATTTCATCGACGGTATTGACGTTGGGCATGGTGACATAGCCCTTGTCGTCGGCCAGCGGATTCTTCGGGTCGTACACCAGCTTCATCGGCGAAGGATCTTCGATCACCTTCTGTACCTTGACGGCGGTGCCGCCATTGGCCAGCGGCACGGCTTCGAACACCACCTGCTTGGCGCGGTAGGCTTCGCCACTGGCGCTGGTGGCGCTGTCGGCATTGGCCAGGTTGCTGGCCACGGTGTTCAGGCGCTGCGCCTGGGCGCTCATTGCTGAACCGGAAACATTGAAAATATTAAATAGCGACATGATTATTGTCCTCCCTGGATGGCCGTCAGCATGCTCTTGATCTGCGAATTGAGCAGCGTGATGCTCGCTTCATAACGAATCGCATTGTCGGCAAAGGCATTGCGCTCCAGGTCCATGTCGACCGTATTGCCGTCGACGGCGCCCTGGGCCGGTGCGCGGTACAGCAGCGGCGTGCCATCCGGCATGGTTTCGACCTTGGCGCCGGTGGCGGTGCCGGCGGCCACGCCGTTGCCTGGCAGATGCTTCGCAGCCGTGCCAGTCAGGGCCGGCGCCACGCCCTCGCTGCGGGCCAGCACGCCTTTCAGGGCGCTGGCGAAATCGACGTCGCGCGCCTTGTAGTTGGGTGTATCGGCGTTGGCGATATTCGAGGCGAGCAATTCCTGGCGTGTCGAACGCAAGCTCAGCGCAGACTCGTGGAAGCGCAGGTAATCGTCGAGTTTCCCTATCATGTCAGGCTCCGGAAAGGTCCGCCACTGGCGCCTCATGGCGGAAGGATGGCGATATATATGATGACAGGAATGATAGTACGATTCTCGGTAGCAATACCATCGTCGGATCAGACCACACTTTCGCCCCTTAATCCACGCTTCAAGGACCGCCGGCGCGACTATCATGGCAGTATTCCAGAGGCCTATCATCATGAAAAAAACATTCCTCTCGCTGCTGTCAGTACTTGTTGCATTGGCGCCACTGACGCCGGCGCAAGCGCAAACTGCCGGCCGCCAGTCGCCGGAAGCGCTGCGGCAGACGGTACAGCAATTCCTGCAAGTGCAAAGCAATGGCCTGCCGGGCCAGGTCACCGTCACGGTCGGTGCGGTCGACCCGCGACTGAACCTGGCCGCCTGCCCCGCGCCGCAAGCCTTCATGGCGCCGGGCAGCCGCGCCTGGGGCAAGAGCACGGTGGGCGTGCGCTGCACCGCGCCGGCCAACTGGACGATTTACCTGCAAGCCAATGTGGCGGTGGTGGGCGATTATATCGCCAGCGCCGTGCCGCTGGCGCAAGGACAGACGATAGACGCCAGCCAGCTGGTGACGATGCAGGGCGACCTGGCGGCATTGCCGGCCGGAATCGCCACCAATATGGAACAAGTGGTGGGCGCCAGCACCAATATGTCGCTGCCGGCGGGCACGCCGATGCGCACCGACACCCTGCGCCGGCCACCGGTGGTCAAGCAGGGCCAGCTGGTCCGGGTAGTGTCCAGCGGCAATGGTTTCCAAGTAGCATCAGAAGGCCGCGCCATCGGCAACGCCGGCGATGGCCAGGTGGTGCAGGTACGGACCCAGGGCGGTCAGCAGATCAGCGGCGTGGCGCGCGCGGGCGGCCTGGTGGAGGTGGCATTCTAGGCCGCTGTGACGGCTGAAATAAACTTGTATGGACAGCGATATTGTGGTCTGGCACACTAAAGTTTCAGGATTAGTGGCCGATAAAGACTCATATCCCGGAGTTTTTTGACTTCGACCAGACGAGGATCACGTTGTGAAAATTACCGATAACATAAAAAGCAATCCCGGCTTGCCGGTCACGCCGGCGGCCACGTCCGGCGCCCGCAACACCGAGAAGGCGCAAGCTGCCCCGGCATCGTCGGACAGCGTACGCCTGTCGCCGCAAGGACAGGCACTGGCGACCAGTGCAACGACCAGCAGCAATAGCGTGTTCGACACCAAGAAAGTCGAACGCATCAAACTCGCGATTGCCGACGGCCAGTTCCAGGTCAATTCTGAAAAAGTGGCGGACGGTCTCCTCGACACGGTCAAGGACCTGCTGCACTCACGAAATAGATAGGTTCCTCCATGCAATCCGTGACTCCGTTTTCCAGCCTGCGCGACGAGCATGAGCTCATGACCACACTGCTGGCATTGATGAAGCAGGAACAGCTGCATCTGGTTGCAGCCGATATCGATGCAATTTCGGACATTACGGTGCGCAAGACAGCGCTGATCGGACAATTGAGCCAGCTGGCGCAACAACGCCACCAGGCATTGGCCGCCGCCGGTTTTGCCGCCGGCGAAGACGGCATGGACGGCTGGCTGGCCGCCACCGGCGAGACGGAAGCGGCACCGGCATGGCAGGCGCTGCTCGACACCACGCGCGCCGCCAAGGAACAGAATCGCCTGAACAGCCTGCTGGTCAACAAACACCTGCTGCACACCCAGGGCGCACTCGGCGCCATGCGCCCGGCCGCCCAAAGCGGCAACTTCTACGGCCCCAGCGGCCAGACCACCAGCAATACCACCCATCGCCGCGTCGTTATCGGCTGATAGCGCCTATGCCCGGTTGGTAACAGCTCAGGGAAGCGGCAACAAGGGTTCTATCACAAACAGCAACAAGCCATTGCTGCATGCGTGCGCCGTGGCCGCCGCCAGCCAGGCAGGCCGTGCCCCAAAGTTGCGCGCCACCAGATAACTTGTTGCGAAGGCCAGTCCGCCGATGAACGTCATGCTGGCGTGCAAAATACCAGCACCATTCAGGACATGCCCGAAAGAGAACAGTGCTGCACTGGCCAGAAGGCAATACTGCGCACGCACGCCAAATCGGCGCATCAATTCGATGGGCAGCCATTGTCCAATTACGGTCTCGGTCAACGGCGCAAACACCACCGCAGCCCAGAACAGCTTTGCCATGCCAGCGCCTTCCAGGCCTGCAGCTGCCGAACCACCTAGTTGTTCAAGCTTAAACAAATTCAAGGCCAGTAACGCCAGTGGCACGCAAATGCACACATTGAGCAAGCCCGCACACAAACCCAGTACCATGGCACCTGTCTTCGGACGCTGTGCCATGCGAGCCCGAACCGCAGCGAGGCCCGGCGCCGACGGTGGCAAGCTCCAGACTGACGATTTCAACATTGTTGATCCACTCCTGATATCGGTTCAATATGATAGCGTGCCGGCATTCTTGAAAATACATTAATTGTTTCAATGTCTACATACCACCCGTTTGCGCCCGCGCAAAGTCATCTGCGCGCGGCGCCGTATGCTCATGTCTGGCACGCCGCACCTCAAACAGGCGGACTTTTCCCGCTGACAAAAAAACATCTCCTCGGTTGACGTTGTTGCCTTGCATCGCGCCCGGCGCCCCGGCGCAGGCGTACCCAATCAATCGCACACAGGAGCATGAATATGAACGCTATCGCACTATCGCGGGCAAGCGCGGCGCTGTTGTTAGGCTGCAGCCTGCTGGCACCCCAGGCCCAGGCCGACACGGAAGTGGTACGTTATGGCAACCTCGTTGCCAACGCCGTCGTGGCAACCCCGTTGCTGTCGCAAGACTCGCTGGTGATCGACACCTTCACCACGGAACGGGGCGCGCTGTCGCAAACGACCACGTTTAC
The DNA here is from genome assembly GCF_049896105.1 of Janthinobacterium sp. PSPC3-1. Classification (NCBI taxonomy): domain Bacteria; kingdom Pseudomonadati; phylum Pseudomonadota; class Betaproteobacteria; order Burkholderiales; family Oxalobacteraceae; genus Janthinobacterium; species Janthinobacterium sp. PSPC3-1. Next base: position 93,688 of record NZ_JAFCTQ010000001.1, on the reverse strand, counting down.
CGTCGGCGACGGCGTCGAGTACTTTTCCGGCAATGCCGCCTGGCTGGTCAACACCGCCTCCGATTTCGGCCCGCGCCTGGTCGGCGTGAATATCGACCTGTTCGACGCCACCAACACCCTGCTGCAATCGGACGACTTTGTCGGCGTGCTGGGCGGCTTCGCCCACTCCACCTTCGGCGGCCTGCTGGGGCCGGGTACCTATACCCTGGTGGCGACCGGCACCGGCATCCGCGATTCCCTGCTGGACATTTCGCTGACCCTGGCCGTGCCCGAACCACGCACCTACGGCATGCTGCTAGCGGGGCTGGGCCTGGTCGGCCTGGGACTGTGGCGCCGCAAAAGCGGCACTGCCAGCGACGGCGACCGCTGGCAAATGATGCGTTTCCAGCCAGGTACGCCAGCGTAATCCTGGCCGCTCCACCAGGCAATACAACAGCGCCGCCGCCAGCAGCGCCGCGCCGTTGTAGACGCAAAATGCCAACATGGAAGACGCCGCCAGGGAGTCCCCCATGGCAGCGTCGATGGCGTGATACACCTGCTTGTGCGTCAGATACAGGCTGAACGCCAGAGTGGCCAGGGCATGGGCGCCGGGCAGGCGCCAGCGGCCGGGCAAGCTGTGTTCGCTGATGCAGCCCAGCACCAGGCAGGCCAGGCTGGCGGACAACAGCGGATAGCCAAAGACGATGCCGGCAAGGCCGGGCACGCCCTGCAGCAGGCACATGGCGGCGCCCAGGCCGGCCGTGCCTGCCGCCAGCAGTGCCACGCCGCGCGCCATCAGCCACGCCCACCAGGCCGGGCGAAAGCCACGCACGGCCGCCAGCAGCACGCCGGCCAGCAAGCCGTCGAGACGGGTGTAGCTGAGCATGTAGATGTGTGTGATGAAGGCCGGGACATACGCCGCCTGGCCCGCCAGCGGCGCCAGTTCCTGCCGCCATAGCCAGGCGCGCAGCAGCATGCCGCCCAGGAACACCCCCAGCACCACGGCGGCCGTTCTGGCCAGGCAGGGCCGCCGCGCCAGCCACCAGACGATGGGCGGCAGCAGCAGATAAAAATGCTCTTCCACGCACAGCGACCAGGCGTGGGAAAAAGCGCGCTGGTCCATGCTGGCCGGCAGCAGGTTAACGGTAAAGGTAAGGAATTGCCACAGTGGCCGCATCCGGTCGGCTTCGGCCGTGGCGGGGAACAGCACATACAGCGCCAGCACCGTGAGATAAGCCGGCAGGATGCGCAGCGCGCGGCGCAGCATGAAGCTGCGCCACCATGGCCGCCAGGCCGGCGCCTCGCCACTGGCCCACGGCCGCAGCAGCTGCCAGCCGATAAGATATCCGCTGAGCACGAAAAACAGGTCGACGCCGATCCAGCCAAAGCCGATCAAGGGCCCGGGAAAGCGCGGGCCATGGCTTTCCAGGTGATACAGCATGATCCAGCCGATGGCCAGCGCGCGCAACAAATCCAGGCCGGGCAGGCGCGCGCCGGGCACAGCCGACACTTTAACCATGGGCGGGCCGGCCCGCATGCTGGCGAAAGCGGGCGGCGATGGCATTGGCACGGCTCACGGCGGCGGCCTGCTGCTCCGGTGACAGTTCATCGCGCAGCCAGTGCCAGTAGCTGTCCTGGTAGGGATTGACGGTGCCGGGCGTGAGGATATCGTCATGCACCATGCGCAGGGCCAGCAGATAGCCATACGCCAGCGGCGCGTCTTTCCTGACCACCTCGCCATCGGCCAGGTAAGCCATCATCAGGGTGCTGAGGCTGGACAGCTCGGCCTGCTCGGCTTGCGCCGTCAGTTGCGCGACCGCTTGCTGTTTCCACGCCAGCACGAGTGGATCATCGGGCCGGCTGCGCAGGGCGCTGCGGTCACCGAAAGGGCCTTCATAAAAAAAACGCGTGCTGGCGCCCGCCACGCCGCCCTTGGCCGCCAGCGCCAGGAAATCGAGACGGGCGCCTTTCTGGCGCTCCGTCAGGTCCGCGCACAGGTGCTGCTGCGCCGATTTTTCGTCCGCCGTCATCTCGCTGCCGCGGTCGAATTCCAGCGCCGGCAAGCGCCCTTCTTTCTGGAACACGATGCAATCGTCGAGCAGATTGTAGGCGGCATAGGCGTCGTCCGGGCTGCCGCTGGCGGCCAGGCGCGCCAGTTGCTGCTCCAGGCCGGGCGCGGCGCTTGCCTGGGCGGATGCGGGCGCAGGCGCCGGGCTGGCGTCGAGATTGAAATACGACGACAGGCTGTTCCCTGTGGATGCCGGCGTCAGCACGGCCGGGGCCACCTCGGGCGCCGGCCAGCAGACATAGGCCAGCGCCGCCAGCACAGGCAGCGCGACGACCATCAGGGCGGGAAAGGGGCGCATGGGCTGGCGGGGTTACCGTTCAGCCGCCAGCCTGTTTCGGCTTGTGCCCCAGTTTCACGAGCGCCGCCATGATGGCGGCCACGTGATCGCCCTGCACTTCGATCACGCCGTCCTTGACTGTGCCGCCCGAGCCGCACTGCGTGCGCAGCTGCTTGCCCAGCAGGGCCAGCGCGATGGCGTCCAGCGGCAAGCCCTTGACGATGGTCACGTTCTTGCCGCCACGGCCCTTGGTCTGGCGCGCCACGCGCACGGCGCCGTCGCCGACCGGTGCCGCTTTTGCCGCGGCCTTGCACGTGCATAGCGCCAGCGGCTGGCGGCATGCCGGGCACATGCGGCCTGTTTCGGTGGAATAGACCAGGCCGCCTTGGGAACTGCTTTTCATGATGGGGATATAAAGAACAAAGATGCCGCGATTGTAGCAAGCGGCAAGGCCAGCCGCAGCCTGATTATTGCGGGTTGCCAGGCAAAGGCGCCGGCGCGGTCGGCACTTCCGTCACCGTGTCGGCAATGCCGGACAAAATCGTCACGGCGACCCGGCGGTTGCGTGCCCGCCCTTCCGGCGTCTCGTTGTCGGCGACCGGGATATTGTCGGCGTGGCCGACCGCCGTCAGGCGCGAAGCCTGCACGCCGCTGGCGATAAACAGGCGCACCACGGCGCTGGAGCGCGCCGACGACAGTTCCCAGTTCGAGGCAAAGGTGGAATTGCTGATCGGCTGGATGTCGGTATGGCCTTCCACCTGCACATTGTGGGCGTCGCCGCGCAGCAGCACGGCCACCGCGCGCAGCGCCTGGTCAGATTCCGCCGTCAGGCCGGCCGCGCCCGGATCGAACAGCACGCTGGCATTGATTTCCACGCTGACGCCACGGCTGGTCTGGGTCACGCGCACCTTGCCTTCTTTCACCAGTGGCGCCAGGGTCGAGGTGAGGTCCTGCGCCAGGCGCGTCATGTGTTCGCGCTCGCGGCGGATCGCTTCGGTACGGCGTTTCAGGGCCGGGTTCGGCAGCGGGATCGCCTGCGGCGCTTCCATCTGGATCGGCGGCGCGCCCTTGTCGAGGCTGAAGGCGGTGCCGATGGCATCGGAAAACACGCGGTACTTGCCTTCATTGACCTGCGAAATCGCATACATGACGACAAAAAAGGCGAACAGCAGGGTGATGAAATCGGCGTAGGAAATCAGCCAGCGGTCCTGGTTGTCCGGCTCCTCGTCATACTTCCTGCGCGCGCGCCGCATCATGGTCAATGCTCGCTCAGTGCTCATGAAGCAGGCTGGCCACGCGCTCTTCGATGATGCGCGTATGGTCGCCGGTGGCGATATCGTAGAACACGGCGGCCGTGATTTCATACTGCACCACGCGGCGCGAGACGATGGCTTTCAATTTATTGGCCACCGGCAGGAACAGCAAGTTGGCCAGGCCGACGCCGTAGATGGTCGACACGAACGCCACCGCGATGCCGCCACCGAGCTTGCTGGGGTCGGTCAGGTTTTCCATCACGTGGATCAGGCCCAGCACCGCGCCCAGGATGCCGATGGTCGGCGAATAGCCGGCCGCCGATTCCCAGATTTTCACGGCCTGGCGTTCGGCCAGTTCATAGGCGGTGATTTCCACGTCCAGCACCTGGCGCAGCTTGTCGGGCGCGATGCCGTCGACGATCATGCGCAGGCCCTTGGCGTTGAAATGGTCGGCCGTGCTTTCCATCATGCGTTCCAGCGCCAGCGTGCCGTCGCGGCGCGCCGTCAAACTCCACTGACTGATATCGCGGCCCAGTTCGGCACGCATGTCCGCAGGCGGAAAAAATACCCAGCGCAGCATTTCCAGCCCGCGCACGAAGGTGCGCAAGCGGGTTTGCAGCAGCACCGCGCCAAAGGTACCGATCACGACAATGGCGAAGGCGGCCGGCTGCAGCAAGGAGGCCATCTTGCCGCCTTCGAGCGCCTGGCCGACCAGCAGGCCCGCCAGCGCCAGGGCCAGCCCGATTACGCTGGACCAGTCCACGCCTGCTCCCTCAAGGTTGCGCGCAGGCGCGCGACGGCCTGGGTGTGCAGCTGCGACACGCGCGATTCGGACACGCCCATCACGGCGCCAATCTCCTTGAGATTGAGCTCTTCCTCGTAATACAGGCTCATCAGTATTTTCTCGCGTGGCGGCAGCGCGTCGATGGCGTCGATCACGGACTGCCGGAAATCGGTATCGAGCAGCGAGCGCAGCGGGTCGCTGTCCTCGTCCACGCAATGGCGGTCGAGGAAGCTGTCATTGCCGTCCGTATCATGGAAGTCTTCATAATAGACCAGCTGGTGGCCACCGCCCTCGCCCAGCATTTCCTGATAATCGACCAGCGAGATCTTGAGCAGCTTGGCCACTTCCGATTCGGTCGGCGGATGGCCGAGGCGCTGCTGCAAGGTGCTCATCGCCTCTTCGATCTTGCGCATGTTCTGGCGCATGCTGCGCGGCAGCCAGTCGCTGGTGCGCAACTCGTCGAGCATGGCGCCGCGGATGCGCAGCACGGCATACGTCTCGAACTGCGCGCCATGCGTTTCTTCATAGCGGGTGATGGCATCGAGCAGGCCGATCATGCCGGCCTGGATCAGGTCGTCGACCTCGACCGAAGGCGGCAACTTGGCCTTCATGTGGTGCGCCAGGCGCTTTACCAGCGGAATGTGTTCCGTCAGCAAATGATCCTTGTTCGATTTCCCTTTGACCGTGTACATAGGCTACTTATTATTATCTTGTGAGAATGCTGCAAAATCATCAGGCGCTGAAATGGTGTGGACTCCCCGTCTGGTACAAGGTGGTGCCCAGCACCGGCGCCGCCGAGCGGGCCAGCCGTTCGGCCAGTCCGCGAAACGCCACCGATGCGCCAGCCAGCGGAAACGCATCGATCACGCTGCGGCCCAGCCGCGCCGCGCGATGCAGGTATTCATCGGCCGGAACCGAGCCCATCGACGTCAGTTTCACGGCCAGGTAGCGGCTTGCCGCTTGTGCCATATTATCGTATACCACTTTTGCTTCCGTTTCGGAAGCGCCGGTGACGAGAATGCCGAAAGGACGGCGGCCCAATTCCTGGTTCAGGCGCTTGATCAGGCAGTAGGCGGCCTTGATCGAGGTGGCGCTGGTCGAGACCTGCACCACGATATCGGCGCTGGCCATCATCGGCACCGGGAAGCAGGCGCCGCCCTGCCCGGCCATGCTCATGTCGCCGTCGACCAGCACGATGCCGGCCTGGCGCGCCATCACTTCAAAGGTCTTGGCCAGGCGCCGCGCCTCGTCCTCGCTGGCATAGCCGGGGCCGTCCATCAGATGGTCGCGCGCGCCCAGACTGGCCACGCCGAAGCCCTGCGGCACCTGGTGGATCACCTGGTTCAGGCCGCACTGCTGGCGCGCCACGTCGAGCAAAGTGGCGCCATGCGCCAGGCCCAGCCGCGAGGCGACACCGTCGCCGCTGGTGCTGGCGTCGAGCAGCAGCACCTCATTGCCGGCATGCGCCAGCGACGCGCCGAGGTTGACCAGCATCGCGCCCTTGTCGTCCTGCGGCGTGGCCGACAAAAACGTCAGCACGCGCGGCTGCGCGCCGGCGAGCATGCGGCGCAAGCCTTCGGCCTGGTCGAAATCAAAATTAGCCACCGTGCACCCCGCGTGCTTCATTGTTGCGGGTGGCGGCCTGGGCCATCAGCAGCGGCAGTTCGTCGTCCGAAAACTGGGTCGCGGCGGAATCGCGCTTGAGCTTGAAGGCGCGGTCGATCAGGTAGCCGCGGTCGGCCAGATAGAGATCTTCCGGCACGCGCTGGCCGTTCGAGACGTAGAACAGATTGAGTTTCTGGCGGATGACCACGTCGAGCACATTGCCGATCGAGGCCGCCTCATCGAGCTTGGTCATGATGCAGCCGGCCAGGCCGCTGCCCTGGTAGGCGCGCACCACTTCGTTCAGGGTTTCCTGGGTCGCGGTCGAGTTCAGGCACAGCAGGCGTTTCACATCGGCGCCGGCGCCCGACAGCATCGCCACCTGTTCCGTGACCATCTGGTCGCGCTGGCTCACGCCGACCGTGTCGATCAGCACCGTATGCTTGTTCTTGAGTTCTTTCAGGGCGATGCGCAGGTCGGCCTCGTCCTTGACCGAATGCACCATCACGCCGAGGATCTTGCCGTAGATGCGCAGTTGCTCGTGGGCGCCGATACGATAGGCATCGGTGGTGATCAGGGCCAGTTTTTCCGGACCGTGGCGCATCACGCAGCGCGCGGCCAGCTTGGCGGTGCTGGTGGTCTTGCCGACACCGGTCGGGCCGACCAGGGCGAACACGCCGCCCTGCTCCAGCATCGCGTCTTCGTTGGCCATGGTGTTCAGGTTGCGGCTCAGCACGGTCTTGATCCAGCGCATGCTTTGCGCGCCGTCCAGCCCGGCCGGCAGCTTGTCGATCAGGTAGCGCGCCAGGCTGGCCGAAAAACCGGCCGCCAGCATTTCGCGCAGCACCACGTTTTTTTGCGGCTCGCGCTGCTGGGTGGCGCTCCAGGAAATTTCGGCCAACTGGGTTTCCATCATGCCGCGCATGGCGCGGATTTCATTCATCATGCCGTCGATATCGGCCGAGGCATTCTTTTTCACATGCGCCAGCGCGCTGGTCATCATCTGCTGCATGCGCGCCATGTCCAGGCCTTCGGCAGGCGCCGGGGCGGGACGGGGCGGCGGCGCGGACGGGCGCTGCGGCACGGCAAACTGGGTCTGCAACTGCGGCCGCGGCTGCGACATTTCGGAGGCAGCCGGCGGCGAGGACAGCGAGGCGGCGTCATCATTGGCCAGCGCGAGGATCTCCACCACGCCATCGCCCTGGCGGTTCGACAGGATCACGGCGTCCGGACCGAGCGCTTCACGCACCTTGCGCAGCGCATCGCGCGAGGTCGGCGCGGTAAATTTTTTCACATTCATGGCCGGACTCCCATGGCTGGGTTGGCGTGTTCCTGGCTGAACTGTGTGACCATCATCGACTCCTGTTGCGTGAGCGATGCCTCCCAGATGGGACACGGATCACTCTGACAGCCTCCATTATTGGGGATGCGCCAAAGAAATGATAGAAGGAACAGGACCGGAAATGTCCCGTATTTCAATTTGCCGAGCGGAAATTGGAATCTTTGCCACCGTTTTACTGCGCACCAACCAGGCTCGTCACCCGAATTGTCTTGGTTTCCGGCACTTCCGCATGCGACAGCACCTTCAGTTGCGGCAAGGCGCGGCGCAGGAAACGCGACAGCAGCGCGCGCAGCGGCGCCGGCACCAGCAGCACCGGCGTCAGGCCCATGGCTTCCTGCTGTTGCGCGGCCAGCCCCGCCTGGTGGGCGATGGTGTCGGCCAGGCCAGGCTCGATGCCGGCACCGTCGCCGCCGGCGCCCATGGCCTGCATCAGCAGGCGTTCCAGGCGGTTGTCCAGGGTCATCACCGACAATTCGGCGGCGCCGGGGAACAGCTGCTGCACGATGGCGCGGCCCAGCGACACGCGCACCAGGGCGGTCAGGTCGGTCGGGTCCTGCGTGTGCACGGTGTGCTCGGCCAGGGTTTCGATAATCGTGCGCATGTCGCGGATATGCACGCCTTCCATCAACAGGTTCTGCAGCACTTTTTGCAGGGTCGACAGCGACAGCATCTTCGGCACCAGGTCTTCCACCAGGCGCGGCGCGTCCTTGCCCAGGTGGTCGAGCAGCGATTGCACTTCCGCGCGGCCCAGCAATTCCGAGGCATGCGAGGTGATCAGGTGATTCAAATGGGTGGCCACCACGGTGCCCGCATCGACCACCGTGTAGCCCATAGACTGCGCCTGGTCGCGCAGGGCCGCATCGATCCAGGTGGCCGGCAGGCCAAAAGCCGGGTCGGTGGTCGACACGCCGGGCAGGCTGCCGCTGGCCATGCCGGGATTGATCGCCAGGAACTGGCCATTGAACGATTCGCCCACGCCCACTTCCACCCCCTTGAGGGTAATCCGGTAGGCCGACGGTTTCAGTTCCAGGTTGTCGCGGATATGCACCGGCGGCGCCAGGAAGCCCACTTCCTGGGCGAATTTCTTGCGGATGCCCTTGATACGCTTCAGCAGCTCGCCGCCCTGCGACTTGTCGACCAGCGGAATCAGGCGGTAGCCCACTTCCAGGCCGAGGGTATCGACCGGCATGATGTCTTGCCAGCTCGCCTCTTCCTGCTCGGGCGCCACGGTCGCCGGCGGCGCCTCGGCCGGCGTCTCGGCATCGGCTTTCTTCTTCGCCGCCGTTTTGGTGATCAGGTAGGCCGAGCCACCGAGGGCGCCGGCCAGCAGCAGAAACACCATGTTCGGCATGCCGGGAATCAGGCCCATGCCGCCGATAATGCCGGCGGTGATATACAGTACTTGCGGCTTGGCAAACAGCTGGCCCACCAGCTGGGTGCCGATATCCTGGTCGCTGGCCACGCGCGACACGACGATACCGGCCGCCGTGGAAATGATCAGCGAAGGAATCTGCGCCACCAGGCCGTCACCGATGGCCAGCAAGGTGTAGTTCTTCAAGGCATCGGCAAAGCCCATGTCATGCTGGATCAGGCCGACCAGCAAGCCGCCGATGATATTGATCACGGTGACCATGATGCCGGCGATCGCGTCGCCGCGCACGTATTTGCTGGCGCCGTCCATGGCGCCGTAGAATTCCGCTTCCTGCGCCACTTCCGTGCGGCGGCGGCGCGCTTCATCTTCGACGATCAGGCCGGCGTTCAGGTCGGCGTCGATCGCCATCTGTTTGCCGGGCATGGCGTCGAGCGCAAAGCGGGCGCCCACTTCGGCGATACGGCCGGCGCCCTTGGTGACGACGGTAAAGTTAATGATCGTCAAGATGATAAACACCACGATACCGACCGTGTAGTTGCCGCCGATCAGGAAGTGGCCGAAGGCCTCGATCACTTTACCGGCCGCGTCCGCCCCCGTATGGCCTTCGGTCAGCACTACCCGGGTCGAGGCCACGTTCAGCGACAGGCGCAGCATGGTCGACACCAGCAGGATGGTCGGGAAGGCCATGAAGTCGAGCGGCTTGACCGTGTACAGCGCGGTCAGCAGCACGATGATCGACAGCGCGATATTGAAGCTGAAAAAGATATCGAGGATAAACGCCGGCAGCGGCAGCACCATCATCGCCAGCAGCATGATGATGATGATCGGCGCGGCCAGGCCCTTGCTGGCATTGCTGCTCATGCCACTCAGCCAGGCGGGCATTCTCAAGCCGTTCATGGTGTACTTCCTTTATTGTTCTTGTCTGCGCCGGGCGCGGGTTTGATCTGCGAGGCGGGATGGTGCGGGTCCAGTTCCGGCGGCACGTCGAGTTTCTTCGGCTTGTCGGGGCGCTGGCCGTGACCGTTGCCATGGCTGCGCAGCTGGAACACATAGGCCAGCACTTCGGCCACGGCGCCGTACAGGGCTTCGGGAATCTCGTCGCCGATCTCGGTATGCTTGAACAGCGCGCGCGCCAGCGCCGGCGCTTCCAGGATGGCGACCTTGTGCTCGCCCGCCAGTTCGCGGATTTTTGCGGCCACCTCGTCGGCGCCCTTGGCCACCACCTGCGGCGCGCCGCGCGAATTCTCGCCGTATTTCAGCGCCACCGCATAATGGGTCGGATTGGTCACCACCACGTCGGCGGTCGGCACGTCGGCCATCATGCGCCGGCGCGACATCTCGTGCTGCATCTGGCGGATCTTCTGCTTGATCTGCGGGTTGCCGTCCGACTCCTTGGCTTCCTGCTTGACTTCCTGCAAGGTCATTTTCATTTTGTTGGCGTAGTGCCACATCTGGTACGGACCGTCGATGGCGGCGATCAGGCCCAGCGCGCCGACGATAAACAGAAAGGCGCTGATCAACATGCTGATCATGTGGCCCGAACCGGCGCGCAACGATTCGACCGACAGGCCCAGCACGGCATCCTTGTGATGCTGCATCACCAGCCAGGCGACAAAACCGACCACCAGGGTCTTGGCCAGCGCTTTGAGCAGTTCGACCAGGGCGTTCTTCGACACCATGTTGCCCAGCCCGCGTATCGGATTGAGCTTGCCGAAATTGGGCGTAAACGCTTTCGAGCTGAACAGCCAGCCGCCGACCAGCAACGGCGACGCCAGCGCCACCACCATGATGGCCACCGCATACGGCAGGCAGGTCAGCAACACCGAGGTGACGTCGCTGGCGACGCGCAAAATCATCATGTTGGGATTGAGTATCTGTTCCCGGTCCAGCGTCAGGCCGGACACCATCACGGCCGTCAGCCGGCGCACGATGGCGTCGCCGGCAAACCACAGGCAGCAGCCCGACGCCATCAGCACCGTGAACGTCGCCACTTCACGCGATCGCGGAACGTCGCCTTCCTCACGCGCCTGCTCGAGGCGCTTCGGTGACGCGGCTTCGGTCTTTTCTGCGTCGCTGTCTTCCGACATCAATCAACTCCGGTGAAGTCCTGCGGCCCCAACGGGCGCATGATGGACTGAACAAGCAACATTATTGCCGTTCAGCAGGGATTACCATGCCGGGAACAGGGGGATAAATGCCCTGTATTTCGGCTCGATCAGCGTGAGCGCCTGCTTTCCGCCTGTTTTACCGCTTGTTCGATGGCGCCGAAGATCGATTTCCCATCCTCGCCCAGGATCTCGATTTTTACCGTATCGCCAAACAGCATGTATGGCGTGCTGATGACGCCATCGGCATTCATCTCCTGGTTTCGCCGCTCAACGATACTGGAAAATCCCTTCTTGACTTCCTTGTTGGCGATGGCGCCGGCACTCACCACGCTGCCAGCGCGGGCCTGGCGCGTCTGGCACAGGTGCGCCAGCAATTGCGGGTAATTGAAGGCCATGTCGGCGCCGGCCTGTGGCTGGCCGCTCAATTTGCCGTTCAGGCTGCAGCGCACGGGCAGATGCACTTTGCCGCCGCGCCAGGCGTCGCCCAGTTCGTCCGGGGTGATCGCCACCGGCGAACAAGCCATGGCGGGTTTCGACTGCACCAAGCCGTGGCCAGCGGCCTGTTCCGCCTGCGCCAGGTTGCGCAGACTGATATCGTTGACCAGCATCAGCAGCTTGATGTGCATGTGCGCCTGGTCGGCCGTCGCCCCCATGGCCACGTCATCGGTAATGACGGCAATCCCCGCTTCGTAGTCGATGCCCCATTGCTCGTACGCGAGCACGATCTCGTCCTGGGCGCCCAGGAAGGCGTCGCTGGCGCCCTGGTACAGGCGTGGCGCATCGCGCAGGTCAGCAGGGATGTCCTGGCCGGCCGCCTTGCAGGCGCGCTCGATCTGCTGCAGATAGGCCGCGCCCGCCACCCGCTGGCTGCTGCGTGGCAAGGGCGCCATGCAGTTGGCCGGGTCGAAGTCGAAAGCGCGGTGGCCGCGCCCGCTGTTGATGGTCTGGTACAGCAGGTCCAGCTGGGGCGCGATAAAAGTCCAGTCGTCGAGCGCTTTTTGCAAGGTGGAGGCGATGCCATCGGCCAGGTGCGCCGTTTTCAGGTCGCGCGAGACGACAGCCAGCTGGCCATCGCGGGTGCCGTCCTTCAGTGTGGCTAATTTCATGTACGGGAAACTTTGTCAAATACGGGGAAAACACGCCAAAAAGCCGGGAACACCCGGCTTTGATGGGCATCAAGGGCGGTCAGGCCAGCAAGGCGATCTGTTCCGGCGTCAGGTAGCACCATTCGCCTTCTTCGATGCCCAGCGATTCCAGGGTCAGGCTGCCGATGGCGGACCGGTGCAGCGCCGTGCAGTGGTTGCCGGCGGCGGCCAGCATGCGCTTGACCTGGTGGTATTTGCCCTGCTCCAGCACGATTTCCAGCTGGTGCTCGCTGCGCTTGACGCAGACCAGGGCCGCCAGCGGCGCCGGTTCGTCGTGCAGCTGCACCCCGGCCAGCAGCAGCGCCACCAGTTCATCGGTCACGGGTTCTTGCGTGGTGGCCTGGTAGATCTTCGGCACATGGCGCTTCGGCGACGATTGTGCATGGATAAACGGGCCATCGTCGGACATCAGCAGCATGCCGGTCGTATCGTGGTCGAGCCGGCCGACCGGCTGCACTTCGCGCCAGGTGAACTGCTCGGGCAGCAGGGTCAATACGCCCGGATGATGGCTGGGTTTGCGCGAGCACTCGAAGTTGGCCGGCTTGTACAAGGCCAGGTACAGGTGCTGGCGATATACCCATTCTTCCTCGAACACGTGCAGCACCAGGCCGTCGGTCTCGACGGTGGTGCGGTAATTGGTCTGGGTCACGCCATCGATGACGACCTCGCCGTCATCGACAAGGGAACGGCAATACTTGCGGGTGCCAAAACCCTGCGATTGCAGGATGCGGTCTAGGGATAATTTACTCATGGGCGTGACTTTAACAGATGCGCACCATGGCGTGAAGACGAGGCTCGCGCACAGATATGGCAAAGTACAAGGACTGTTTTTCGATCCAGCGGTTGTTTCCTTTGAGATATGTCAAGTAGCAAGAAAAACGTATTGCTAGACTGAAACCTCATTAGGAATCCGCCTAATGAACTTTAGGAATAAAGGCAAGCCAGCTGAGAAGGACAGCGTCATGAAACACGTCAACACCATTACCCTGCAGGGCAGCATCGAGCAGATGCGCACCCGTATCGCCATCGAACAGGGCGCCATGCATCAAGTGCAATTGAGCGTGGCACGCTGGCGCGGCGGCGACGCGGGCAGCAAGCCGGAGCACGGCCAGGCATCTGAAGCGGACGAGGAACCGGGACCGGGACCGGCGATGGCGGCCAGCCAGACCGAATGGCATGCTGCTGCGCAATGCCATTTCCTGTGCTGGCTGGCCGGCGGCGGTTTTGCCCAAGCCTGTGCGGAAGCCGAAGTGGCCACCCCGGCCGGGCCGGCCGACGCCCCGCGCGAAGCAGGGAATGGCAAGGCCGATGGGCAAATACTGCCAGCCGCTTGCCGTCAATCCAACTGTACCGCCTGACCATCTGATGGCTGGCCGCGCCATGCCCCAGCCTCGCATGCCGGCATCAGGCTCGGTGATAACGATCGCACAAAAGGAAACGGCGGCATTGCGCCGCCGCTCCCAAGTCCCACCGGGACTTTAGTGAGGAATATAAATTCACTCAAAACCGCATCGTCGATGCGGCAAGTAGTTCCAGGACATACAGATCAAGTTCGCACTGACTACATAGTTGATGTATATCACCCTCCCTTGAGAAGAACTACGGTTTCAATATAGCCCATACAGCAAGATTTTCAAGGTCAAATGCCCGGGTATTGAAAACTATTCTTCTTCCGATGACGCTTAACGCAGCGACGGCTGGGCTTGCTGCACGGCCGCCTTGATGGCGCCAGCACCCATGGCGGCGCCAAATTTCTTCAGCACCCGCTCCGGCAGGCCTTCATGCTGGGTGTAATCGACGATGTCTTCGGCCTTGACGATATCGCGTGCCACGCTGTCGACGGTGCCGAAATCGTCGGCCAGGCCCATCTCGACGGCGCGCGCGCCGGTCCAGAACAGGCCGGAAAAGGTTTCCGGTGTTTCTTTCAGGCGCTTGCCGCGCCCGGCGCGCACCACGGCGATGAATTGCTGGTGGATTTCATTGAGCATGGCCTGCGCATGCGCCTTGTGCTTGTCGCTGAGCGGGCTGAACGGGTCCATGAAGCCCTTGTTCTCGCCGGCCGTCAGCAAACGGCGTTCGACGCCGACTTTTTCCATCGTGCCCGTAAAGCCGAAGCCATCCATCAGCACGCCGATCGAACCGACCACGCTGGCCTTGTTGACATAGATGCGGTCGGCGGCGGAGGCGATGTAATAGCCGCCCGAGGCGCACATTTCGTCGACCACCACATACAGCGGCTTGTCGGGATAGCCTTTGCGCAAGCGCAGGATTTCATCGACGATCATGCCGGCCTGGACAGGACTGCCACCTGGGCTGTTAATGTGCAGCACCACCGCCACCGAGCCGCTGTCCGAAAACGCCTTGTCCAGCGCCGGGATCACGACCGCGGCCGAGCCGGCGCCTTCGGACTCGATCTCGCCGCTGATATCGATCAGCGCCGTATGCCGGCCCAGGGTTTCCGTGTCGCCCATATTGTTGTAATCATAAAATACCCACAGCGCGAACAGCACGATCAGCAGGCTGAAGATCTTGAAGAAGATGCTCCAGCGCCGGTGCGCGCGCTGCTCCTGCACGGTGGCGAACACGAGCTTTTCCAGCACCGTGCGTTCCCATTGACTGTTGCCGGCGCCGGCGGGGGTATGCGCCGGTTTGTCGTTGATGTTATCGCTCATGATTCACTTTATCAAATAGCCGTGCGCCTAAGCCGCGCGCGGCATCACATATTCATCAGGCTGCCAATACAATTGCCCGTCGCGCTCACTGACCGCGATCGGGCGCAAACGGCCACCCTTGCACGGGCCGCCCGCACAGTAGCCGCTGTCCGGCACATAGATGGCGCCATGCGTGGAACACATCAGATACAGGCCGCTCGATTCGAAAAACTCGCCTTCGGCCCAGTCCAGTTCGATCGGCACATGGGCGCAGCGGTTCAGATAGCCATACGGCTTGCCGTCGTAGCGCACGACAAAACCGGTGGTCGCCTCGCCGCCGGCCAGCACGGGAAAGCGCACGCCCTTGCCGCCTTCGGCGACGGCATCGGCGGCGCAGATCAGGATATCTTGTACCTCCGCCATCACGCGTGCTCGCTCAGCCATTGATGCAGCTGCGCCACATTCGCGGCCGAATAGACAGATTTGCATTCCTGCAACTGCGATACGGGATGGGCGCCGTATTCGACCGCGATGCCGGCCGCGCCCGCGTTGCTGGCCATCAGCAAGTCGTGGCTGGTATCGCCGATCATCACGGTGCGGCGCATGTCCTGGCCCAGTTCGCGCGTCAGTTCCTGCAGCATGGCCGGATGAGGCTTGGAAAAGGTTTCGTCGGCGCAGCGCGTGGCGTCGAACAGCGACAGCAGCTTGACGGCGTTCAGTGCACGGTTCAGGCCGACACGGCTCTTGCCGGTGGCAACGGCCAGGAAATAGCCGTTTTGCGACAGGTCGAGCAGCATTTCCTGTACCCCGTCGAACAGCACCAGCTCATGGTCGCGCGACAGATAATGATAACGGTAGCGTTCGACCATGCGCGCATGGTATTTGGCCTCGACGTCAGGCATCACCACTTGCATCGCTTCCTGCAAGCCCAGCCCGATCACGTGCGAGGCCAGCAGATCGGTCGGCACCGGCAAGTGCAAGTCCTTGGCCGCCGCCTGGATGCAGCGGACGATGGTCGAGGTGCTGTCCATCAGGGTACCGTCCCAATCGAAGACGATCAGATCAAATTGCTTTCTTGCCATGTTTCCCGACGTTCCAGCCGCCGGCTCCTTGAGTGGTAAAAGTTGACCGCTAACTACCTTGTGAGTAGTCCCACGGTACCGAACGTGCCGGATATCCTTAACGCGTGGCAACGGCGAGCGGTTTGCCCAAGCTTACCAAGAAACGCTCGCACTCGGCGGCCAACGGTGCGTTGAGGGTCATCGTCTTGCCGGTTTCCGGATGCACGAAGGTAATCTGATGCGCGTGCAGGAACATGCGCTTCAGGGCGCCGCGCGTGCTGTCGGCTTTCAACAGCGCGCGGTTGAGGGCGAAATCGCCGTATTTGTCGTCGCCGGCGATGGGAAAGCCCGACGAAGACAGATGAACGCGGATCTGGTGGGTGCGGCCGGTTTTCAGTTCGGCTTCCAGCAAGGCGAAGTTGTTATATTTATGCAACAACGAAAACACCGTGTGCGACGCCAGGCCATCGGCCTGCACCGCCACCCGGCGCTCGCCTTCGGCCGTCGTATATTTGTGCAGCGGCAGCTTGATATGCTGGCGCGCATTCTTCCAGTCGCCCGCCACCAGCACCAGGTAGCGCTTGTCGGTGACGCCGTCGCGCATCTGCTCGTGCAGGTTGGTCAGCGCGGAACGCTTTTTCGCCAGCAACAGCAAGCCCGAGGTATCGCGATCCAGGCGGTGCACCAGTTCCAGGAACTTGGCGTCCGGGCGCGAGGCGCGCAATTGCTCGATCACGCCGAACGACACGCCCGAGCCGCCATGCACGGCCACGCCGGCCGGCTTGTCGATCACCAGCAGCTGCGCATCTTCGAAGATGATCTTGAACTCGGCGGCCGGTGCGCCGGTCGGCGCTTTTTCGGCCACGCGCACCGGTGGAATCCGTACCACGTCGCCTTCGGCCAGCCGGTACAGCTGGTCGATACGGCCTTTGTTGACCCGCACTTCTCCCGAACGCAAGATGCGGTAGATGTGGCTTTTAGGCACGCCCTTGCATACTCTTAACAAGTAGTTATCAATACGCTGGCCAGCTTCTTCTTCGGCGATGGTAACGAATTGGGCTTGCGGCTGAACCGGGGGTGTTGAAGGGGGAACAACATCATTTTGACTCTTCATTTACTATGTCTTCCCAGAAATCTCTCTAAGTCCTTCATTTTGAATATATAATTGTTTTTGCTGCGGCCCTGGCTGCTGCTGGTGTAAGAATAAAAGCACATTTTACACAGGGGCGTCTCCACCGGCCTCGCCAAATTGCAAATTCGGTGGAAAAAAACGTATACGCACCACCCTCGCGCCCATCAAGGTTGCACCGTAGTTGTAATCGGATAAGCGCGGGGATGCTGAAGAGAGTGATCTGGATTAAAAGGATAAGTACCCGTTAGCGCGACTTATCGAGTCGGGCTCGCGGGTTGATGAAGTTGATAACGCTTGCCGTTTTCGCCAAACCCCGTATGAAGCCACACTATTGAGGGTTGTCGATGAATAGGCTGAGGCCAAGCCTCGCCATCGCGATTCCAGTAGGTGAGCCGGCTTACGCTTTGGCTCTGAATTTGCTGACCGCCTGCATTCTCTGCTCCCGCGATTTCGGGCTGCATCAGATGAGTACAGGTGTCATGTCACTCGGCATGTCGATCGACATCACCGCGCCTGTTGCGGCCGTAACGTATCTACGTTGTTGCTCCGCACGCTTGGGCATTCCCCCCCGCCAACACTCCCGTTCTCGCGTATATCCCTGTACTTTCGCCGCTTCCCAGGAAGCGGCTTTGAGATGGCCTACGGGTCGCGGAGTTATAAAAATGAAACGCATGTTGTTTAATGCCACGCAGCAAGAAGAACTGCGCGTAGCGATTGTCGACGGACAAAAACTGATCGACATCGATATCGAGACAGCCGGGCGCGAACAGCGCAAATCCAATATCTACAAGGGCGTGATCACGCGCATCGAGCCTTCGCTCGAAGCGTGCTTCGTCAGCTATGGCGAAGACCGCCACGGCTTCCTGCCCTTCAAGGAAGTTGCACGTACGTACTTCCGCGAAGGCGTCGACGTGCGTAACGCCTCCGTCAAGGAAGCGCTGCGCGAAGGCCAGGAAATCATGGTCCAGGTCGAAAAGGAAGAGCGCGGCAACAAGGGCGCCGCCCTGACCTCGTTCGTCTCGCTGGCCGGCCGCTACCTGGTGCTGATGCCGAACAACCCGCGCGGTGGTGGCGTATCGCGCCGCGTGGAAGGCGAAGAGCGCCAGGAATTGCGCGAAACCATGGATAAACTGGATCTGCCAGCCGGCATGTCCGTGATTGCCCGCACCGCCGGCATCGGCCGCAACGTCGATGAACTGCAGTGGGACTTGAATTACCTGATGCAACTGTGGCGCGCCATCGAAGGCGCCGGCAAATCGGCCAACGGCGCCTTCCTGATCTACCAGGAATCGTCGCTGGTGATCCGCGCGATCCGCGACTACTTCCAGCCGGACATTGGCGAGATCCTGATCGATACCGACGAGATCTACGACCAGGCCCACCAGTTCATGAGCCACGTGATGCCCGACATGGTGCACCGTGTCAAACGCTACAGCGACGACGTGCCGCTGTTCTCGCGCTTCCAGATCGAACACCAGATCGAAACGGCCTACAGCCGCACGGTGCCGCTGCCATCGGGCGGCGCCATCGTGATCGACCACACCGAAGCGCTGGTCTCGGTCGACGTCAACTCGGCCCGCGCCACGCGCGGCTCGGACATCGAAACGACCGCCTTCAACACCAACTGCGAAGCGGCCGAAGAAGTGGCCCGCCAGCTGCGCCTGCGCGACCTGGGCGGCCTGATCGTGATCGACTTCATCGACATGGAAGTGGCGAAGAACCAGCGCGAAGTGGAACAGCGCCTCAAGGACGCGTTGCACCATGACCGCGCCCGTGTTCAGATGGGCAAGATTTCCCGCTTCGGCCTGATGGAACTGTCGCGCCAGCGCCTGCGTCCTTCGCTGTCCGAAGGTTCGCACGTGACCTGCCCGCGCTGCTCGGGTACCGGCCATATCCGCGATACCGAATCGTCCGCCCTGCAGGTGCTGCGCATCATCCAGGAAGAGGCGATGAAGGAAAACTCGGCCACCATCCACGTGCAGGTACCTGTGGACGTCGGCGCTTTCCTGCTGAACGAAAAGCGCGGCGAAGTGCTGAAGATTGAAAACCGCCACCGCATCGCCGTGATCCTGATCCCGAACAAGCATCTGGAAACGCCGCACTACAAGCTCGAGCGCATCAAGCACGACGATCCGCGTCTGGAAGACAGCCAGGCCAGCTACAACCTGGCCGAAAGCGCCGAAACCGACATGGCCTACAGCAAGCGCCAGAAGGAAGAAGCCAAGCCGCGCCAGGAAGCCGTCGTCAAGACGATTACCCCTGACCAGCCGGCACCGATGGTCGAGCGCAAGCCGGTGGAAGTCAAGCCGGCCCCGGTCGTCACGCCGCCTGCGCCGCAAGGTTTCTGGGCCAAGGTCATCAGCTTCTTCAATGGCCCGCAAGCCCCTGTCGTGGCGGCCCCCGCGCCTGTCGCACCGGTAAAACCGGCCGGCACGCCCGACCGTGGCGACCGCAACAGCCGTGGCCCGCGTGGCCGTGGCCGCAACGGCAAGCCGGGCCGCGAAGAGCGCGAACCGGGCCAGGGCCGTCCGGCCCAGGACGATGCGGCAAAAGAAGCCGAAGCACTGGAAAAAGCCGTGCGTCCACCACGTCCGCCGCGTCCGCCACGCGAACCGCGTGAAGGCGACCTGACGGCGCCGGCACCACGCGAACGCGCGGAACGGGGCGAACGTCCTGAACGCGCCGAGCGTCCCGACCGTGCCGAACGTCCGCCACGCCAGCCGCGTGAAGCGCGCGAACCACGCGCCGACAAGCCGGTCGCTACCGAAGTGAAAGCCGAGTTCAAGCCAGAGACCAAGGCCGAGTTCAAGGCCGATGAGCTGGCCGCCGTGGGCGTGATCGCCACGCCGGTCACTGTGATCGTGCCGGCCAACGGCCCTGCCACCGACGCGCCAGCGCCCACCAGCCTGGACAAGGTAGCGGCGAATGCCGGCCCTGAAGGCGAGGAAACGGATGTCGAAGGCGAAGGCGAAGAACCACGCCGCCGCCGCCGTCGTGGTGGCCGCAACCGCAACCGCCGCGACCGCGAAACGGGCGAGCTGATCGAATCGGCAAACGGCGAGAACGATGGCCAGGAAGCCCCTGCCGTCAGCTTTACCGTGGCCCCGGCCGATGACGCGGCGCCCGCACTGGCCATCGTCACCACCGCCGCTCTGGTCGAAGTAAGCGCCACGCCAGTGCCGCAGGCCGATGCCGTGGTGGTGGAAGTGGTCGAAGTCGCCAAGGTAGTGGCAGTGACGGAAGTGGTGGCGGTTGCCGATACTGCGCCGGAAGCTGCGGTTGAAGAAGCGCCTGCCGCTGCGGAACCAGCGCCGGCGCCAGCCGAAGTGATCGTGCCGGAAGCGCCGGTGGAAGCCGTCGTTGCTGCAACGCAAGCTGTGCCAGCCGAAGCGGAACCGGTGCCAGCGGCCGAGTACAGCTTTGCCGAAAAAGCGGTGGAAGCAGCGGCGCCAGCGCCGGTCGAAGCACCGGCCGCCGTGGAAGTGGCTGCCGAGGTAGCTGCCGAGCCTGCTCCCGTAGCGGAACCGGAACCGGAACCAGTGGCCGAGCCGGTTGCGGAAGCACCGGCACCGGTGGCTGCGCCTGTCGTCGAGCCGGTAGCGGAAGTCGCGGAAGTGGCCGCTCCTGCCCCAGTTCCAGCACCGGCGCCGGTTGACACCGCGCCAGCCGCCGTCGCGGCCCCGCTGGACCTGAACGCCGTGCTCGGTTCGGCCGGCCTGACCCTGGCCGCCACCGACCCGGAAAAACTGCGCCTGGCGCAGGAAGCGGCCGCCAAGGCGGTCGCACCGGTACGCAAGCCGCGCGAACGCAAGCCATTGCCGCCGCAGTCGGATGAGCCGTTGATCCAGGTCAACACGCAGCGTCCATAAGCGCGCCGGGTCCGCCCAGCCGCACACGATGAAAGGGGAAGCTCAGGCTTCCCCTTTTTTTACGTCCCCACTTTCGCCCGCCATGCACATCGATACCTCCCCCGCCCCGGTCAGCCTGCGCAGCGCCTTCTGGTACTGGCTCAAGCTGGGCTGCATCAGCTTTGGCGGCCCGGCCGGGCAGATCGCCATGATGCATGCCGAACTGGTGGAAAAACGGCGCTGGATTTCCGAGCAGCGCTTCCTGCATGCGCTCAACTATTGCATGCTGTTGCCGGGGCCCGAAGCGACCCAGCTGGCCATCTATATCGGCTGGCTGCTGCACCGCACGCGTGGCGGCATCATCGCCGGCCTGCTGTTCTTGCTGCCGTCGCTGCTACTGATGATCATCTTGTCGTGGATCTATATGGCGTATGGCCATGTCGGCGCGATCGCCGGCGTGCTGTACGGCGTCAAGCCGGCCGTCGTCGCGCTGGTGCTGGCGGCCGCCTGGCGCCTGGGCCGGCGCACCTTGCGCACACCCGGCCTGCGGCTGGTCGCCTTGCTGGCCCTGCTGGCGCTGGCCGTCTTCCAGCTGCCGTTTCCATTGATCGTGCTGTGCGCGGCCGTGCTCGGTGCTGCCGGCGGCTATCTGTTGCCAGCACAATTCCATAACAGCAACCCCAGCCAGGGCGGCGCCAACCGCCATGGACCTGCGCTGATCGATGACGACACCCCGACGCCGTCGCACGCGCGCCTGGTCTGGGCTCGCCTGTTGCTGACGTCACTATTGGGGGTATCTCTGGTGGTGCTGGGCTGGCTGCTGCTGGCCTGGCTGGGCGGGCGCGAACAGCCGCTGGCGCAGATGGCCGTGTTTTTCAGCAAGGCCGCCCTGCTGACGTTCGGCGGCGCCTACGCCGTGCTGCCGTATCTGCACCAGGGCGCCGTCGAGCATTACCACTGGCTCGGCAGCGCGCAGATGATGGACGGCCTGGCGCTCGGCGAAACCACGCCCGGCCCCCTGATCATGATCGTCGCCTTTATCGGCTTCGTCGGCGCCTGGGGCCAGGCCGTGTTCGGTGATCAACTTTGGCTGGCGGGCGTGTGCGGCGCGCTGGTCACGGCCTGGTTCACCTTTTTACCCTCGTTCATTTTTATCCTGGCCGGCGCGCCGCTGGTGGAAGCGACGCGCGGCAATCTGCACCTCGACGCCCCGTTGAACGCCGTCTCGGCGGCCGTGGTGGGCGTCATTGCCAGCCTGGCGCTATTCTTCGGCCACCATGTGTTCAGGCTGGAGCAAGCGCTGCCGCACTGGGACTGGCTGGCCATTGGCATCGCGGTGGCGGCCAGTGTGGCGCTGATCCGATATCAGATTGGCACCATCAAATTGCTGCTCGCCTGTGCCATCTTCGGCCTCGTGCTATCGTATCTGCCTTGAACGACTTTAGGCAGTTGCAATACATTCATGCTTGACAAGATTATCTACCTGGCCGAAGCGCGCAATGGCGCCGTGGCCGTACCGCAGCGGCTGGAGCAGCCCACCGGCAGCGTGGCCGACCGCCTGGGCCGGCCCCTGCACGACCTGCGCATCTCGATTACCGACCGCTGCAATTTCCGTTGCGTGTATTGCATGCCAAAAGATGTGTTCGACAAGAACCATGTCTACCTGCCGCACACGGCCTTGTTGTCGTTCGAGGAAATCACGCGCCTCGCGCGCCTGTTCGTGGCCCACGGCGTGGAAAAGATCCGCCTGACGGGTGGCGAACCGCTGTTGCGCAAGAACATCGAACGGCTGGTCGGCATGCTGGCCGCACTGCGCACGCCCTCGGGCCGGGCGCTGGACCTGACCCTGACCACCAATGGCTCGCTGCTGGCCAAGAAGGCGCAATCGCTGAAGGATGCGGGCCTGAACCGGGTCACGGTGTCGCTCGACTCGCTCGACGACGCCACCTTCAAGCGCATGAACGATGTCGATTTCGCGGTGGCCGACGTGCTGCATGGCATCGATGTGGCGCACCAGGTGGGCCTGGGGCCGATCAAGGTCAATATGGTGGTCAAGGCCGGCATGAACGACCAGGAAATCGTGCCGATGGCGCGCCACTTCAAAGGCACGCCGTACATCCTGCGCTTTATCGAATACATGGACGTGGGCGCCTCGAACGGCTGGGACCTGAAAGAGGTGATTCCGTCGGCCGAGGTGGCGCGCCGCATCGGCCAGCATATGCCCCTGGCGCCGGTCGACCCGAACTATACGGGCGAGACGGCCTCGCGCTGGCGCTACCTGGACGGCGGCGGCGAGATCGGCCTGATCTCCAGCGTCACGCAGGCGTTCTGCTCGGACTGCAGCCGGGCCCGCCTGTCGACCGAAGGCAAGCTCTATACCTGTCTGTTTGCCAGCGGCGGCCACGACCTGCGCGCCCTGCTGCGCGATGGCCGCAGCGACGAGGAAATCTCCAGCGCCGTGGCGCAGCTGTGGCGCGGCCGCGGCGACCGCTATTCGCAATTGCGCACCAGCCAGACCAGTCTGCCGGGGCAGGCACTTGAGCCAGGCAAAAAGAAAGTGGAAATGTCGTATATCGGCGGCTGATTTGCGCCGGGCGGCCATGGCCGCTGCTACCATGGCGTCTGGCATCACCACCGCAAGCATCCGCATGATAGCGAAACAAGATATTACCGGCCTGATACTGGCCGGCGGCCTGGGCACGCGCATGGGTCAACAGGACAAGGGCATGCTGGCGCTGCACGGCCAGCCGCTGGCGCAGCACGTGCTGCAGCGCCTGGCGCCGCAGGTCGGGCCGCTGGCCTTCAATGTCAATGATCACCATGAACATTACACCGGCTTCGGCCTGCCCATCTGGCCCGACGATTTGGGCGACCACTGCGGCCCGCTGGCCGGCTTGCAAAGCGGGCTGCGCCGCGCCGGCACGCCCTATCTGCTGACGGTTCCATGCGACTCGCCGCTGCTGCCGCCAGACCTGGCCAGCCGGCTGGCGGCCGCCTTGCTGGCGCAGGATGCCGACCTGGCGATCGCCGTCACCGAAGAGCCTGATCCCGCCGGCGGTGCGCCGCAGCGCCGCCGCCATCCCGTGTTTTGCCTGGTCAAGGCTTCCGCCCTGCCCCAGCTTGATGCGTATCTCGCCAGCGGCGAGCGCCGGGTCGGCGCCTGGCATGGCGGCCTGAAGCTGGCCGAAGTGCTGTTCGACGAGGCGGACGCATTTCGCAATATCAATACGCCCGACGACCTGGCCAGCCTGGAGGCGGGCGGCATGTCGGTCGACATGGCGCAAGCGCTGCTGGCCGCCAGCGCCACGCCCATCGCGGAAACGGAAAACCTGCCGCTGGCGCAGGCGCTGGAGCGCATCCTGGCGACCGACATCATCTCGCCGATCAGCGTGCCCGCGCACGACAATTCCGCCATGGATGGCTACGCCCTGCATGGCGCCGACCTGGCGGGCGACGCGCCCGTGACCCTGGCGGTGGTCGACACCATCCTGGCCGGACGGCCGGGCACGGTGGCGATTCTGGCGGGCCAATGCGCGCGCATCATGACGGGCGCCGTGATGCCGCCCGGCTGCGACAGCGTGGTGCCGCAGGAACTGGTGCTGCAGGCCAACGAGCAGCAAATCACCGTGCGCCCCGATGCGATCCAGCCGGGCGACAACCGCCGCTTCAAGGGCGAAGACCTGATGCAGGGCCAGCCGGCACTGCTGCAAGGCAAGCGCCTGGGGCCGGCCGAACTTGGGCTGCTGGCGTCGCTGGGAATTGCAGAAGTACCGGTACGGCGGCGGCTGCGGGTGGCGTTTTTCTCCACCGGCGACGAATTGCGCCAGCCGGGCGAGCCGCTGGCGGCCGGCAGCATCTACGACAGCAACCGCTATACCCTGCTGGGGATGCTGGAGCGTCTGGGCTGCGAACCGCTCGACATGGGCAGCGTGCAGGACCAGCCCGATGCGCTGGAAGCGGCCCTGCGCGGCGCCTGCGCCAAGGCCGATGTCATCATCACCTCGGGCGGCGTATCGAGCGGCGCGGCCGACCATACGCGCGCCATCCTGGCACGCCTGGGCAAGGTGGCATTCTGGCAAATCAACATGCGCCCGGGCCGGCCGATGGCCTTCGGCACAATCCACGCCGATGGCCACTCGGCCCTGCTGCTGGGGTTGCCCGGCAATCCGGTGGCCGTGATGGCGACCTTTTATTTCCTGGCCCGCCCCACCCTGCTGCGCATGATGGGCGCCAGCGCCGAAGCCCTGCCATTGGTCAGCGTGCCGGCGCAGGCGGCGATCCGCAAGAAACGCGGCCGCACCGAGTACCAGCGCGGCATCGTCGAGCGCGACACCAGCGGCCGCCAGCAGGTGCGCGTGACGGGCGCGCAAGGCTCGGGCATGCTGAGTTCGATGACCCAGGCGAACTGCATGATCGTGCTGCATGCACGGCAAGGCCATGTGGCAGCTGGCGAGCTGGTCGATATCGTGCTGTTTCACGGCCTGGTCTAGCCAGCGCACGTTCCTGCGTCCTGCGCGCCATCGCGCGCAGGATTAATTTCCCAACAAAAACAATTACTTGCACTTCCAGATGGCGGGCTGATGCACGGCCGTACGCTATCGCACATTAATGTAAATAATTACAATACTAATTGTAATTATTATATTTATTTACCATCATTTAAATTTCTCCGCTGATAACATCAATTTTCATCGGAAAGGTTTATTTGACATGATTTCGTACAAGAAACTGACAGCACCTTCGATTGCGGCTCTCCATCGCGCCTGCCTGCTGGGCGCATGGTTGATGTTCGGTGTGCTATTTCTCGCGGGCACACCCGCCGACGCGCAGGCCAAAGGCAAGCTGCGCGGCGACGTGGAAGACTGCAGCTGGGACCGCCCCGGCGCCGATCCCTTCATGGGCGACGTGGTGGCCGCCGTCGACCGCTATACCGATATCGCGCCGGCGGTGCGCGAACAATTGAAGCAGCGCATGCGCGCGCGCCAGTACGATGAGATCGTCGTGATCAGCCGCGATACCATCCGCGGCAAGCAGTATTACGATGCACGCATCACCGAGATGCACTTCGGCCAGGGCCGCGTCTGCCGCAATGTCACGCGCGCGGGCTGGAGCGACAAGATGGAAGAACGCGGCCTGGTCTACTGCGTGCAGGGGGAATGCATCCTGGTGCCGACCATCTGCCGCAATGTCAGCCGCATATCGCCAGCGGGCAGCGGCGCGCCCCGCGGCGGCAGCGCCGGTGGCGTGGGTGGCGCCGGTGCTCCCGCCGGTGCGGGTGGCGCGGCGCGCTCGGGCGTCGTCACCATCGGCGGCCCCGAGGAAGGCCCGCCCATGTGGGACAATCCCGACGCCTTGCGCGGTGGCGTGTCGATCGGCGATGCGCTGCCACCGGTGGCCAGGTATACACCGTTCGTGCACGATGAGCCGGTGCGCTTCGCCAGCACTGCACCGGCCACGTCCGGCGGCGGCGTGCCACAGGGTAGCGGTGGCCCGGGCTATATCCAGCCTCAGTCGATTGTGCCGAGCTTGCCGGTCGAGCCGACTATCCTGCCGGCCGTGCCCGAACCGCAGACCTGGGCCATGCTGCTGGCCGGCCTGGCCTGCATCGTCTGCGGCGTACGGCGCCGCAAGAAACAGTAAGGTTTTACTCGCCGTCGCCGGCGGCGCCTTCGCCGGCCGCACCCAGCAGCAGGGCTGCCGTGTCGCCAGGCAAGGCTTCCACCGATTTGAGCTTGCGCGCCATCTGCCGGCTGCGCACTTCGGCGCTTTCGATATTCCTGGCCGCTTTTTCCAGGGTCAAGCGGGTTTGCGACAGCACCTCGCCGAACTTGCCGAATTCCGTCTTGACGGCGCCCAGCACCTGCCACACCTCCGACGAGCGTTTTTCCAGCGCCAGCGTCCTGAAGCCCATCTGCAGGCTGTTGAGCAAGGCGGACAGGGTCGACGGCCCGGCGATGCTGACCCGGTGCACGCGCTGCAGGTCGTCGGCCAGCCCCGGCCGGCGCATCACTTCCGCGTACAGGCCTTCGGTCGGCAGGAACAGGATGGCGAAATCGGTGGTGTTCGGCGGCAGCAGGTATTTGTCGGCGATGGTTTTTGCCTCGCCGCGCACGGCCCGTTCCAGTTCGCGCCCGGCCAGGGCCACGCCCTCGGCGTCGGCCCGTTCCGCCGACTCGACCAGCCGTTCATATTGCTCTTTCGGGAACTTCGCATCGATCGGCATCCACACGGGCGGTCCGCCATCGACCAGGCCCGGCAGTTTCAGGGCGAACTCGACCCTGGCGCCGCTGCCCGGCACGGTTTCCACGTTTTTCGCATACTGATCGACGGTGAGCACTTGCTCCAGCAGCATTTCCAGCTGTACTTCGCCCCAGGTGCCGCGCGTCTTGACGTTGGTCAGCACCCGCTTCAGGTCGCCCACGCCCAGCGCCAGCTGCTGCATCTCGCCGAGGCCCTGATGGACTTTTTCCAGCCGTTCCGACACTTGCTGGAACGAGGCGGACAGGCGCGTCTCCAGGGTGGCGTGCAGCTTCTCATCGACCGTCTTGCGCATTTCCTCCAGGCGCGCGCCGTTGTCCGCTTGCAGATCGCGGATCTTGCTTTCCAGCGTGGCGCGCACTTCCAGCATGCGCTGGGCGTTCGACTCGGTCAGCTGGGCCAGGGTCTGGTTGGTGCTGTCGGCAAAGCGCGCCAGGCTTTGCGCCTGTTCTTCGCGTCCGACCTTGCCTTGCGCCTGTATCTGCGTGCGCAGGCTGTCGAGCTGCTGCAGGGTGGCGGCCTGGAATTGCGCCAGGCCGGCGGCCAGGTCCTGCCGCGTCGCCTGCGCCGATGCCTGCAGCTGCAGCCGTACTTCGCGTTCGACCCGGTCGATGCGTTCCAGGCTTTGCGCCTGGTGCTGCTGCACCAGCGCCAGGGTGGTGGCGCCATCGGTGCCTGCGCCAGGGCGTGGCCGCAACAGCAGCGGCACCAGCAACACGATGACGGCCGCGACGGCGCCCAGCAGCACATAGAATTCGAGCGAGGTCATGGGGTCAGTCGGGCTTGTTGCGCATCCAGTCGGCGGTCTGGTAGAACGATTCCATCAGCCGCACGCGCAGGGATTCTTCGATGCCGGTGTCTTCCATGGCCCAGGCCATGGCGCGCAGCCACTGGTCGCGCTCGCTGGTGCCGATGGCGTACGGCAAATGGCGCGCGCGCAGGCGCGGGTGGCCGAACTGTTCGATATACAGGTCCGGCCCGCCCATCCATCCCGTCAGGAAGAAATACAGCTTGTCGCGCGAGCCTTCGGTCGACGGCGGATGCATGGTGCGGATGCCGGCAAACTCGGGCTCGAGCTCCATCAGGTCATAAAAGCGGTCGACCATCTGGCGCAGCACGGGCGCGCCGCCGATGGTCTCGTACAGGGTGGGGGCAGTGGTATCGGTCATGGCCGCCATGATAGCGCAAGCGGCCGGCCGCCGTCCCGGGTGGCGCGGCGCTTACACCAGCGCCAGCTTGCGCAAGCGCCGCGTCGACGGCCAGCGCGCCAGGCCCACTTCATCACGGATCGCCGCGCAGGCGTCGAGCAGGCGCTGCGCCTGGTCCTGGCGCAGCAGGGCATTCAAGGTCAGGCGCACCAGCGCGCGGTTTTTCGGCGTGGCCGGCGCGCAAAACACGGCGCCGTAGATGCCATGCCGTTCCAGCGCCTTGCGCAGCACCAGGGTGTCCGGCTCGCTGCCCGCTTCGAGCGCGATGATCTGCTCCGTGCCGTCGCTGACGTTGTAGCCCAGTTTCAGCAGGCCCTGGCGCAGATGCAGGCTGTGCTGGCGCAGCGCGGCGCGCCGGTCATCGGCAGCGCGGATGAAATCGAGTGCGGCGTCGAACCATGCCAGCTCGTGCTCGAGCAGGCAGGAGCTGAAAATGGCCGGGCGCGAGGCGGACAGGAAATAGCCCTTGAAGTGCGACGAGCAGGTGATCAACCCGGCGCGCCCGGCAAACGCCTTGGCCAGCGACGCGGTACGAAAATGGACGCGGTGGGCCAGCCCCAGTCCGGCCACCAGGCCCGCTCCTTCAGGTCCATGCGTGCCCAGCGAATGCGATTCGTCGACGATCAGCATGCTGCCACTGCTTTCCGCCAGCTCCACCATCTCCAGCAGCGGCGCCACGCTGCCATTGGTGCTGTACAGCGCGTCGACCACGATGATGCCCGGACCATGGCGTTCCAACTGGCGGCGCAGATGGGCGCAGTCGTTATGCAGGAACGGCACGGCCACCGCCTGCGCGGACTGCACGCCCTCCCACAGCGACGCATGGGCCTGCATGTCGAGATAGACGGGGATGCCGGGGCCGGCCAGGCTTTGCAGCAGGCCGACGTTGGCGGCCCAGCCCGACTGCGCCAGCACGCACGCTTCGCTGCCGAGGAAATCGGCCAGCTTATCCTCCAGGCGGTGCTGGCGGCTGCCTTCCTGCAGGAAGACGGACGACATCAGCATCGCGCCCCCACCTTGCAGCACCCTCGCCTGCGCCGCCAGCAGCGCCGGTTCGCCGGCGATATTCAGATAATCATTGCCGGCGAGCATGACCGCATCGGCCGGCATGGCTACCCACTGGTGCAAGTGCTCGCCACCGAGCAGCTTTTCGATGCGCTCCACATAGTGTTCGTCCATGCGCGCGCGGACAAAGGCCGGCATTTGCTGTTCGGCCGTGGCGGCAGCGACGGTGGAGAAGGAGGAAAGGGCTGGCGACATGATGACTCCTTGAAAAGTTGGGATGGGAACTACCGCATCCAACATGCGCGAGCCATTTCCTATGAGTTTGATGTATCTCAACACCGCTACAGATAGCGATCTGTTCAACTGGAAACGGCCTGATCATATGGTATTGATCTACCACAAGTAAACACGGCCCCATACCATGACGCATGCGCAGTCCTCCGCTGGAAAACCGTGGCAAGGCCGGCTGCTCCAGCCTTTTCTGCATTTCCATGACGCCATCGAACATATGCCGGCGCGCCGCGCCCAGGTGCGCCTGCTGGCCTTTTGCGGCGCACTCGGCATGCCCCTGTACTACACCTTGTGGCATTACCATTTCCCACAGGAATACGAATCGCCGGCCTTGCGCGTGATGGCCGCGCTGATGTTCCTGCCGGCCCTGTTTCCCCACCGCTTCAGCAATACCTGGTTCAGCGTCTATCTGTTCGTCGGCCTGACCTTCGAACTGCCGTTTTTCTTTACCCTGATGTTCCTGATGAACCATGCGTCGACCTTGTGGCTGCACTCGCTGCTGGTGGCGCTGGTGGTACTGTTCCACTTCGACACCCGCATCGCCGCGCTGGCTTACCTGAGCGGCACGCTGCTGGCCTGCGCGGTGTTTGCCGTGCTGGGCGATCCGGGTTTCCTGCTCGACAGGCAGGTAATGCAGCAACTGCCGGTACACTGGTTTACCATCGTCGTGCTGTCGCTGGTCAAGGTCAGCCGCCATGTGGGGACGCAGCAAAAGCTGGCCGGCCTGGCCGCCGGCCTGGGCAGCGTGGCGCACGAGCTGCGCACGCCGCTGGTCAGCGTCGAGGCCAATGTGCGCGGCCTGCAGCGTTTGCTGCCACGCCGTGCCGATGCCGACGCCCATGCCAGCGCCGATGCCGAGGGCGCCGCCGCCTGCCAGGACGCGCTGGCGCGCATCCAGTTCGAAGTGCGCCATATGCACCACATGATCGACCTGTTCCTGCTCAGCGCCAGCGCCGTCAGCAGCCGGCTCGAAGCGAACGAATCGGTCGGCATGCACGACACCGTGACGGCCGTGCTCAGGCGCTACCCCTTTGTCAGCGCGGCCCAGCGCGCCCTCGTCACGGTCGACCTGCGCGCCGATTTCCATTTTCCAGGCCAGGCGGAACTGTCCGTGGTGATCCTGCTGAACCTGCTGCGCAACGCCCTGAAAGCGATCCAGCGCGCCGGCAAGGGCCGCGTGCGCATCGTGATCGACGGCAAGCGGGCCGTGCCGCGCCTGCTGTTCATCGACACCGGCTGCGGCATTGCCGCCAGCCGCCTGCCGCTGATCTTCGACCGTTTCTATTCCTATCCCGCGCACAACGGCAGCGGTATCGGCCTGGCCCTGTGCCGGCAAATCCTGCAAGCCTGGCATGCCCGCATCAGTTGCGTGTCGCGCGACGGCGCGTATGCCATTTTCGTGCTGGAATTTGCGCAACCCGTACCCAGCCGCTTTCCTTCCCCCCACCGAGCAAGGTGACGCATGATACTGCCCGTCCACACCCATCCGACCCTGACCGTCCTGATCGACGACAGCGATTCCTTCCTGAAAAGCCTGGCCTTCCAGCTCGATCCCGCGCTGGCGCGCAAGACCTTCCACGACACCAGCGCGGCCCTGCACTGGCTGCGCCACAGCACGCAACAGGGAGAGACCCCGCTGCACGTCAACTTCGACACGCAGAACCTGCCGCCCGACCAATGCAATGTGGCGCTCGACATCGAGCGCATCTGGCGCATCAGCGCCCGGCCCCAGCGCTTTGCCACGCCGTCGGTGCTGGTGGTCGACTACTCGATGCCGCAGATGAATGGCCTGGAATTTTGCCAGGCCGTGCGCGACCTGCCGTGCAAGAAGATTCTGTTCACGGGCGCGGCCGATGAAAAAGTGGCGGTCACCGCCTTCAACCGGGGCCTGATCGACCGCTACATCAAGAAGAGCGACGACAATGCGCTCGATATCCTGGAACACGAAATCGCCGGACTGCAGCGCGAATTCTTCCTGCAGCAGTCCGACACGGTGCGCGACCTGCTGGTGCTGCACGACTACCAGTTCCTGCAGGACGAGGCGATGGCGGCGGTGGTGCTGGAACTGTGCCGGCGCCATGGCTTTGTCGAACACTATATCTTTCCCAACCCAGGTGGCATCCTGTTTTTCACGCGCGAGGGCCAGGCCCGGCTGATGGTGATCGAAACGGAACGCAGCCTGCATACGCAATACGAAATGGCGCGCGACAGCGACGCGCCCGAGTCGCTGCTGCTGGCCTTGCTGGAAAGGCGCGTGATCCCGTATTTTTCCGATGCCGACAGCGACGGCATGTATAGCGCCAGCATCGGCGAAAACTGGTTCCGCTACTGCGCCGCGCCCACCGTCTGCGCGGGCCACGAAACCTACTACTGGGCCCTGTTCGACCTGCCGGCGCACCAGCTGGGCCAGCCGGTGCTGTCGCATGCGCAGTTCCTGCGTGCGCAGGCCAGGGAAAGCCTGGCCGCCTGAAGCAATTAACTTTCGCGCAGGGTTTGCAGTGGCGGATGTTTCAGGACACCGCGCAGGCCCAGCCAGCCGCCGGCGATCGCGCACAGGGCGCCGGCCAGCAGGCCGAAAACCCACACGCCGGGCGCGAAACTCCAGGCGAACTTGAACTGGTACGTGGCCAGCGCCCAGCCCATGGCGGCCGCGCCGGACGCGGCCAGCAAGCCGGCCAGCGCGCCCACCAGCGAGAATTCGATCAACTGGGCCTGCGCCAGCTGGCGCCGGGTGGCGCCCAGCGCGCGCAGCAGGCCCGCCTCGCGGGTGCGCTCGTCTTGCGAGCCCATCAGCGCGGCATACAGCACCAGCAGGCCCGACGCCAGGGTGAACGCAAACAGGAATTCGACCGCCGTCACCACCTGGTCCAGCACCGCCTGGATCTGTTTCAAGATGCCGCCGACGTCGACCACCGTCAGGTTCGGATAATCACGCGTCAGCGCGTTGCCCAGGTCGCCGTGCGCGGCGGGCAAATGAAACGCCGTGATCCAGGTTTGCGGCGTGTCCGCCATCGCTTCCGGATTGATAATGACAAAGAAATTGACGCGCATCGAACCCCATTCGAGCTTGCGCAAACTCGTCACGCGCGCCTCCACCGGCTGGCCGGCGATATCGAAGCGCATGCTGTCGCCCAGTTTCAAATTGAGCGTCTTGGCGATGCCCTCTTCCACCGATGCTTCGGCCGGCGCGCCGGGCTTGCCGCTGAACCATTGTCCGGCGACCAGCTTGTTTTGCTCTTGCATGCGCGCCATGGTCGACAGATTGAATTCGCGGTCGGCCAGGCGCTTCGCCCTGTCATCCTGGTAGGTGTCGTCGGTAATCGCCTTGCCGTTCACCGCCACCAGGCGCCCGCGTATCATCGGATACAGGGGCGCATTGAGCACGCCGGCCTGCGCCAGGCGCGCGGCAATCGGCTCTTTTTGTTCCGGCAAGATATTGATGATGAAACGGTTCGGCGCATCAAACGGCGTGGCGTCGCGCCAGGCCACCATCAGGTCGCCGCGCACCACGGTCAGCAGCAGCAAGGCCATCAGGCCCAGCGCCAGCGACACCACCTGGATCACGGTGGCGCCGGGACGGCGCTGCAGGGACGTCACGGCAAAGCGCCAGCTTTGATGGTTGACCAGGCCGCGCAGGCTTTTCAGGGACTTCAGGCCCAGCCAGCCGGCCAGGCCGAACAGGGCAAAGCCGCCCAGGAAACCGGCCGCCGTCAATAGCGCCAGGGTCACGTCGCCCGCCTGCCACAGCAGCAGCACGACAAAGGCGGCGATGCCCAGGCCATAGGTGGCCAGCGCCAATGCCTGCGGCGGCGCCTGTTCGCGGCGGATCACGCGGTTGTGCGGCACATTACGCAGTTGCAAGATCGGTGGCAGCGCAAAACCCAGCAGCAACAGGATGCCGGTGGCCACGCCCTGCAGGGCCGGCAGCATCGACACGGGCGGCAGGTCGCTTTGCACCAGTTTGCCCAGCAATTCGAGCAGCACCAGGTGGCCTCCGTAGCCGACCGCCACGCCGATCACGCTGCCGACCAGGCCGACGATCAGGAACTCGATCACATACATGGCCGTGACCTGGTTTTGCGTCAGGCCCAGGCAGCGCAGCATGGCGCAGGCGTCGAGGTGGCGCAGCATGAAGCGGCGCGCCGCCATCGCCACGGCCACCGCCGCCAGCATCGCCGACAGCAGGCCCACCAGCGACAGGAAACGGTCGGCGCGGTCCAGCGTCGATTGCATCTGCGGATTGCCCGATTCGATCGATTCGACGCGCACGCCCTTGATGGCCTGCTTGCTGATCTGCTGTTCCACCCAGGCCTGGTAGCTGGCGATATCGGCTGATTTGCCGGCCGGCGCCGACAGCAGCAGGCGGTACGACACGCGCGAGCCAGTTTGCACCAGCGCCGTGGCGGCCAGGTCGCCCAGGGGCAGCATCACGCGCGGCGCAAAGTTCAGGAAGGACGCGCCGCGGTCAGGCTCGCTGGCGATCAGCTGGGTGACGGTAAAGCGCTTGTCGCCCAGCTTCAAGGTATCGCCCAGTTTCGCGTTCAGGGCGGACAAGATCGCCGCATCGACCCACAAGGTGCCGGGCGCAGGGATGTCGCTGGTCGGCTTGCCGACGGCGTCCAGCGCTTCGCTGCTACTGGTGGTGATCTTCAGCTTGCCGCGCTGCGGATAGCCGTTGGATACGGCCTTGATCGAGGCCAACTGCGACAGCGACTGCTCGCCCTCGCCCGCCTGCGCCATGCTGGGAAACGTCACCGTGTCCGCCAGCACCAGGCCACGCCGTTCGGCTTCGCTACGCCAGGCGGCGCTGACGGGCTGGTCGGCGCTGATGACCAGGTCGGCCCCCAGCAGCTGGTGCGCGTCGCGGTTCAGGCCCGAGCGCAGGCGGTCGACAAAAAAGCCCACCGCCGACAGCGCGGCGACGGCCACGATCAGGGCGACCAGCAGGAAACGCAATTGCCCGGCGCGCCAGTCGCGCCCGGTCATGTTGAGGGAAAGGCGGAGCATGGCGGCGGGTCTTTATGCGAGGTTAGTGTGGCGCGTGTTGCGCAAAATACACATCGACGGTGGCGAGGAAAGCATCCTTTTCCGCCTGCGGCAGGAAGGCGGCAATAAAGCCGTTGCGCGCCAGTTGCCGCGCATGCGCCAGGTCCAACGGCAACGCGTCGAAGATGGCGTCGAAGTTGTCGTTCATGTAGCCGCCGAAATACGCCGGGTCGTCCGAGTTGACGGTGACCAAGAGGCCGGCGGCCAGCAGCTCGGCCAGGTTATGGTCGTGCATCTGGTCGAACACGCGCAGCTTGGTGTTCGACAGCGGGCAGACGGTCAGCGCGATCTGCTCGCGCGCCAGGCGCGCCGTCAGTTCCGCGTCTTCCAGGCAGCGCACGCCATGGTCGATGCGCTCGACCTGCAAATCGTCGAGCGCGGTGCGGATATACGCCGGCGGGCCTTCTTCGCCGGCATGCGCCACCAGGTGCAGGCCCAGTTCGCGGCAGCGGGCAAACACGCGCGAGAATTTTTCGGGCGGATTGCCCACTTCCGACGAATCGAGGCCGATGCCGATGAACTTGTCGCGGTAGGGCAGCGCGTCTTCCAGGGTCTCGAACGCTTCCTTTTCACTCAGGTGGCGCAGGAAGCACAGGATCAGGCTGGCGCTGACGGGGCTGTCCTGGCAGGCGCGGTGGATGCCATTGATCACGTCGGCCATCGCCACGCCGCGCGCTGTGTGCGTTTGCGGGTCGAAGAAAATTTCCGTGTGCAAGACATTGTCCGCCTCGGCGCGCTGCAGATAGGCGCGCGTCATGTCGTAGAAATCCTGCTCTTTCAACAGCACGCTTGCGCCGGCGTAATAAATATCGAGAAAAGACTGCAAATCCGTAAAGGCATAGGCGCTGCGCAAGTGTTCCACGGATTCATAGCCCAGCGGCACGCCGTTGCGTTCGGCCAGTGCGAAAATCAGTTCGGGCTCCAGCGAGCCTTCGATATGGATATGCAGTTCGGCTTTGGGCATGCCGCGTACGATCGCGCGCAATGGCTCGTTTATCATGAGGTGTTCCTTGTAGGGGGCGAAGAAAAAATGCTGGCGCAGGCGCGCCATGGAGCGGGGTCGCGGCGCTGCGTCATCAAACATGCACGCAGTTTATCGCAAGATGGCGCGGGCCACCGGCGCCGCCGCCGCGACCCGGTCGGCGCATGTGCTTGAATTGTCGTATGATGATCGTAAAAGGGCGGAAAAGTTGAGTAAAATGGCTGTGGTTTTTTTGATTTTATTCAATTAAATCAACAATTTACAAACAAGTATTAAAGATATTACGACTTATCTTTTGACTTCCTGATCCTTTAGAGCAATAATTAATTTCATGGGGAAAAGGTAGGTGCATCAAGCGCTATCAGCACATGAAAATAAGCCAGCTGGCCACGTCAGCGTATGGCATCAAGCGCCAGTTTTTTGGTCCGGGCAATCCGGACTGGCAAAGACAGCCGGGCTTGAACAACAATAACAATCGAACACGGGGTAAT
Organism: Janthinobacterium sp. PSPC3-1; assembly: GCF_049896105.1. Classification (NCBI taxonomy): domain Bacteria; kingdom Pseudomonadati; phylum Pseudomonadota; class Betaproteobacteria; order Burkholderiales; family Oxalobacteraceae; genus Janthinobacterium; species Janthinobacterium sp. PSPC3-1. Next base: position 57,785 of record NZ_JAFCTQ010000001.1, on the reverse strand, counting down.
GAATATGCAAGCAGCGAGCCGGGGCGACTGCCGGGCCGGCTGACATGGTGACTGGCAGATTGGTTTTACATTAAAGGACATTGAACATGACCATTTTTGATAACTACGCAGCACGCTACGAGCGCACCCGTGAAGAGGAAATGTCGCTCACCGAATACCTGGCCCTGTGCAAGAAGGACAAGCTGACCTACGCCAGCGCGCCCGAACGCATGCTGGCGGCCATCGGCGAGCCGCAATTGATCGATACGCGCAACGACACGCGGCTGTCGCGCATCTTTGCCAACAAGGTGATCAAGATCTACCCCGCCTTCCGCGACTTCTACGGCACCGAGGAAGTGATCGAGCAAGTGGTCTCGTATTTCCGCCACGCCGCGCAAGGACTGGAAGAGCGCAAGCAGATCCTGTACTTGCTGGGACCGGTCGGCGGCGGCAAGTCGTCGATCGCCGAAAAGCTCAAGTCGCTGATGGAACACGTGCCCTTCTATTGCCTGAAAGGCTCGCCCGTCAACGAGTCGCCGCTGGGCCTGTTCAACGAGGAAGAGGACGGCACCATCCTCGAGGAAGACTACGGCATCCCGCGCCGCTACCTGCGCAATATCCCCAGCCCGTGGGCCGTGAAGCGCCTGCATGAATTCAATGGCGACATCAACCAGTTCCGCGTCGTCAAGCGCTACCCGTCCGTGCTGAAACAGATCGCCATCTCGAAGACCGAACCGGGCGACGAGAACAACCAGGATATTTCCTCGCTGGTCGGCAAGGTCGATATCCGCAAGCTGGAAGACTATGCCCAGGATGACCCGGACGCCTACAGTTATTCGGGCGGCCTGTGCCTGGCCAACCAGGGGCTGATGGAATTCGTCGAGATGTTCAAGGCGCCGATCAAGGTGCTGCACCCCCTGCTGACGGCCACGCAAGAGGGCAATTACAAGGGCACCGAGGGCTTTGGCGCGATACCGTTCGACGGCATCATCCTGGCCCACTCGAACGAATCGGAATGGAAGACATTCAAAAACAACCGCAACAACGAGGCCTTCCTCGACCGTATCTATATCGTCAAGGTGCCGTACTGCCTGCGCGTGTCCGACGAGATCAAGATCTACGACAAGCTGGTGGCCAATTCCTCGCTGGTCAAGGCGCCATGCGCACCCGGCACCCTGCGCATGATGGCGCAGTTCGCCATCCTGTCGCGCCTGAAAGACCCCGAGAATTCCAGCATCTTTTCCAAGATGCTGGTGTACGACGGCGAGAACCTCAAGGATACCGACCCGAAGGCCAAGTCCATGCACGAGTATGTCGACTATGCCGGCGTCGACGAAGGCATGAACGGCTTGTCGACGCGCTTCGCCTTCAAGATCCTCTCAAAAGTTTTCAACTTCGACAATTCCGAAGTGGCGGCCAATCCGGTGCACCTGTTATATGTGCTGGAACAGCAGGTCGAACGCGAACAGTTTTCGTCGGAACTGGAACAGCGCTACTTCTCGTATATTAAAGAACACCTGGCGCAGCGCTACGTGGAATTCATCGGCAAGGAAATCCAGACGGCCTACCTGGAAAGCTATTCCGAATACGGCCAGAACATCTTTGACCGCTATGTGACGTTCGCCGACTTCTGGATACAGGACCAGGAATACCGCGATCCGGACACCGGCGAAAGTTTCGACCGCGAGTCGCTGAACAACGAGCTGGAAAAGATCGAGAAGCCGGCCGGTATTTCGAATCCCAAGGATTTCCGCAACGAGATCGTCAATTTCGGCTTGCGGGCGCGGGCCTCGAACGGCGGCAAGAATCCGGCCTGGACCAGTTACGAGAAATTCCGCACCGTGATCGAAAAGAAAATGTTCTCGAATACGGAAGACTTGCTGCCGGTGATCTCCTTCAATGCCAAGGCCAGCGCCGACGATGCCAACAAGCACGCCGACTTCGTGGCCCGCATGGTGGAAAAAGGCTATACGGCCAAGCAGGTACGCCTGTTATGCGAGTGGTACTTGCGCGTACGCAAGTCGTCCTAGCAGATAGCGGGGCGCGCCGGCTTCGGCACGGCGCGCAAGACAAGTGAAGGAGGCACGCTTTGACTTACCTCATCGACAGGCGCTTGCAAAGCAAGAACAAGTCCGCCGTCAACCGCGAGCGTTTCTTGCGGCGCTACAAGGGCCAGATCAAGGATGCCGTGGGGCGCGCCATCAAGGGGCGCTCGATCACGGATGTCGAGAATGGCGAGAAGGTCACCATCCCCGTCAAGGACGTGGGCGAACCGGCGTTTGGCCACGCGCATGGCGGCGTCTGGGAAGTCGTCAATCCCGGCAACAAGGAATACCTGAAGGGCGATCAGATCGCCCGGCCCAAGGGCGGCGGCGGCAGTGGCCGCGGCAAGGCCGGCAACAGCGAGGAAACCAGCGAAGACGATTTCATCTTCGAGCTGTCGCGCGAAGAATTCATGAACTTCTTCTTTGAAGACCTGGAATTGCCGCACATGGTGAAGACCCAGCTGACGGCCACCACCGAATTGAAGAACCAGCGTGCCGGCTACAATATGTCGGGCACGCCATCGAATATCCACGTGCTGCGCTCGCTGCGCGGCGCGCTGGGGCGGCGCATCGCCGTCGGCGGCGGCTCGCGCAAGCAACTGGCGCTGGCCGAGGAACAGCTGGCGCAGATGCTCAAGGATGGCGTACCGGAAGAAGACGGCGACGTGATCGAATTGCGCCGGCTGATCCACCACCTGCACACGCGCCTGCTGGCGATACCCTTTATCGACCCGTTCGACCTGCGCTACAGCAACCGCATCAAGGTGCCCAAGCCGATGACGCAGGCGGTGATGTTCTGCATCATGGACGTCTCGGGTTCGATGGACGAATCGCGCAAGGATACGGCCAAGCGCTTTTTCATCCTGCTGTATCTGTTCCTCAAGCGCGCCTACGACAAGATCGACGTGGTCTTTATCCGCCACCATACGGCCGCGTCCGAGGTCGACGAGCACGATTTCTTCAACTCGCGCGAATCGGGCGGCACGGTGGTGTCATCGGCCCTCAATTTGCTCAACACTATAATAGAGGAGCGCTACGGCGGCGGCCAGTGGAACAGCTATGTGGCGCAGGCGTCCGACGGCGACAACTGGGACAACGATTCCGTGCTGTGCCGCCAGTTGCTGATCAACACCATCATGCCCAAGGTGCAGTACTACACCTACGTCGAAATCACCGACGGCCCGCAGCAGAACCTGTGGGAACAATATGCGGGCGTGCTCGACCACCACGCCCATTTCGCCATGCAAAAGATCGTTACGCCGGCCGATATCTATCCGGTCTTCCGCGAACTGTTCAAGAAACAGGTGAAATGATGACCAGCGCCGCCACCCCGCATGCCGAACCCTTCGTTCGCCTCCGCCACCCGAACGCCCTGCCCGAACAGTCCGAATGGACGTTTGAGCTGATCGAGCAGATCCACGAGGAAATCCGTCGCGTGGCCAAACAGTTCGGCCTCGACACCTATCCCAACCAGCTGGAAGTGATCACGGCAGAGCAGATGATGGATGCCTACACCTCGGTCGGCATGCCGGTGTCGTATAACCACTGGTCGTTCGGCAAGCATTTTCTGTCGACCGAGAAAAGCTACAAGCGCGGCCAGATGGGCCTGGCCTACGAGATCGTCATCAACTCGAACCCGTGCATCGCTTATTTAATGGAGGAAAACAGCCTGACCATGCAGTCGCTGGTGATCGCGCACGCGGCCTATGGCCACAACTCCTTCTTCAAGGGCAATTACCTGTTCCGCGCCTGGACCGATGCGGACGCCATCATCGATTACATGGTGTTTGCCAAGAACTATATCGCCGAATGCGAACAGCGCCATGGCGTGGACGCGGTGGAATTGCTGCTCGATTCCTGCCATGCGATCCAGAACTATGGCGTGGACCGCTACAAGCGCCCGGCCAAGCTGTCGATGGCGAAAGAATATGCGCGCCAGAAAGAACGCGAAGAATACGTGCAGTCGCAGATCAACCAGTTGTGGCGCACCCTGCCGCGCCGCGACGAGGAGGACGACGAGGATGAGCAGCGCAAGGCCGCGCCGCGCTTCCCGCCCGAGCCCGAGGAAAACCTGCTGTACTTTATCGAGAAGTACGCGCCGCTGCTGGAACCGTGGCAGCGCGAGATGGTGCGCATCGTGCGCAAGATTTCCCAGTACTTCTATCCGCAGCGCCAGACCCAGGTCATGAACGAGGGCTGGGCCACCTTCTGGCACTACACCATCCTGAACCAGCTGTATGACGAAGGCGTGGTCGGCGACGGCTTCATGATGGAGTTCCTGAAAAGCCATACCAACGTGGTATACCAGCCGCCGATCGACAGCCCGTATTACAGCGGCATCAATCCGTATGCGCTGGGCTTTGCCATGATGAGCGATATCCGCCGCATCTGCGAGCATCCGACCGACGAAGACCGCGCCTGGTTTCCCGACCTGGCCGGCAGCGACTGGCGCAAGAGCCTGGACTTTGCCATGCGCAATTTCAAGGATGAAAGCTTCATTGCCCAATACCTGTCGCCGCGCCTGATCCGCGAGTTCCACTTCTTTGCCGTGCTCGACGACGACAAGAATGAAAAGCTGGCCATCTCCGCCATCCACGACGAAGCCGGCTACCGCTATGTGCGCCAGCAGCTGGCCGAGCAATACAACCTGGGCAACCGCGAACCGAATATCCAGGTGTGGTCGGTCAACACGCGCGACGACCGCGCGCTGACCTTGCGCCACACGCAATTCCTGCGCCGCCCCCTGAACCAGCAGGCAACGGAGGTATTGAAACACGTGGCGCGCCTGTGGGGTTTCGACGTGCATCTCGATACGGTCGATCCGCAGGGCTTGGTGCTGGGCACGCTGAATTGCCGGCGTGAAAAACGCAACCGCCGCGACGATGCCGTCATGCGCCCGTAACACGATTTGGGTATAAAGATAAGCGCGCGCTATGGCTACATCACAATTCCGTATGGCCTGGCGGCCTCGAAAACCGCCGCATAGGCACGCCAATTTGCCGTGGGCGAGGCCGATTCGCACCGCCTTGGTGCAGCGATAAGGTAAAGTGGTCTGGTTCAGGAGTAAAAAGTTACCCCAAAGAAAGAATTTGATCCAAATTTAGCGGTTTCCATATTCAATAACGCAAAATATAATTCTGCCATATCGACACATGGGAGAACTTAGCCGTGGTAGGCCCAAACGGCTGTAGAAAACCGATAAGACCGCCTTTTTTTATGTCCGAAAGCGTGCAAAGATGGCATAAGCAAGTACGTTTTCAGGGCGCAAAAGGTGGGAAAATTTAACCGGTTTTAGGCGTTAAAAATCTGTGTAAAATAAAGAATTCGTATGTATAATTCGGCGACGTCCCGGATACGGCTGGAGCTTTGTGTCGTCATTTTGGGGTTCAGTTGCAAGACAAGAGATGGTATTTGGAGAAAGCAGGCATGAATTTTTCGAACGAGAAAAGTCCCAAGAACTACACAGGCATCACGATCGTTGTCCTGCTGCACGTTCTCGCGGCTTACGGGATTGCGACGGGCTTGGGCAAGCGCTTGGTCACCAAAATGATGGACCCGGTTGAAACCAAGATTATCGAGGAAGTGAAACCGCCTCCACCGAAGGATCTTCCACCGCCACCACCGCCGCCAGAAATGAAAGCGCCACCGCCGCCATTCATTCCGCCAGTCGAGGTGAACGTGCAGCAGCCGCCGCCGCCACAGAACGTGATTGCCAACACCACCCAGGTGAAGCCAGCCACCAATGTACTGGCACCGCCAACGCCGCCTGCACAGCCTGCGCCAGCCGCTCCTCCTGGACCAGCCAAATCGGTGCGTACCGCAGCGGTCGTTGACTTCAGCGTCTGCGAGAAGCCGGCTTATCCGAAGTCGTCGCAGCGCAATGAGGAAACCGGTGTCGTGACACTGTCGTTCCTGATTGGCGTCGATGGCAAGGTCGCCGATTCGAAGATCGTGAAGTCGAGCGGCTTCCGCGATCTGGACAAAGCCGCGGTAACAGGCATCAGCCGTTGCACGTTCAAGCCAGCAACGGTGGACGGCAAGCCGGAACAAGGCTGGCAGCAAATGCAATACGTTTGGTCGCTGGATTAAAACCCGAGACAGCTACCCGCTGTCTCACACCATGATTTCGTTGTCATCACGTTCAGCGATCTGTTATTTTTAATTTTGGAGGAAGCATGTTTAAGAATACCCGTTTGTCCGCATTTTTTGCCGCGGTTCTGTTGTCCGTTACCGCTACTACCGCCCTGGTAGCAGCTCCAGCATTCGCGGACGCGCCAGCTTCGGCAGCAGCCACGGCGCCTGCGGCAGACGCTGCAGCAGCACCAGCACCAGCTGCTGACGCAGCAGCACCAGCAGCCGATGCAGCCGCTCCAGCCGCTGACGCAGCCGCTCCAAAAACCGAAGAAGTGCACAACCCGTTCGGCCTGTCGGCTGTGTGGGACGGCGGCTTCGTGCCACGCGCCACCCTGATCATCCTGGCCATCATGTCGATCGGCAGCTGGTACATCATCATCACCAAACTGCTGGATCAGATGAAGATCTTCAAGCAAGCGAAAGAAACCGCTGCCAAATTCTGGAAAGCACCTTCGATCGCTGCCGGTTCGGCTACCCTGGCCGAAGGCTCGCCATTCCGCTTCATCGCTGAATCGGGCACCAAGGCAACCGCTCACCACGACGGCGCCCTGCTGGAACAAATCGATCTGTCGACCTGGGTGACGATGTCGATCCAGCGCGCTTCGGACAAAGTCCAGTCGCGTCTGCAAGATGGCCTGTCGTTCCTGGCAACCGTTGGTTCGACCGCACCGTTCATCGGTCTGTTCGGTACCGTTTGGGGTATCTACGGCGCGCTGACCGCCATCGGCATGACCGGTAACGCCTCGATCGACAAAGTTGCAGGTCCAGTTGGTGAAGCACTGATCATGACCGCGTTTGGTCTGCTGGTCGCCGTGCCTGCCGTTCTGGGTTACAACTGGTTGGTTCGTCGTAACAAAACCGCTATGGAAGACATCCGCTCGTTCAGCGCCGACGTACACTCGGTTCTGGTTTCCGGCGCCATGTCGACCAGCGAAGCTGGCCGTGCTGCCGGCGCTAAAAAGATCGGATAAGAATCATGTCGATGTCCGTCGGCTCCGACAGCGGAGATGAAGATCAAGTAATGTCAGAAATCAACACGACGCCGCTCGTCGACATCATGTTGGTTTTGCTGATCATTTTCTTGATCACCAGTCCGGTTGTTCTCAAGCTGCAGAAAATCGATCTGCCGATTGAGGCCAACCAAGCCCTTCAAAGCAAGCCGCAAAACGTTAACATCGTGGTTAACAAGGACGGCGAGATTTACCTGGGCCAGACCAGACTGAAAGACACGAACGAACTGTTCGATTATCTTAAAGTTGAAGCAGTGAAACTACCTCAGCCGGAAGTACACGTTCGTGGCGACCAGGAAGCACGCTACGAATCGATCGGCCGAGTGATCTTCACGACCCAACGTGCCGGGATTCAGAAGGTCGGCTTCATCACCGAACCACCTGACAAGAGCTGATAGCGACTGATTGCAGCGTCCTGGCAATAACGGGGCGCTTCAGTCAGGAGCTTGCCGGGCGGCAGTTGCGCCCGGTGCTTCGTTGGACTTCTTAAAGGAAACACTATGAGTATGAATGTCGGTTCGGGAAGCGCAGCAGGCGCGGATCCGGAACCAATGATGGAACTGAACATGACGCCCCTCATCGATGTGATGTTGGTGCTGATTATCATGTTGATCATTACGATTCCAAAACAAAACCACTCGGTGAACCTGAACATGCCGGTCGGCACCCCGCCGCCACCGACTACGGAACCAGTGGTCGTCACGATCGATGTCGATTTTGACGGCACCATCTTGTGGGACAATCAGGTCGTTCCTGACCGTGCCTCGCTGGAAGTCAAGCTGAACAACGTTGCTGCGCAAGCAGACCAGCCGGAAGTGCATCTGCGTCCGAACAAGCTGGTGGAATACAAGGTCGTCGCCGGTGTCATGGCAACGGCGCAGCGTCTGGGCGTGACTAAAATCGGTCTGGTCGGTAACGAGCAATTCCAGTAAGCTACAGCAATCAGGTTCTCTTTACATCCGAATAGGCAGGCCATCCTGCCTATTCGCTTTTTACAGAAAGACTTTCTCATGTCCAAGTTTCGTCTCGCTCATCTCGGCCTCGTCATGGCCGCTATCGGTTTTACCGCAGCAACTCCCGTCATCGGCCTGGGTTCGCTCGCATATGCCGCCGACACCGTGCGCGCCGAAGTGGGCAAGCCACTGCAAGAAGCACAACGACTCACGAGCGCCGGCAAAAACAAGGAAGCGTTGGCCAAGCTGCGCGAAGCTGACAACGTCAGCGGCAAGACCGCCTTTGAGAGCTACCAGATCGAACGCGTGCGCGCCTCGGCCGCCGCTGGCGCCGGCGATAACGGCGCCGCCATCAAGGCTTTTGAAGCCGTCATCAATTCCGGCCGCCTGAGCGCCGCCGAAGCACCGAAATTCACGCAAGGCCTGGCCGGCATGTACTACCGCGCCAAGGACTGGCCGAACGCCATCACCTGGTTCAAGCGCTCGCTGAAAGACCGCGAAGATCCACAGACCCGCGAATACCTGATCCAGGCCTACTATTCGAGCGGCAACTACGCCGAAGCGGCAAAAGAGCTGCAGGCAAAAGGCGGCAACTCGGAAGCCAGCCTGCAAATGCTGGCCAATATCCAGCTGAAACAGGGTGACAAGGCCGGCTATGTGTCGACCCTGGAAAAACTGGCTGCCAGCTATCCGAAAGCGAGCTACTGGGCCGACCTGCTGAACCGCGTATCGGGCAAACCGGGCTTCTCCCAGCGCCTGGGCCTGGACGTGCAGCGCCTGCGCCTGGCCAACGGCCTGTTCACCAAGCCATCCGAATACATGGAAATCAGCCAGCTGGCACTGCAGGCAGCCAATCCGGGTGAAGCCTTGAGCATCATCGACCAGGGTTACAAAAAAGGCGTGCTGGGCACCGGCGCCGATGCCGCCCGTCACCAGCGCCTGAAAGACCTGGCCCTGAAAACCCAGGCCGATCTGAAAGCCAACGCCGCCAAGTCGGAAGCCGAATACGTCAAGAACAAGGACGCCGACAGCTTGAGCAAGCTGGGCTTTGCCTTGGTCTACGACGGCCAGGCCGACAAGGGCCTGGGCCTGATGAACGACGCCGTGAAACTGGGCACCGCCAAGTATCCGGAAGAAGCCAAGCTGCACCTGGGCATCGCTTACATCCACGCCGGCAAGAAAGCCAATGCCAACACGGCATTGAAAACCGTCAAGGGCACCGATGGCGCCGCTGACCTGGCCCGCTACTGGACCCTCATGAATAAATAAGCAAGTTTGCAGCATCCTCGAAAAGCGTTGTCGGCAGCTCTGCCGGCAACGCTTTTTATCATTTCAGCAGGGAAATTACCCCTGTGCCGGCCCTGCCGGGTGTGCATCCCTGAAACAGTCCGTATAATCCCCCTTTTGGCACAGTTTTCATCCCATTCCCATGAAGGTATTTCGCGGACTTCCCAATGCCCAGGCACGCGCACCGTGCGCGCTGACCATCGGCAATTTTGACGGTGTCCATATCGGCCATCAAGCCTTGCTGGCGCGCGTGCGCGAGGCGGCGACCGAACTCGGCATTGAAGCGGCCGTGATGACGTTCGAACCGCATCCGCGCGAGTTCTTTGCCCAGCGCGCGGGCGACCTGTCGAAAGCGCCACAGCGCATCGCCAACCTGCGCGACAAGCTGCAGTCGCTGGAAGACGCCGGCATCGACCGGGTCATCGTCGAGCATTTCAGCGCCCAGTTCGCGTCATTGACGCCGCAGGAATTCACGCAGCAGGTGCTGGTCGATGGCCTGCATGTGAAATGGCTGATGGTCGGCGACGACTTCTGCTATGGCGCGCGGCGCGCCGGCGACGTGGCCATGCTGCAGGAAGCGGGCCGCGAGCATGGTTTTCATGTTGAAACCCTGCCCACCGTGATGAATGGCAGCACCCGCATCTCGTCCTCGGCCGTGCGCCTGGCGCTAGCCGATGGCGACTTCACCCTGGCCACGCAGCTGCTGGGCCACCCGTATGCAATTTCCGGCCATGTGATCCATGGCCAGAAACTGGGCCGCACCCTGGGTTTTCCGACCCTGAACCTGCGCGTGGCGCACCGCCCCGCCCTGTCCGGCATCTTTATCGTGCAAGTGCATGGCCTGGCGCCACAGCCGCTGCCGGCCGTGGCCAGCCTGGGCGTGCGTCCCACCGTCGATGACAGCGGCCGCGTGCTGCTGGAGGTACACCTGTTCGACTTCGCCCAGTCCTGCTACGGCAAGCTGGTGCGCGTGGAGTTCCTTGAAAAGCTGCGCGACGAAGAGAAATACGACGACCTGCCGACCCTGACGGCCGCCATCGAGCGCGACTCGAACCAGGCGCGCGCCTATTTCGCACAGCGCCGCAGCGCCATTACCGCCACCGACCGAATTTGATCCCGGCCAACTCCTGCGCGCGGCGGGCTTGCCCGCCACAGTAACTCACACCATCCAAGTAAAGAAAACCATCCATGTCCGACCAAAACAAGCCAGCCGCACCGAAGCAGAACAAGAAACCCGTCAGCAAATATCCGGTCAACATGACGGAAACCACCTTCCCGATGCGCGGCGACATGGCCAAGCGCGAGCCGCAATGGGTACAGCAATGGCAAGACAAGAAAATCTACGAGCGCGTGCGCAAGGCCGCCGCCGGCCGGCCGAAATTCATCCTGCATGACGGCCCGCCGTATGCCAACGGCGACATCCACCTGGGTCACGCCGTCAACAAGATCCTGAAAGACATGGTGGTCAAGTCGCGCTCGCTGGCCGGCTTCGATGCGCCTTATGTGCCGGGCTGGGATTGCCACGGCATGCCGATCGAGATCCAGATCGAAAAACTGTACGGCAAGAATTTGCCGACGGCCGAAGTGCTGGAAAAAGCGCGCGCCTACGCCAATGTGCAGGTCGAGCGCCAGAAGAAGGACTTTATCCGCCTGGGCGTGCTCGGCGAATGGGACAACCCCTACCTGACGATGGCGCACGGCAATGAAGCCGACGAACTGCGCGCGCTGGGCAAGCTGCTGGAAAAAGGTTATGTGTACCGCGGCCTGAAGCCGGTCAACTGGTGTTTCGACTGCCAGTCGGCGCTGGCCGAGGCGGAAGTGGAATACGCGGAAAAACGCGATCCGGCCATCGACGTGGGGTTCAAATTCAAGGAATTCGACCGCATCGCGCAAGCGTTCGGCCTGCCGTCGCTGCCGACCGAGAACGGCTATATCGTCATCTGGACCACCACGCCGTGGACCATCCCGTCGAACCAGGCGCTGAACGTCAATCCGGAAGTCAAGTACGCGCTGGTGCAAGCCGAGCGCGATGGCCAGCCATTGCTGCTGATCCTGGCGCAGGACCTGGTCGTCTCCAGCCTGGCGCGCTTCAAGCTCGACGGCACGACGATCGCCACTTGCGACGGCGCGGCCCTGGCCGGCATCAATTTCCGCCATCCGCTGCATGCAAGCGACGCGTTCTATGACCGCCTGTCGCCGCTCTACCTGGCCGAGTACGTGACCACCGAAAGCGGCACCGGCGTGGTGCACTCGGCGCCGGCCTACGGCCTGGACGACTTTATCTCGTGCAAGGCGCACGGCATGAAGGACGACGACATCATCAAGCCGGTGATGGGCGACGGCAAGTTCGCCTCGACCCTGCCGCTGTTCGGCGGCATGACCATCTGGGAAGCGTCGAAACCGATCTGCAACGCCCTGCGCGAAGCCGGTGCCCTGTTCGAAGTCAAGATGTTCGACCACAGCTACATGCATTGCTGGCGCCACAAGACGCCGATCATCTACCGCGCCACCTCGCAGTGGTTCGCCGGCATGGATGTGACGCCAAAAGACGGCGGCGCCACCCTGCGCGAAACCGCCCTGAAAGGCATCGCCGACACCGAGTTCTTCCCGGACTGGGGCCAGGCGCGCCTGCACGGCATGATCGCCAACCGTCCCGACTGGACCCTGTCGCGCCAGCGCCAGTGGGGCGTGCCGATGGCCTTTATCGTGCACAAGGAAACCGGCGACCTGCACCCGCGCACGCCGGAACTGCTGGAGCAAGTGGCCAAGCTGATCGAAAAAGACGGCATCGAAGCGTGGCAGGCGCTGGACCTGGCGGACCTGATCGGCGACGAAGCGGCCATCTACGCCAAGAACAAGGACACGCTGGACGTGTGGTTCGATTCCGGCGCCACCCACCAGACGGTATTGGGCGGCCCGCAGGCGCACGGTTCGCACTCGACGCAATTGCAATTCCCGGCCGACCTGTACCTGGAAGGCTCGGACCAGCATCGCGGCTGGTTCCACTCGTCCCTGCTGGTGTCGTCGATGCTGAACGGCCGTCCGCCGTACAAGGCCCTGCTGACGCACGGCTTCACGGTCGATGGCGAAGGCAAGAAGATGTCCAAGTCGCTGGGCAACACGCTGGCGCCACAGAAAATCTCGGACAGCCTGGGCGCCGACATCCTGCGCCTGTGGATCGCCTCGACCGACTACACGGGCGAGCTGTCGATCTCCGACGAGATCCTGAAACGCGTGACCGAATCGTACCGCCGCATCCGCAACACCCTGCGCTTCCTGCTGGCCAATACCTCGGACTTCAACCCGGCCGTTGACGCGGTGCCGGTGGCCGAGCTGTTCGAGATCGACCGCTATGCGATCGCCAACATGGCGTCGCTGCAGCAGCAGATCGAAAACAACTATTCGCGCTACGAGTTCCATCCGGTAGTGTCCAAGCTGCAAACCTACTGCTCGGAAGACCTGGGCGGTTTCTACCTCGATATCCTGAAGGACCGCCTGTACACCACCGGCCTCACCTCGCACGCGCGCCGTTCGGCGCAGACAGCCCTGTGGCACATCACGCAAAGCCTGCTGCGCCTGATGGCCCCTGCCCTGTCGTTTACGGCCGAAGAAGCGTGGGCCGTGTTCGCGGGCGAGGAAGCGTATGCCGCCAGCGATGAAACCATCTTCACGCAAACCTGGTGGCAGTTGCCGGCAGTGGCGGACAGCGCGGAACTGCTGGAAAAATACACGGCCCTGCGCGCCGTGCGCACCGATGTGACAAAGCAGCTGGAAGACCTGCGCACCTCGGGCGCCATCGGTTCGTCGCTGCAGGCCGAGCTGACCATCAAGGCCGCGCCGATGAAGTACAAGCTGTTGACCACCTTGGGCGACGACTTGAAATTCGTCTTTATCACCTCGCAGGCAAGCGTGGCCGAAGTGGCTGACGAAGCTGCTGAGGAAGTGGTCGTCACGGCATCGACAGCGCCGAAGTGCGAGCGCTGCTGGCACTACCGCGCGGACGTGGGCACGGATGCCGAACATCCGACCCTGTGCGGCCGCTGCGTCAGCAATCTGTTCGGAAAAGGCGAATCGCGCCGCTTCGCTTAAACTGTCGCACCGGAACGCCGCTCGCGTTCCGCTCCCGCCCGCCGCTGCCTGCATCCAGGCAGCGGCGGCTTTACCTCTTCCTGAAAAAATATGGCCACTAAAAACCGCGTTGTGTCGAAATCGAAATCGTCGTCGTCATCGTCCCTGGTTCCCTGGCTGGGCATCGCCGCCATCGTCATCCTGTTCGACCAGATCAGCAAGATCACCGTGCTGCGCACCTTCCAGTATGCCGAGGAAAAGGTCATCACCTCGTTCTTCAACCTGGTGCTGGCGTTTAACAAGGGCGCCGCGTTCAGCTTTTTGTCCGACCAGGGCGGCTGGCAGCGCTATTTCTTCACCGGTATCGCGCTGGCGGCAGCCGTCTACATCATCTATCTGTTGAAAAAACACGCCGGCCAGCGCATGTTTTGCTGGGCCCTGGCATTGATTTTGGGTGGCGCGCTGGGCAACGCCATCGACCGCCTGGTCTACGGCCACGTGGTCGATTTCCTCGATTTCCACTGGAAAAGCTGGGGCCATTTCCCCGCTTTCAATATCGCCGACAGCGCCATCTGCATCGGCGCGGCCCTGTTCATCATCGATGAACTGCGGCGTGTCAACAAATAAAGGGAGCTTGGTCATGGAATTGTCGGGTAAAAAAATCGTCCTGGGCCTGTCGGGCGGCGTCGCCTGCTACAAGGCGGCCGAACTGTGCCGCGCACTGACCCGCGCCGGCGCTTCGGTGCAAGTGGTCATGACGGACGCGGCCAGCCACTTCATCACGGCCGTGACGATGCAGGCGCTGTCCGGCCACCCCGTGCACACCAGCCAATGGGATGCGCGCATAGCCAACAATATGGCGCATATCGATCTCACGCGCGGCGCCGACGCCATCCTGATCGCGCCGTGTTCGGCCGATTTCCTGCGCAAGCTCGCCCATGGCGTGTGCGACGACCTGCTGTCGACCCTGTGCCTGGCGCGCCCCGCGCAGCTGCCGCTGCTGGTGGCGCCGGCCATGAACGTGGAAATGTGGCAGAACCCCGCCACCGCCCGCAATGTGCAACAGCTGCGCGAAGACGGCATCGGCTTCTTTGGCCCGGCCGCCGGCGAACAGGCGTGCGGCGAGGTGGGCCTGGGCCGCATGCTGGAACCGGAGCAGCTGCTGGCGGAACTGATCGCCGCCTTCCAGCCGAAAGTACTGGCGGGCAGGCGCGTGCTGGTCACGGCCGGCCCGACCTTTGAAGCGATAGATCCGGTGCGCGGCATTACCAATCTGTCCTCGGGCAAGATGGGTTACGCCGTGGCGCGCGCCGCGCGCGAAGCGGGCGCCGATGTGCTCCTGATCTCGGGCCCGACCGCCCTGCCCGCGCCATTCGGCGTGCGCCGCATCGATGTGCAAAGCGCGCAGCAGATGCATGACGCCGTGCTCGATCACCTCGACGGCCAGCACGTCTTTATCGCCGTGGCGGCGGTCGCCGACTGGCGCGTGGTCAACGCCAGCAGCCAGAAAATGAAAAAGCAGGCCGACGGCTCGGTGCCCGAACTGCAGTTCGCGCAGAATCCCGATATTCTCGCCACGGTGGCGGCCCGCACCAACCTGCGCGGCTTTCCGTATTGCGTGGGCTTTGCCGCCGAATCGGAAAACCTGGTGGAATTCGGCGCCTCGAAGCGCGAGAAAAAGGGCATCCCCCTGCTGGTAGGCAATATCGGCCACCACACCTTCGGCCAGGACGACAACACCATCATCCTGTTCGACGAAGACGGCCACACCGTGCTGCCGCGCGCCTCCAAGCTGGAACTGGCGCGCCAGCTGATTTCCGAAATTTCCAAGCGTATCGCCAAGATTTCGCTGCTCAAGTAACCCTTAACAAAGCTTCAGATTCAATGAAAAATATCGACATCAAAATCCTCGACGCCCGTATGAAAGACCAGTTGCCGGCCTACGCCACCCCGGGCAGCGCCGGCCTGGACCTGCGTGCCTGCATCGATGAAGCCATCACGATCGAACCCGGCCAGACCGTGCTGATCCCGACCGGCCTGGCGATTTACCTGGGCGACCCGGGCTATGCGGCGATGATACTGCCGCGCAGCGGCATGGGCCACAAGAACGGCATCGTGCTGGGGAATCTGGTAGGCTTGATCGACTCCGATTACCAGGGCCAGTTGATGGTCTCGACCTGGAACCGGGGCCAAAACGCATTCACGCTCAACCCCATGGAACGCCTGGCGCAACTGATTATCGTGCCGGTGCTGCAAGTGGGCTTTAATGTCGTCGAGGAATTCGGCGACAGCGAACGCGGTGCTGGCGGATTCGGCAGCACCGGCAAACACTAAGGACTACATTTATGCCAGGTTTACGCCACATGGTTCCAGCCCAAAACCCGCTGCGCCAATTGGCCCTGCCACTGCTGGTGGCTTGCGCCGCCATGCTTGCCGGGTGTACCACGCCCGGCACCACCGTCAGCGGCCCGTTCAACATGACGCCCGCGCCCGATGAAGCGCCCGCCTACACGGCGCAGCAGAAGGCGGCGCAGGACAACCTGGTGAAAATGGTGGCCTTGCAGGACCGGCTGTCGAAAGTCTCGGCGCCGCTGCTGATCAACAATGCGGACCTGTGCAAGACCTACGCGCGCAACCTGCTGGGCTTTACGGCGCAGAACAAGTATTCCTACCCGGGTGTCTATGCCGATGCGGCGCAGGCGGCCCTGGGCTACGGCGAACAGATGCAGGTATCGGGCGTGCTGCCGGGCAGCGGCGCCGCGCGCGCCGGCCTGCGCAAGGGCGACGGCCTGCTGGCCGCCGAAGGCAAGCCGCTGCCTGCCGGCCCGAACGCGGAAGGCCCGTTCGGCGCCATCGTTGGCCCGCTGGCCTCGAAAAGCGCCAGCATCAACATGACGATTGCACGCCAGGGCCAGCCGCAGGACCTGAAGATTCCCGTCACCCGCGCCTGCGCCTTCCGCGTTGCGCTGGGCAATGCCGACAATATCAATGCGTATTCGGATGGCGCCCGCATCATGCTCACGCGCGGCATGGTCAATGCGGCGCAAAACGATGAAGGCATCGCCTTCGTGATCGCGCGCGAAATGGCGCACAACATCCTCGACCATGCGCGCACCCAGCGCAGCAGCGGCACGGCCGGCAGCATCATCGACAGCCTGGGCGCGGTGCAGCCCGACGTATCGATGCTGACGGGTTCCGCCGGTGTCAAAGCCATGCCGCAGGAAATGGACGCCCAGGCCGACACCCTGGCGATCTACCTGCTGGCGCGCGCCGGCTACGATATCGGCAACGCGGCCAGCTTCTGGCAGCGCATCGCCACGCAAGTGCCCGCCGGCACCGCCAATGGCTATACGGCGCTGCACCCCGGCATGAGCGCGCGCATCGCCGCCATCAACCGGGCGGTGATCGATGTGCGGGCCAAGCAATCGGCGAAGAAACCGCTGCGTCCTTAAGAACCGGGGAATGGGGGGAACACGCCCCCCGCGACCCAGGTGACGATGCCGATCAATATCACTGCCAGGAACACGCCGACCAGCAGTTTGCTGAGGGTGGGCATGCCTTCATCTTGCGATTGCTGTTCTTTGATTATCATTTGAACTCTCCGCAGGCTGTGGGATAGCGAGTCATCAGTATAGCCATTTTTTTATCGCACGCCGCACGCATGCGGCAGGCACTAAAACCACCATACGGCGCACCATGGACAGCATCGACCTCGAAGTACTGAAAACCTGCGCCGCCTGGATCGCGGCCGGCCGCCGCTGCGAACTGGTCACCGTCATCAAGACCTGGGGCTCCAGTCCGCGCCCGGTCGGCGCCACCCTGGCCATTTGCGACGACGGCACGGTGGTGGGATCGGTGTCCGGCGGCTGCATCGAAGATGACCTGATCGCACATGTGCGCACGCACGGCATCGTGCGCGAGCGGCCCGAAATCGTCAGCTACGGCATCAGCGCCGACGAGGCGCACCGCTTCGGCCTGCCCTGCGGCGGCACCATCGAGCTGGCGATCGAACCGCTGCATGCCGGCAGCGGCGTGGCCGAACTGCTGGCGCGGCTGGAGCGCCATGAACTGCTCGAACGGCGGCTCGATCTGAAGAGCGGCGCGGTCAGCCTGCATGCGGCCGCGCCGGGCGCCACGCTGGTGCTGGACGACGACCTGCTGACCACCCAGCACGGCCCGCGCTGGCGCCTGTTGATCATCGGCGCCAGCCAGTTGTCGCGTTTCGTGGCGCAGATTGCCACCGCCATGGATTACCATGTGATCGTCTGCGACCCGCGCGAAGACTACCGCGGCGGCTGGAATGTGCCCGGCGTGCCCCTGCTGCACGCCATGCCCGACGACCTTGTGCTGGAACTGCAGCTGGACAGCCGCAGCGCCGTTCTGGCCCTGACGCACGACCCGAAACTGGACGACCTGGCGCTGATGGAAGCATTGAAGTCGCCGGCCTTCTATGTCGGCGCCATCGGCTCGCGCGCCAACAATGCGAAACGGCGCGAACGGCTGCTGCAGTTCGACGTCACGCCGGACCAGCTGGCGCGCCTGCACGGCCCGGTCGGCCTGTACATCGGCAGCAAGACGCCGGCCGAAATCGCCATCTCCATCCTGGCCGAACTGACGGCCGTGAAAAATGGCGTGCCCGACAAGCTGCAGATCCAGCACGCGCAAGCGCTGTCCGCATGAATACCCTGCACTGGAGCCTGCCGCTGCCGCCCGGCTACCGCCAGGCGGACGTGCTGGCGTTTCACGGCCGTGATGCGCAAGGCGTGGCCGAACAGGTGACGCCCGGTGGCCTGCGCAAGGGCATCTTGCAGCAAGGCGCGCCGGTGCTGCTGGAAGTCGATTTCACGGCCACGCAAGCGCTGTGCCGCGCCGATATCGACGGCCCTACCAGCGACGACGGCATGCAGGACGCGCTGCACGGTGTGCTGATCAATATCCTGGGCCTGCGCATCGCGCCCGAGCCGTTTGCGCAGCTGGTGGCCGGCGACCCGCTGATGGGCCCCCTGGCGCGCGCCAACGGCAGCCTGCGCATCGTGCAGTCGGCCACGCCGTTCGAGGCACTGACCTGGGCCATCATCGGCCAGCAGATCAACCTGCCGTTCGCCATTGCGCTGCGCCGTACCTTTATCCTGCAGGCGGGCCGGCGGCACGGCGGCGGCCTGTGGTGCTACCCGGAAGCGCGCGACGTGGCGCGGCTGGAACCGGAACAGCTGACGGACCGCAAATTTTCGCGCGCCAAGGCCGAAACGCTGCTGCGCCTGGCACGACTGGTCGACGATGGTGAACTGTCACTCGACCTGCCGGCATCGGGCGAGGTAGCGGCGGTGTCGCAGGCGCTGCTGAATGTCAAAGGCATCGGCCCGTGGACCGTCAACTACGCGCTGCTGCGCGGCTATGGCTACGCCGACTGCTCGCTGCATGGCGACGTGGCGATCCGCGCGGCCCTGCAAAAGCTGTTGCAAGAAGACAGCAAGCCGGACATGGCGCGCACCGAACAATGGCTGCGCCAGTACGCGCCCCACCGCACCATGGCGGCGGCCCATTTGTGGGCCAGCCTGCAAGGCTAATGCAAAGGTAAAGCGCTGCGCCGCTGTGCGCGCGCCCCAAGCAGGTGGATCACGCCCGCCACCGCACCG
The DNA here is from genome assembly GCF_049896105.1 of Janthinobacterium sp. PSPC3-1. Lineage (NCBI taxonomy): Bacteria > Pseudomonadati > Pseudomonadota > Betaproteobacteria > Burkholderiales > Oxalobacteraceae > Janthinobacterium > Janthinobacterium sp. PSPC3-1. The sequence goes on along the minus strand of NZ_JAFCTQ010000001.1, from coordinate 38,673 downwards.
AGTACCATACCGAATACCGCCACGCCGGGCCAGCCATGGCGCTCCATCAGCCAGCCGCTGGCCGCCACGCCGAGCGCGCCGCCGATAAAGGTGGCCGTCATGTACAGGCTGTTGATGCGGCCCTGGGCGGCCGGATCGGCGGCAAAGGCGCGCGTCTGGTTCGCCACCAGCGCGGCCTGCACGCCGATATCGAGCACGATCACGCCGATCACCAGCAGCACCAGCGAGGTGCCGGCGCCCGCCATCAGCAACCAGGACAAGGTGACGATGACGATGCTGGCGCCAATGACGGTGCGCGAGCCGAGCCTGTCGGCGGCCCTGCCGCCCACAGCGGCGGCCAGCGCGCCGGCCGCGCCGATAATGCCGAAGGCGCCAGCCCAGCTGCTGCCCAGATGCCATGGACCGTTGGCCAGCAGCGCCGCCAGGTTGACCCAGAAGGCATTGAAGCAGGCCCACAACAGTGACTGGATCAGCATCGATTCACGGATGGGACGATGGTCGCGCAGCAAGGGCCATAATGAGGCCAGCAGCCGTGCATACGACAGCTGGGTGGTCGGTATGCCGCGTGGCAGCAGCGCCCTGGCCGTGAACCACACGGGTATCATGAACGCCGCCTCCATGGCGTAGACGGCACGCCAGCCATAAGCATCGCCCACCACGCCGGCCACCGTGCGCCCCAGCAAAATGCCGACCATGATGCCGCTGACCACCGTGCCGACGGAGCGCCCGCGCTCGCCCGGCGACGACATCAGGGCGGCAAACGGTACCAGCTGCTGCGGCACGCAGCTGACAATGCCCAGCCCGAACGAGGCGGCCACCAGCGCCCAGATGCCGGGCGCCATGCACGCGGCCAGCGCAAAGAAAAACGCCAGCGCGATCTGGCCCAGCACCAGCTTGCGCCGGTCGACACGGTCGCCCAGCGGCAGCAGCAGGGCCAGGCCGGTGGCAAAGCCGAGCAGCGCCGCGCCGGCCACCAGGTTGACGGACGCCAGCTCGACGCCGAGGCCGGCCTGTATCAGGGGCAGTATCGGTTGCGTGCAATAGATATTGGTGATCACCGCGCCGGCGATCACCGCCATCATCAGGATCTTGCCGCGCGGCGCGGCCGGCGGCGGCCGTGTTTCATGTGAGTTTTGGGGTGTGGAGCGCATGGCGCCCTCCTTTCATGGTGATCTGTCAGGCGCCACGGCAACATGCCATGGCGCAGAAGAGCAGCTTACGTACTTGCACCCATGAAGAGAATCCCATAATATCGGGAGTCATTCTTCCAATATTTGACAGAATCGCGAGTACCGAACATGGATAAACTGGACTCGATGGCGGTGTTGCTGGCGGTGGTGGAAGCGGGCAGCCTGTCGGCCGCGGCGCGCCACCTGGCCATGCCGCTGGCCACCGTCAGCCGCAAGGTGGCGGCGCTGGAAGCGCACCTAAAAACACGGCTGCTGCACCGCACGACCCGCCACCTGGCGCTGACCGAGGCAGGCAGCGCCTACGTGGCCGCCTGCCGACGCATCCTCGACGAGATCGGCGAAGCGGAACGCACGGCGACCGGCGAATACGCCACGCCCAAGGGCGAACTGACGGTCACCGCGCCGATGATGTTCGGGCGCTTGCATATCGTGCCGGTGGTGGCCGAGTTTCTGGCCCAGTATCCGGAGATCGAAATCAACCTGGTGCTGACCGATCGCGTCATGCACCTGATGGATGAACATATCGATGTGGCGGTGCGCATCGGCGAACTGCCCGACAGCGGCTTGATGGCCACTGGCGTCGGCAAGGTGCGGCGGGTGGTCTGCGCCAGCCCCGATTACCTGGCCAGGCATGGCGCGCCGGCCACGCCGGCCGACCTGGCCGCGCATGACTGCATCAGTTTCGAGGTGATGGAATCGCGGCGCGCCTGGGTGTTCGGCGCGGCCAGGTCGGCGCAGGCCGTGCCCGTGCATTCCAGGCTGGCCGTCAATACGGTGGACGCGGCGATCGCCGCCGCCACTCTCGGCGTGGGCCTGGTCAGGGTGATGTCCTACCAGGTGATGGACGCCCTGCGCAACGATGCGCTGCGCATCGTGCTCGAACCGTTCGAGTCGGAACCCTTGCCCGTCAGCCTGGTGCACAAGGGACAAACGCCGCTGCCGCTGAAACTGCGCGCCTTTCTCGATTTTGTCACGCCGCGCCTGCGTGCGCGGCAGTTGAGCATCAGCTGAATATCAACTGAATATCAACCGAGCGCGCGCCTGAGTTCCGCATACGCCTGCACCAGCTGCTCTTTGCTGTAGCCGCGATTGAGTCCGCTGGGGTTCGGCAGTATCCACACGCGCGCGCCGCCGAAGCGCTCGGTTTGTTCTCCCCATTCGACCTGGCGCTGGCCCATCATCGCCGCGTAGGCCGCCTTGCCCAGGAAGGCGATCCATTGCGGCTGCAGCAGCGCCAGCTTGTGCTGCAGGCCGGCCGCCGCTTGCGCAAATTCTTCCTTGCCGACCTGGTCGGCCCGCTGTGTCGGCCGCCCCACCGCCGCGGTCAGGCCCAGTCCGAACGCCAGCACGCTGGCGTCATCCTGCGGCGCCACCTGGTGCGGCGTGAAGCCGGCCAGGTGCAGCACGGGCCAGAAGCGGTTGCCGCGGCCGAGAAAATGGTGGCCGGCGACGGCCGCTTCCGCGCCCGGATTGAGGCCGCAAAAAACCACCTGCAAGCCGGGGGCCAGGATATCGGGCAAACCTTGTGCCATTTGCGCCAGTGTGCTGTCTGTCATGGAAAACTCCGAATGCGGGGAGCCGCAGTATAGAAGAAACGAGAGCCGGCGTTGAACACGGCCGCCGCCGGTCGCCTCGCCTGCAGCACTCGGCGGCCGGTGCTACCATCTACTACTGATGAGCTAATCCCCATGACGGATGGCCGCCACGTTTTTCCGTACCCCCCACTTCCGAGGAATGCTATGACTACCCTGACCATCAATGGCAAGCGGCACGATATCGCCCTGCCCGAAGACACGCCCCTGCTGTGGACCCTGCGCGACGAACTGGGCATGACAGGCACCAAGTTCGGCTGCGGCATGGCCCTGTGCGGGGCCTGCACCGTGCACCTCGATGGCGAGGCGGTGCGCTCGTGCGTGACGCCGATCTCGGCCGCCGCCGGCAAAAAGATCACCACCATCGAAGCGGTGGGCGAAGACAAGGTGGGGCTGGCCCTGCAGCAGGCGTGGCAAGACCACGGCGTGCCGCAATGCGGCTACTGTCAGGCCGGGCAGATCATGTCGGCCACGGCTCTGCTGCACAAGACGCCGAAGCCCAGCGACCAGCAGATCCGCGAGGCGATGAGCGGCAATATCTGCCGCTGCGGCACCTATACGCGCATCCATGCGGCCATCAGGCAGGCCGCTGGCGTGACCGCCAAAGGAGCGTCCAAATGAACGCCCCTGACAAGATGATCGCCTCGGCCTCGCGCCGCAACTGGCTCAAGGCCGCCGGCGCGCTGGCCGGCTTTACACTGGTCGCCGGCCCTTCCGGCCTGGTGATGGCGGCCGATGCCGTCAAGTATGGCGGCGAGAACATGGCCGGCGGCGTGGTCGACGACGCGCTGGTATTTTTGTCGATCGGCTTTGATGACATCGTGACCATCGTGGCGCATCGCTCGGAAATGGGCCAGGGCATCCGCACCAGCCTGCCAATGGTGGCGGCCGACGAACTGGGCGCCGACTGGGCCAAGGTCAAGGTGCAACAAGCTCCGGCCGACGAAGCGCGCTACGGCAGCCAGGACACCGACGGCTCGCGCAGCATGCGCCACTCGTTCCGCGCCATGCGCCATGTGGGCGCCACCGCCCGCCTGATGCTGGAAACGGCGGCCGCCGCGCGCTGGAACGTCGCCGTCACGGAAGTGAAAGCGGCCGACCACAAGGTCGTGCATGCGGCCAGCGGACGCACGCTGGGCTTCGGTGAACTGGCTGAAGCGGCGGCAAAACTGCCGGTGCCGCCGCGCGCCAGCATCTCGCTCAAGCGCGCCGAAGAGCTGCGCTATATCGGCCAGGAAAGCGAACAAGATCGCAAGCGCGGTATCGACCTGCACGATATCGTGACCGGCAACACCCACTTCGGCATCGACACGCGTCTGGAGGGCATGCACTACGCCGTGATCGCCCGTCCGCCCGTGTTTGGCGGCAAGCTGAAAAGCGTCGACAAGACGGCGGCCCTGAAAGTGCCGGGCGTGCTGCGCATCGTCGAACTGGCGGGCAGCCCGCCGCCGGCCATGTTCAATCCGCTGGGCGGGGTGGCCGTGATTGCCAGCAATACCTGGGCCGCCATCAAGGGCCGCGAAGCGCTGGTGCTGGAATGGGAGGACGGCCCGAACGGCGTCTACGATTCGAAGGCATTCCGTACCACCCTGGAAGCGGCCGTGCGCCAGAGCGCCAAGCCGGCGCGCGACCAGGGCAAGACGCTTGAAACCCTGGCCGCCGCACTGGCCAGGCGCAAGATGAGCGCCGAATACTATCTGCCGCACCTGGCCCACGCCACCATGGAGCCGCCCGCCGCCACCGTGCGCGTGGCCAACGGCAAGGCCGAAGTGTGGGCCTGCGTGCAGGCGCCACAAGCCACGCGCAGCAATGTGGCGAAAGCGCTGGGACTGGCGTTCGAGGACGTCACCGTGCACGTCACCTTGCTCGGTGGCGGCTTCGGGCGCAAATCGAAACCGGACTTCGCGGTCGAAGCGGCGCTGCTGTCCAAAGCGATGGACGGCAAACCCGTCAAGCTGACCTGGACCCGCGACGACGACCTGCAGCACGATTACCTGCACACGGTATCGGTCGAGCGCCTGGAAGCGTCGCTTGACGCGAAGGGATTCCCGACCGCCTGGCTGCACCGCACGGCAGCGCCCACCATCACCTCGACCTTCGCCGCCGGCGCCAACAAGCAGGCGCCATTCGAGCTGGGCATGTCGGCGATCAACGTGCCGTTTGCGATCCCGAATGTGCGCGTCGAGGTGCCGGAAGTGCCGGCCCACACGCGCATCGGCTGGTTCCGCTCGGTGTCGAATATTCCGCACGCGTTCGCCATCCAGTCGTTTGCGGCCGAACTGGCGCATGCGGCGAAAAAGGATCACCGCGATTATCTGCTGGAACTCCTGGGACCGGCGCGCAAGATAGCTCCGAAGGAACTGTCCGACGGCTGGAACTATGGCGAAGACCCGGCCAAATATCCGGTCGATATCGGCCGCATGCGCCACGTGATCGAACTGGCCACGGCCAAGGCGGGCTGGGGCCGCAAGCTGCCCAAGGGACGCGGCCTGGGCCTGGCCGTGTCCTACAGTTTCGTCACCTACGTGGCGGCCGTGATCGAGGTGGAAATCAACGCGGCCGGCGAAGTGCTGATCCCGCGCGTCGATATCGCCATGGACTGCGGCCCGCAGATCAACCCGGACCGCGTGCGCTCGCAGATCGAGGGCGCCTGCGTCATGGGCCTGTCACTGGCGATGAGCGGCGAAATCAGCTTCAAGAACGGCAGGGTCGAGCAAAGCAATTTCCACGACTACGCCGTGCTGCGCGCCGCCGACGCCCCGCGCGTGATCCACACCCACCTGGTGCCGGGCACGCTGGACATGGAACTGGGCGGCGTGGGCGAACCGGCCACCCCGCCGATCGCGCCGGCGCTGTGCAACGCCATCTTTGCCGCCACGGGCAAGCGCATCCGCGCGCTGCCGGTGGGGATGCAGCTGGCGAAGAAAGCCTAAACCCGCCGCACGTTCCATCGCTGCAGCAGCGCGGCGGCGGCAGCCACTGCCGCCGCGCCGGCCGCCAGCAGCCATGCTGGCCAGTGCAGCAGCAACAGCAGGCCGCCGCCGGCGGCGCCGATGGCGCTGCCCAGGTACAGCGCCGATTCATTGAGGGCGATGGCCAGGTTGCCGTCGCCCTGCGCTGCCCGCACCGCCAGCAGGCGCTGGTTCTGCGGCACCTGCAGCGCCCAGCCGGCCGCGCCCCACAGCAATATCGGGAGCAATGGCAGCCAGTGCTGCCAGGCGCCCGCCAGCGGCAATGCGGCCAGCGACAGCGCCAGCAGCAGCAGCAAGATGATCAGGGTCAGGCGCGGCGCCGCCATGCGGTCGGCCAGCGGCCCCACCAGCATGCTGCCCGCCACGCCACCCACGCCCCAGGCCCACAGGAAAGGCGCGACCGCCTCGCCGTCCGGCGCCACCAGCGGCGCGATAAATGTGTACATGCCCAGGCTGGCAATCGCCGCCAGCAGCGAAACGACCAGTATCCCCATCACCTGGCCATCGGCCAGCAAGGCCAGCTTGCGGCGCAGCGCGACCGCCGGCGCCTTTGGCATCGCAGGCGGCTTCCAGCACAAGCCCATCAGCGCCAGCGCCCCCAGCGCCGTGACCAGCCACAGTGCCGACGCCCAGCCCAACCGTGCTGCCAGCAGCAGGCTCAACGGCACGCCCAGCACCGTGCCGCTGGCCATGCCGCCCATGATCGCGGCGATCGCCTTGCCGCGCTGGCCGGGCGCCACCATGGCGGCGCAGGCGGCAATCCCGAGCGCCAGATACACGCCGGAGCCGATGCCGGCAATCGCCCGGAAGACCAGCAGCTGCGCAAAGCCGCCGGCCAGCGCGCTGGCGGCATTGGCCAGCACGAACAATCCCAGCGCCAGCAGCAGGCCGGCGCGCTGGCGCGCGGCCGGCAGCAAGGCGACCGCCAGTGGCGAGCCCAGGCCGTAGGCGAGCGTAAACGCCGTCACCAGTTGCGCGGCCATCGCCACCGGCACCTCGAACGCGGGCGCGATCAGCGGAATCAGGCCGGCCGTCACATAGGACGCCATGCCCAGTGCAAAGGCGCCCAAGGCGATCAGATAAACAGCGAATGGCAGGCGGACAGTAGCGGAAGTGGACAAGACGTGATCGGACATGGGCTCTGCCTTCAACAAGAAAGCAGGCATTCTGGAATACAATATAAACAATTACAATTTAACTGTTTATGCTATTACTGGCAGCAACAGCCTCCGGGATCACCGCCATGCGCACCTTGCAACGCACCCGCCATGAACTGGCCGCCTATCTGCAGGCGCGCCGCGCCAGCCTGTCCCCCGAAGACATGGGCCTGCCCAGCGGCGGGCGGCGCCGCACGCCGGGCCTGCGCCGCGAAGAGGTGGCGGCCCTGGCCGGCGTGGGACTGACCTGGTACACCTGGCTGGAACAGGGCCGCGATATCGGCGTCTCAAGCGCTTTTCTCGACAATCTGGCGCGCGTGCTGAAACTCGATGCCGGTGAGCGGCGCCATCTGTTCCTGCTGGCCCATGCGCGCCCGCCGGCCGAAGACGGCAAGACCTGGTGCGTGGTGCCGCCGCCGGTACGCCGCCTGATGCACGACCTGCCGCATGCGGCCTTCGTGCTCAACCTGCGCTGGGATGTGCTGGCATTCAACGACGGGGCCGGCGCCCTGTTCGGCCTGGGCGCGCATGCGCCTGCGCGGCGCAACCTGCTGTGGCTGCTGTTTACCGATCCCCTGCTGCGCCAGCGCTTTACCGACTGGGAACAGCAGGCGCCGCGCATGCTGTCCAGCTTTCGCCGCGACTACGCGCGCGCCACGCAGGAGGCCGATATCCACGCGCTGGTCGCGGAACTGGAACAGGTGTCGCCGGAATTCAAGCTGTGGTGGCGCCGCCATGAGGTGCACGCACCGTGCGACGGCGTGCGCAGCCTGTCCATCGATGGCGCCAGCGTCGCCTTTGAACACAGCTCGCTGACGATCGACGCCGACCGCCATTTGCGGCTGGTGGTGCACGCACGCCAGTTGTAGGGGCAGCACGCCCCACAACGAAAAAACCGCTGACCCTCTTGCGAGGAATCAGCGGCTTCGAATTGGTTGCGGGGACAGGATTTGAACCTGTGACCTTCGGGTTATGAGCCCGACGAGCTGCCAGACTGCTCCACCCCGCACAAGAATTATATACCAGATTGTTACGCGGCGTAAAGGGACGTGTTTGACACATCATCTGACAATGAAAAAACCGCTGACCCTCTTGCGAGGAATCAGCGGTTTCGAATTGGTTGCGGGGACAGGATTTGAACCTGTGACCTTCGGGTTATGAGCCCGACGAGCTGCCAGACTGCTCCACCCCGCACAAGAATTATAAGCGCAAACGGGTGACTTAGGCAATAGCTATCTCAACATCGGCCGTAATAGAGCCATTCAATAGAAAATCCCGGCACATGCCTGATCCGCCCGGCACGCCACGGCACACGCAATCGGTGTACAGTAAGCGTTACACTGTTGCTCGGACCTCTGCCCTCTTTTACCTTACAGCCTGCCCATGAAATTCTGCTCCGAATGCGCCCATCCCGTCAGCCTGTCGATACCGGCCGGCGACAACCGTCCGCGCTATGTCTGCGCCAATTGCGATACCATCCATTACCAGAACCCGAAGATGGTGGTCGGCTCGATACCGGTATGGGAGCAGGACGGCCAGTTGCAGGTGCTGCTGTGCAAGCGCGCCATCGAGCCGCGTTACGGCTACTGGACCCTGCCTGCCGGCTTCATGGAAAACGATGAAACCACCTCGGACGCGGCCGAGCGCGAAACGGTGGAGGAAGCGGGCGCGAACATCGAACTGGGCAAGCTGTTTTCGCTGCTGAACGTGCAGCGCGTGCACCAGGTGCACCTGTTCTACCTGGCGCGCCTGCGCGACCTCGATTTCGCGCCCGGCATCGAAAGCCTGGAGGTGCAGCTGTTTACGGAAAGCGAGATCCCCTGGGACGACCTGGCCTTTCCCACCGTGCGCACCACGCTGGAACTGTTCTTCGCCGACCGCGTGAAGATACGCGAAGGCGGCAGCTACGGCTTTCATACGGGCGACATCAACCGCCCGATGGCCATGCCGGCCGACTGAGTCCCTCAACCTTGAGCGCCCTGACCGCCCTGACCGCATGATCCCCTGGCTCGATCTCCATACCCCGTTTCCCGACGTCTCGCGCGCGCTGACGGGCGAGGCGCCTGGCCTCTTGGCGGCCGGCGCCGACCTGTCGCCGCGCCGCCTGCTCGACGCCTACCGGCACGGCATCTTCCCCTGGTTTTCCGAAGGCCAGCCGATACTGTGGTGGAGCACCGATCCGCGCATGGTGCTGATGACCGACCAGTTCAAACTGTCCGACAGCCTGCAGAAAGCCATCCGCAAGGTCGAGCGCAGCGCCGCCACCGACGGGCGCTGGCAGCTGCGCTTTGACGGCGACTTCGAGGCCGTCATGCGCGCCTGCGCCGCGCCGCGCAAGGATGGCCCGGGCACCTGGATCTCGGACGAGATCATCGACGGCTATACGGGCCTGCACAAGCTCGGTTATGCGCACTCGTCGGAACTGTGGCTCGACGGTGAACTGGTGGGCGGCGCCTATGGCGTGTCGATCGGCCGCATGTTCTACGGCGAATCGATGTTCGCGCGCGTCACGGACGGCTCGAAAATCGCGCTGGCCCATCTGGTGCATTTTTTGAAAGAACGCGGCGTGAAGATGATCGACTGCCAGCAGGAGACGCGCCACCTGGCCTCGCTGGGCGCGGCGCCGATTTCGCGCGCGCGCTTCCTGGCCCATCTGCGCGGTGCAATTGAAGAAGCACAAATCACCGACTGGCACACTGCGGCCAGGGACTAGCTATGCTATCGTTGCAAGCAACACCGCTGCCTCATACTGGACCGCCATGACGCACCTGAACGAATTACCGTTTGCCACCCTGCAGTTCTACACGACGGCACCCTACCCCTGCAGCTACCTGGAACAGCGCCAGGCGCGCTCGCAGGTGGCGACGCCCTCGCACCTGATCAACAGCGACGTGTATTCGGAACTGGTGCGCAACGGCTTCCGGCGCAGTGGAATCTTTACCTACCGCCCGTATTGCGACGGCTGCCAGGCCTGCATCCCGGTGCGCGTGGCGGCGCAGGATTTCAGCGCCAGCCGCAACCAGCGCCGCGCCTGGAGCCGCCATGCGCAGCTGCAGGCCGGCGTGGCCACCCTGTCCTTCCTCGACGAGCACTACGAGCTGTACCTGCGCTACCAGAGCACGCGCCACGCGGGCGGCGGCATGGACCAGGACAGCCGCGACCAGTACGCCCAGTTCCTGCTGCAAAGCCGGGTCAACACGCGCCTGGTCGAGTTCCGCGACCCCGAAGGCGTGCTGCGCATGGTCAGCATCATCGACGTGCTGGCCGACGGCCTGTCGTCCGTCTACACCTTCTTCGATCCGGACGTGCCGGGCGCCTCCTACGGTACCTACAACGTGCTGTGGCAGATCGCCCAGGCGCGCGAGCTGGGCCTGCCGTATGTGTATCTCGGCTACTGGATCGCGCAGAGCCCGAAGATGGCCTATAAAATCAATTTCAAGCCGCTGGAAGCCAGAATCAAGGGGCAGTGGGTGGTGATGTAAAAAAGGGGCTTGCGCCCCTTTTTCATTGTTTACTTGCTCTTGTCCGGATACGCGGGACGCACCGGCCGCACCGGCGGATTTTTCGCCAGCTCCGCCTGTATCACCTCGATCGCCTTTTCCAGCTGCGGATCGCGGCCAGCGATCACGTCGGCCGGCGTTTGCTCGACTTCGATATCGGGCGGCACGCCTTCGTTTTCCACGCCCCAGCCGTTTTCACGGGTCCAGAACGCCAGGTTGGGCGCGGTGATGCTGCCGCCGTCCATCAGCACGGGGAAGCCGAGGATGCCGACCAGGCCGCCCCAGGTCGCCTTGCCGATCAGCGGACCCATGTTATTTTTGCGGAACATCCACGGCAGCAAATCGCCGCCCGAGCCGGCCGTCTCGTCGATCAGCATGGCGCGCGGACCCTGGATCGAGGCGGACGGCGTCTTCATGTCGGCGCCATAGCGCATGGCCCACCATGCGATCTCTTTCTTCTGCAGGATTTCGATGTAATAGTCGGCCACGCTGCCGCCGCCATTGAAGCGCTCGTCGACGATAATGGCCTGCTTGTCCGCCTGCGGGAAGAAATAGCGCTTGAAGTAGGTGTGGCCCAGGCCCGCCGTGTTCGGCACATACACATAGGCCACCTTGCCGCCCGTGGCCGCGTTCACCTTGCGCATGTTGCCCTCGATCCAGTCGCGGTTGCGCAAGGCGTCTTCGGTCGGTACCGGCACCACCGTGATGGTGCGCGCGCCCTTGCCGTCGGCCGACGGGCCGACCGTGATATCGATCGCCTTGCCGGCCGTGTTTTCAAACGCGCTGTAGATATTCGTCGGCGGCGCGATCGGACGGCTGTCGACGGCCAGCAGGTATTCACCGGCCTTGACGTTCAGTCCCGGCTCCGTCAGCGGCGCGCGCAAGCTGGGGTTCCAGTTCAGGCCGCCATACACTTTCCTGAAGCGGTAATGGCCGTCGCTCACCTCGTAGTCGGCACCCAGCAAGCCGCCCGGCACTTTTTTGGCGTCGATAAAATCGTCGCCGCCGCCGCCGCGATGGTGGCCAACGGCCAGCTCGCTGCACATCCACTGGATCAAACGGTTCAGGTCGGCACGGCTGGACAGCTCGGGCAAGAAGGCCGCGTACTTGTCGCGCATGGCTTTCCAGTCCACGCCATGCATGGCCGGGTCATAGAAATAATCGCGGTTGATGCGCCACACTTCGTTGAAAATCTGCGTCCACTCGGCGCGCGGATCGGCTTTTACCTCGATCGCGTCGATCTTGATCTTGCCTTCGCCCGCCGTCAGCGGCTTGCCGGTGGCCGAACCCATGGCCCAGTTGTCCTTCTGCCGGTAGAGCAGCTTCTTGCCGTCGGCCGACACTTCGAAATCATCGGCCTCCGCCACCACGGTTTCGGCCTTGCGCTCCTTCAGGTCAAAGCGCTGCACCGCCTTCTTGCCGTCGTTCTCGCGCAGGAAGAAGATCTGGCCGTCGCCACCGGCCGACAGGCTGGAGAACTGCGCGGCCGGCATCGGCAGGTCGACGATGCGCGTGGCGATGCCGTCGAAATCGATGCGGATCGGCGCCACCGGCGCGACAAGCACTTTCGGATCGTCGCGGCCCGTCTTCGGGTCGATCTTCGGCTCGTTTTTAGCCTCGGTCTCTGCCTTGGCGGCGTCCTTCTTCGGCTCCGCGCCGGCCGCTTTTTCCTCGTCGCTTTCCTTGATCAATGGCGACGGCAAATCATTCCTCAGCACCGCCATCCACACCGTGCGCGTCACCAGGTTGTCTTCGTTCTGCTGCGAGAACCAGTTGTTGCTGGGCCCCGCATTGGTCGAGGCAAAGAAGTACAGGTACTTGCCGTTCTTGTCGAACACCGGCTCGGCCACGTCCGACAGGCCATCGGTGACCGGCATCGACTTGTTCTGCTCGACCGAATAGATATAGGCGCTGCGCGTGTAAGTCGGTGAATTGAGCGTGTAGGCCAGCCAGCGCGAATCGGGCGCCCACGAGGCGCGCATGCTCTTGTCGACGCCGTACATCGGTTCGGTCGCGATCTTCTGCACCTTGGCCGTGCCGATATCGATCACATACATGCTCCAGCCATTGTCGGCGAACGCGATCTTCTTGCTGTCGGGCGACCAGACGGCGCTGTCGTAGAAGCCGCTGCCATTGAGCTTGAACTTGCGCACCGCGCCCTTGCCGTCCTGGGCCCGCACATGCAGCTCGTATTCGCCCGACTCGTCCGAGAAATACGCCACCGAGCGGCCATCGGGCGACCAGATCGGCGTGCGTTCGTGGGCAGCCGGCGTCTGCGTCAGGTTGCGCACATCGCCCTTGTCGGCCGGGATGGTGACGATCTCGCCCCGGTATTCGAACGCCACGCGCGCGCCCGACGGCGAGATCGAGGCGTCGCGGATATATTTTGCGCCCTTGACCCAGCGCGGACGCGTCTGCCCCAGGTCGCTGGCGACGCCGATGGCCAGCTTTTTCGACTGGCCGCTGGCCAGGTCCAGGCTGTGCAGGTAGCCGGCCTGCTCGTAGACGATGACGCCATTGGCGGCCGAAGCGTTCAGCACCGGGAAGTCCGTGTGCCGCGTCAGTTGGCGCACCGCCTTGGTCTTGACGTCGTAGGCAAACAGGTTGAATTCGCCGTTGCGGTCCGAGCGGAAGTAGACCGTGTCGCCGAGCCAGATCGGATCGACGTCGTTCGAGCGCGTGGTGGGCTGCGGGATTTTCTCGATCGATTTATCGCTGGATGAAAACAGCCACAGCCAGGAATTGGTGCCGCCCCGGTAGCGCTTCCATTGCTTGAAGGCCGGCATCAGGGGGTTGTAGGCGATGCGCTGGCCGTCCGGCGAATAGGTGGCGCGCGAGGCGTTCGGGATCTCGAGCTGGGTTTCCACGCCGCCCGTCACCGGCACCGTAAACAGCTTCTGGAAGCGGTTGTTGAAGGCGGCGCGCGGCGAGGTAAACATCACCGCCTTGCCGTCCGGCGTAAATGCCTGCGCCAGGTCGACACCCGGGTGGAAGGTCAGGCGGCGCGGCACGCCGCCGGCGGCCGCGATCACGTAGACATCGGTATTGCCGTCGATATTGGCGCTGTACGCGATCAGGCTGCCATCGGGCGAAAACACGGGGTTCGACTTGTCACCGAGATCGGACGTGAGGCGCCGCGCGCCGCCGCCATCGCGGTTGCTCAGCCACAGGTCACCGGCATAGATAAAGGCGAGATGGCTGTTCGAGACGGCCGGCTCGCTCAGCATGCGGGTGTCCTGGGTATTGGGCAGTGCGGTGGCGGCTTGGCTCAGCAGCAGTGCGGCGGCGGCAATCGCCGTCAGGGTCAAGGTCTTGATCAAGTCTTGTCTCGCTTATGGTGTAAGAAAAGAGGGAGTACCCACGGCCCAATGCGCATTATCATGTACTCAATATTGCATTAGGCCAACAAGAACTATACACCCGGCAGCTCCGTGGAACACGGTAAAATACGGCCCATCGCCAGTACCCATGACCGCATCACGCCCCGCGCACCATCCTTGAAAAACCCATGTCCAAAAAATTCCTGTACTCCCTCGCCCGCCCGCTGCTGTTTTCCATGGATGCCGAAGCGGCCCACCATTTCACCCTGCCGGCCCTGAAACGCGCGGCCGCGCTGGGCCTGACCAGGCTGGCAGGCAAACCGGCGGCTGACCCGCGCACAGTGATGGGCATCACCTTCCCGAATCCGGTCGGCCTGGCCGCCGGCCTGGACAAGGACGGCGCGTTTATCGATGCGCTGGCCGACATGGGCTTCGGTTCGATCGAGGTGGGCACCGTCACGCCGCGCGCGCAGGCCGGCAACCCGAAGCCGCGCATGTTCCGCCTGCCGCAGGCGCAGGGCATCATCAACCGCATGGGGTTCAATAACGGCGGCGTCGACGCCTTTGTCGCCAATGTGCAGGCCTCGAAGTTCTACCAGAATCGCGCCGGCGTGCTGGGCCTGAACATCGGCAAGAACGCCGATACGCCGATCGAGAAAGCGGCCGACGATTATCTGCTGTGCCTGGAAAAAGTCTACCCCTACGCCAGCTATGTGACGGTGAACATCTCGTCGCCGAACACCAAGAATCTGCGCCAGTTGCAAGGCGCGTCGGAACTCGACGCCCTGCTGTCGCAGCTGAAGCAAGCGCAGGCGCGCCTGGCGGACAAGCACAAGCGCTACGTGCCGCTGGCCCTGAAAATCGCGCCGGACATGGATGGCGAACAGGTGAAAAGCATCGCGGACTCGCTCACGCGCCACGGCATCGACGGCGTGATCGCCACCAACACCACCCTGTCGCGCACGGCCGTCGAAGGCATGGAGCATGGCGCGGAAGCGGGCGGCCTGTCGGGCGCGCCCGTGTTCGAACTGTCGAACACCGTGATCCGCCTGTTGCGCGCGGAACTGGGCAATGCGCTGCCCATCATCGGCGTGGGCGGCATCATGCAGGGCCAGGACGCGGTGGCCAAATTCGAGGCGGGCGCGCAGCTGGTGCAGCTGTACAGCGGCCTGATTTACGCGGGTCCGGCCCTGGTCGGCGATTGCGCGCGCGCGCTGCGCGGCAAGCAGGCACGTTAAGACAGACAGGAGAGACCATGGAGAAGACCACACTCGGTTCCAGCACGCTGCAGGTCAGCAAGATCTGCCTGGGTACCATGACGTTCGGTGAACAGAACAGCGAAGCGGAAGCGCACAGCCAGCTCGATTACGCACTCGAGCGCGGCATCAATTTCATCGACACGGCCGAGATGTATCCGGTGATGGCCAGCGCCGAGACGCAGGGCAATACCGAGCGCTATATCGGCAGCTGGCTGAAGAAAAGCGGCAAGCGCGGCCAGATCGTACTGGCCAGCAAGGTCGCCGGGCCGAACAGCCGCATGCACTGGATACGTGGCGGCAAGAACAACCTCGACGCGGTCAATATCCGCGCCGCCGTCGAAGACAGCCTGCGCCGCCTGCAGACCGAGCATATCGACCTGTACCAGCTGCACTGGCCCAGCCGCAACCTGCCGATTTTTGGCGCCAACAGCTACAACCCGCAGCATGAACGCGAAGCGGTCGCCATCGAAGACACGCTGGCGATCCTGGGCAAGCTGGTCGACGAAGGCAAGATCGGCCATATCGGCGTATCGAACGAGTCGTCGTGGGGCGTGTGCGAATATATCAAGCAGGCCGAACTGAAAGGCTTGCCGCGCATCGCCTCGATTCAGAACCTGTACAACCTGACGGCGCGCCAGTTCGAAACCGGCCTGCTGGACGAAACCTGCCACCGCGAGAACGTGGGCCTGCTCGCCTACAGCCCGCTGGCGTTCGGCCAGCTGACGGCCAAGTACCTCGACGATCCGCAGGCGCGCGGCCGCCTGACCATCTTCCCGCCCGGCTGGAGCCCCCGTTACATCCGCCCGGCCACCATCGAGGCGGCACGCCAGTATGCGGCGCTGGCGCGCGCCCATGGCCTGACGCCCACCCAGCTGGCGCTGGCCTGGTGCTACTCGCGCTGGTTCATCGCTTCCACGATTATCGGCGCGACCAGCCTGGCGCAGCTGGCCCACAATATCGACGCCTATCAAATCACGCTGTCGCCGGAAGTGGTGAAAGCGGTCGACGCCATCCACGCCACCCTGACCAACCCCGGTCAATAAGCGCATCCTCTTCGCCGGCGGCCATCCGTGCCGCCGGCAGTCGTTTTTATACAACAAGTACCATTCCCTTGCAGTGCACCATTGCGGTGCCGCCATGCCCGGTCGTATGCTGGACACCAAGGCGATATGCGCTACTCCCGCAAATTGCCCACGCATTATCCGTTTATCGCATAACGATACACAGAAGCATTCGTAAGCGCGCCACGCGCCCACTGTTAATCTGATGACATCACCGGACCGCCACGGTCCGCGGAACCTGAATCACCAACCGAAGAGATATAGTCGATGAGTCCTGTTACTACACGTACCACCCGCGCCCTGCCCGTCAAGACCGTCATCGCCGCCAGCCTGGTGGCCTGTTTCGCCCTGCCCGCCCACGCCCAGCAAGAGCTGCCGGCCGACGGCGAACTGCAATCGGTGGTCGTCACCGGCACCTTTGCGAAAAACCGCCGCACCATCGATTCCGAATCGCCGATCGACATTTTGACCTCGCGCGACCTGCAAAGCACGGGCTCGGGCGAACTGGCCACCGTGCTGGCGCGCCTGCTGCCGTCGCTGAACTTTGCGCGCGCCACCGGCGCCGACGCCAGCGACGCCGTGCGTCCGGCCCAGCTGCGCGGCCTGTCGCCCGACCAGACCCTGGTGCTGGTCAACGGCAAGCGCCGTTATACGTCGGCCGTGGTCAACGTCAACGGTTCGCTGGGCCGCGGCTCGGCGCCGGTCGACCTGAACGCGATTCCGCTGGCCGCCATCGACCATGTGGAAGTGCTGCGCGATGGCGCCGCCGCCCAGTATGGCTCGGACGCGATCGCCGGCGTGATCAATATCATCCTGAAAAAAGGCGCGGCCGGTGGCGACGTGGAAGTGGGCTATGGCCAGACCCAGGAACGCGACGGCAAGCAGAAGTCGATCAAGGGTTCGGCCGGCTTTGCGCTCGGTGAAGACGGCTGGCTGCGCCTGTCGGCCGAAGTGGCCGACCGCGATCCGACCAACCGCGCCGGCGCCGACTTCAGCAATCCGCTGGAACCGCGCTACGGCAAGATCAACCAGCGCTATGGCGACGCCGAAAGCCAGCCGGCGACCGTCTTCTTCAACAGCGAATACCATCTCAACGACAATATCGACTGGTATGCCTTCGGCAACTACGGCAAGCGCGACACCTCGGCCGTCGCCACCTGGCGCTCGGGACTGATACGCGATACCACCATCACGGATCGCATCGTGTATGTGCAGCGCACGCCGATCTATCCGGAAGGCTTTTTGCCGCAGCAAAACAGTACATTGACGGATCAATCGATCGTCACGGGCCTGCGCGGCGAAGCGGCCGGCTGGCGCTGGGACGCCAGCCTGAATTACGGCAGCAACAAGTTCGAACTGGATCTCGACAACACGGTCAACCAGTCGCTGAGCGCCAACAGCCCCACGCATTTTTACGCCGGTTCGCTGAAGAACGAACAAACCGTCTTGAACCTCGACGCGGCGCGCGAATTTGCCGTCCCGGTTTTTACGGGACCGCTGACGGTGGCCGTCGGTGCCGAAGCGCGCCATGAAAAATATACGATCGGCGCCGGCGATGCAGCGTCGTACACGAACGGCGGTTCGCAGGGCTTTGCCGGCTTCCGCCCTGCCAATGCCGGCAGCCACTCGCGCCACAATGAGTCGATCTATGTGAACCTGGAAGCGGAAGTCACCAGAAAACTGTCGGGTGGCCTGGCCCTGCGCCATGAGCGCTACAGCGATTTCGGCAACACCACCTCGGCCAAGGGATCGGCCCGCTACGCCTTTACCGACGCGCTGTCGCTGCGCGGCACAGCCTCGAGCGGCTTCCGCGCGCCCTCGCTGGCGCAGCAGTACTACACGATTACCACCACCAACTTCCAGCTCGTCAACGGCACCAATACGGCGATCGAAACCGGCACCTTCGCCGTCAGCACGCCGCAGGCGCGCGCCCTCGGTGCGCAAGACCTGAAGGCGGAAAAAGCCCGCAACTACAGCGTGGGCCTGCAGTTCCAGCCGAACCGCAACTTCACCACCTCGATCGACGCCTACCGCATCGACATCGACAACCGCATCCTGTTCTCGGCCAACCTGGCGCTGAACACGAACCTGCGCAACCTGCTGGCCGCGCAAGGCACGCCGGTCGGCGCCGCGCGCTACTTCACCAACGCGGTCGATACGCGCACCGAAGGCGTCGATATCGTCAGCACCTACCGCATCGACCTGCAGGACAAGGACCGCCTGGACTTCACCGTGGCGTATAACCACAACAAGAACTCGGTACGGAGCATCGCCGACAATCCGGCCATCCTGACGGCCAACAACCTGCTGCTGATCGACCGCCAGACGGTTGCCCGCGCCACCGTGGCCTCGCCGAAAGACAAGTTCAGCCTGGTGGCCGACTATGGCTTCGGCAACTGGAATGCGCACGGCGTGGTCACGCGCTACGGCAGCTTCACCGTGCCGCAGAATAACGCCGCGCTGGACCAGAACTACGATCCGCAATGGGTGCTGGACCTGTCGGGCAGCGTCAAGCTGGGCAAGAACTGGCGCCTGGCGGCCGGCATCGACAACGTCACCAACCGCTACCCGGCGCAGGTGACCAGCGCAGGCAACCTGAACGTCGGTGGTACCCAGCCGTACAGCATCTTCGCGCCGAACGGTTTCAATGGCCGCTATTACTATGCGAAGGCGGGTTATAGCTGGTAATCGCATCGCCGCATGAAAAACGGGAGGCTGATGCCTCCCGTTTTTTTGTTTACCGTTCGTCGTTCGTATCCGGGTCCCCGCCCTGCCGGTGCTCGCCATCAAGCAGCGCCAGCGCAGCAATATCCTCGGCGTCGAGCGCGAAGTCGAACACGGCCAGGTTCTGCCGCATGCGCTCGGGATCCTGCGATTTCGGGATCGCCACCAGGCCGTGCTGCACATGCCAGCGCAGCAGGATTTGCGCCGGCGAGCGGCCGTGTTTTCGCGCGATGCGCGCCACCGTGGCATCCTTCAATACTTCGCCGCGTCCCAGCGGGCTCCAGCATTCGATCACGATGCCCTGCCGCGCATGCCAGGCACGCAGCGCCGCTTGCGTGAAGTCCGGGTGCAGTTCGATCTGGTTGACGGCCGGCAGCACGCCGGTTTCCGACAACAGCCGGTCGATATGGGCCGGCTGGAAGTTCGATACGCCAATCGAGCGGATGCGACCTTCCTCGCGCAAGCGGACAAAAGCGCGCCAGGTGTCGACATACAGGTCGCGCATCGGCAGCGGCCAGTGGATCAGGTACAGGTCGAGGTAATCGGTGCCCAGCGCCGCCAGGGTGGCGTCGAATGCGCGCAAGGTGCTGTCAAAGCCGTGTTCGCTGCCGCGCAGCTTGCTGGTCAGCCGCACCTGGCTGCGGGCCACGCCGCTGGCGGCAATGCCGCGCCCGACGCCGGCCTCATTGCCGTAGCGCGCCGCCGTATCGATCAGGCGGTAGCCGCAGGCCAGCGCCGCCTGCACGGCCGTTTGCGCTTGCGCGTCGTCCAGCGGCCAGGTGCCAAAGCCGATCTGCGGCAAGTGCTGGCCGTCGTTGAGGGTCAAATGGGGAATCGCGTCTGTCATGCCTGTCCTTTGTAATGAGAGAGGGAAGGGTCATGATAGAGCACAATCGCGGCTGCGAGCCCGGCCCGCCTTGTACCGTGCACGGCAGGCAGCAGGATCGGCTACCATCCTTGCTTGTACACACGGACAGACTGGCGCGATTGAAGAATGAATACACAACAACTGCAAGACCATTGCGCGGCCCTGCCCGGTGCCCAGGCGGTGCCGCATGGCGCGCCGGCGAATATCCTGGTGTATGAAGTGCAGGGCAAGAAGTTTGCGTATTTCAAGACCAGCGCGCCCGAACAATGGCGCTTCAGCCTGCGCGTGAGCGCGGACCGCTTTGTCGAACTGACCGGCATGCCGGGCGTGAAGCCGGCGCGCTACATGGGCCGTTTTCACTGGGTGACCATCGTCGACGTGGCGCGCTTTCCGGCGGACTACCTGGCCGAGCTGGTACAGGATTCCCACGCGCGCGCCGTGGCGAAACTGACGCGCGCGCAGCGCGCCATGCTCGACGTCCTGCTCAATTAAAGCGCTTCCTCGCCGCCCATGGCGCGGTCGATATCCTCGCGCGTCAGGTCCGGCGCCAGCTGCAAAATGAATTCATAGGCATACGAGCGCAGATAGGCGCCGCGGCGCACGGCCAGGCGGGTGGTATTGGTGGCGAACAGGTGCGACGCTTCGACCGCGCGCAGCCCCTTGTCGCGGCCATGGTCGAAGGCCATCGAGGCGACGATGCCCACGCCCATGCCCAGCGCCACATACTGCTTGATGACGTCCGAATCCATGGCGGTCAAAATGATGTCGGTGGCCACGCCGGCCTTGGCAAACGCATCGTCGATATGGCCGCGGCCCGTAAAACCCTTGTCGTAGGTGATCAACGGGTATTTCGCCAGGTCTTCCAGGCGGATCGGCGAGTGCTCGAGCAGCGGGTGGCCGTCCGGCACCACGATCAGATGGCTCCAGCGGTAGCACGGGAACGACACCAGGTCGGGGAACTGGCTCAGGCCCTCGGTGGCGATGCCGATATCGGTCTTGCCCGACAAGACCCATTCCGCGATATGTTCGGGAGCGCTTTGCTGCAGCGCGATGCGCACATCGGGAAACGCCGCGCGAAAGCCCTGCACCACTTTCGGCAGCGCATAGCGGGCCTGGGTGTGGGTGGCCGCCACCGACAAGGTGCCGCTGGTCTGGCCGCTGTATTCCAGGCTGGCCTGCTGCAGGTTTTCCGCTTCGATCAACAGCCGGTCGACGATCTTCAGGATGCCCTTGCCCGGCTCCGTCAGGCCCGTCAGCCGCTTGCCGTTGCGCTCGAAAATGACCACGCCCAGCTCGTCCTCCAGCTCGCGGATCTGCCGGCTCACGCCAGGCTGCGAGGTGAACAGGGCGTTCGCCACTTCCGTCAGGTTATAGCCGCGGCGCGCTGCCTCGCGGATCGAGCGCAATTGTTGAAAGTTCATGGTGATTCCAGCCTTTTAGGTTCTTGTTGGTTCAACGAACACGTGCAGGCGTTTCGGGCGCACGACCAGGGTCTCGCCTTCTTTCAGTTGCAGATGGCTGAAGCGCTCGTTCGACATCACCGCTTCGATCAGCTCGCTGTTATCGACGCGCTGCAAATCCAGCTGGGCCAGCGGGCCGATCGCATGGGCACGGCTCAGTTTCACCACGATGCCGTCGGCGCCCGGCGTGTAACGGTCGATTTCCAGGTCATGCGGCCGCACATAGGCGGTGCCCTTGCTGTCGCTCACGCCAGCGTAATCGGGTACGTCGAAACTGGCGTCGCCGGTGGCCATCACGCCGTCGTGCACGCGGCCATGGAACAGGTTGACGTTGCCGAGGAAGCCATACACAAACGGCGAGGCCGGATGGTTGTAGACCTGCTCGGGCGACCCCAATTGCTCGACGGTGCCCTTGTTCATCAGCACCACCTGGTCGGCCACTTCCAGCGCCTCTTCCTGGTCGTGCGTCACAAAAATACTGGTCACATGCAGGTCGTCGTGCAGGCGGCGCAGCCAGCGGCGCAGTTCCTTGCGCACCTTGGCGTCCAGCGCGCCGAACGGTTCGTCGAGCAGCAGCACGCGCGGCTCGACCGCCAGCGCGCGGGCCAGCGCGATACGCTGGCGCTGGCCGCCGGACAACTGCGGCGGATAGCGGTCGGCCAGCCAGTCCAGCTGCACCAGCTCCAGCAAATCTTTTACCTTGCGGCGGATCTGGTCCTCGGACGGGCGCTCGCTGCGCGATTTCACGCGCAGGCCAAAGGCCACGTTTTCAAACACGGTCATGTGCTTGAACAGCGCATAGTGCTGGAACACGAAACCGACTTGCCGCTCGCGCACATGGCGGTTCGACGCGTCTTGCGCGTCGAGCAGCACTTGGCCGCTGTCCGGATGTTCCAGGCCGGCGATAATGCGCAGCAAGGTGGTCTTGCCGCAGCCGGACGGGCCCAGCAGCGCGGTCAGTTCACCGGCGGGAAAGTCCAGCGAGATATTGTCGAGGGCGACGAAATCGCCGAAACGCTTGTTGATGTTTTTAACTGCGATGGTCATGTCAGTGCTCCGTGGAACGTAAGGCGGAATCGTCGGCGTCGCTCTCGTTCAAACGCCACTCAATAAAGGCTTTCAGGGCCAGGGTCACCAGCGCCAGCAGGGCCAGCAAGGACGCCACGGCAAACGCGGCGGCAAAGTTGTACTCGTTGTACAGAATCTCCACCTGCAGCGGCATGGTGTTGGTTTCTCCGCGGATATGGCCGGACACCACCGACACGGCGCCGAACTCGCCCATGGCGCGCGCATTGCACAAAATCACGCCATACAGCAGGCCCCACTTGATGTTCGGCAAGGTCACGCGGCGGAAGGTATTCCAGCCCGAGGCGCCCAGTACCAGCGCCGCCTCTTCCTCTTCGCTGCCCTGCGACTGCATCAGCGGAATCAGCTCGCGCGCCACGAACGGGAAGGTGATGAAGATGGTCGCCAGCACGATGCCGGGCACGGCAAACAGGATCTTGATGTCGTGTTCCTGCAGCCACGGACCGAACCAGCCCTGGGCGCCGAACATCAGCACATAGATCAGGCCGGAAATCACCGGCGAGACGGAAAACGGCAGGTCGATCAGGGTCAGCAGGATGCTCTTGCCGCGGAACTCGAACTTGGCAATACACCAGGAGGCGGCCACGCCGAACACCAGGTTCAGCGGCACGGCAATCGCCGCCGTGATCAGGGTCAGCTTGATGGCGGAAATCGCGTCCGGATCGATAATCGCCGCCACATACGCTTCCCAGCCCTTTTTAAATGCTTCGGCAAACACGGCCACCAGCGGCACGATCAGGAAAGCGGTGAGGAACAGCAGCGCGATGCTGATCAGGACGGTGCGCACCCACAAGGGTTCCAGCACCACGGGGCCGACGGCAGGCTCGATGCGGCGCGCTTTCGGCAGCGCATCTTCCACATTGGCGACGGCGGAAACTTTGGTCGTCATTATTTCTTGCCCTTTCCGCGTGTCCACGCTTGCAGCAGGTTAATCGTCAACAACAGCAGGAAGGAGATCACCAGCATCACGACGGCAATCGCCGTGGCGCCCGCGTAGTCGTACTGCTCCAGCTTGGTAATAATGAACAGCGGGGTGATTTCCGACACCATCGGCATATTGCCGGCGATAAAAATGACGGAACCGTATTCGCCGGTGGCGCGCGCAAAGGCCAGCGCGAAGCCGGTCAGCAGCGACGGCAGGATGGTCGGGAAAATCACGCGGGTGAATGTTTGCAGGGAATTGGCGCCCAGGCTGGCGGCCGCTTCTTCGAGTTCTTTTTCCGCGTCTTCCAGCACCGGCTGCACCGTGCGCACGACGAAGGGCAGGCCGATAAAGGTCAGCGCCACCACCACGCCCAGCGGCGTGAACGCCACCTTGATGCCCAGCACGCCTTCGATGAACTGGCCGAACCAGCCATTCGAAGAATACAGGGCCGTCAGGGTAATGCCGGCCACCGCCGTTGGCAGGGCGAACGGCAGGTCGACCAAGGCGTCGATAATGCGCTTGCCGGGAAATTTGTAGCGCACCAGCACCCAGGCCAGGATGCCGCCGAAAATCACGTTGAGCAGGGCGGCGATCAGCGACGCGCCAAACGTCAAACGGTACGAGGCCATCACGCGCTCGGACGTGACGGCGTTGAAAAACGCTTCCCACGTCATCGTAAACGTCTTCAGGAACACCGACGACAGCGGGATCAGGACGATCAGCGCCAGGTAGAACAGCGTAAAGCCCAGCGACAGTTTAAAGCCAGGCATGACCCGGAACGGCGCTCCCCGCGCCTTCACCGGTGCTAGTGTTGCTTCAGACATGGAAACCCCTTCTTATTACATTTTCGAGTAACAGGGCGCCATATTCACATGCAATCGTTATAAAAAGAACTAACCATTTCTCATTTGCTTAGATGCAAAATGCATACATCAGCGTATAAAGCATGGGACGAAAAAAAACGCACCGGCAAGGTGCGTTTTCAAGGGAAGTGGCTTATTTGTTCGGCTGTGGCGTCAGGCGCAGGTAGGGTTTCGCGGCTGTAAATCCTTTCGGATACTTCTGCTTGATCACTTCCGGGTCCTGCACCGGCAATGGGATGATGACGTCATCGCCATCTTTCCAGTTGCCGGGGGTGGCGACCGTGTAGCCGTCCGTCAGTTGCAGGGCGTCGATCACGCGCAGGATTTCGTCGAAGTTGCGGCCGGTGCTCAGCGGATACGTGAGGATCAGGCGCACTTTCTTGTTCGGGTCGATGACGAACACCGAGCGCACGGTGGCGGTGACGGACTGTTCCGGGTGGATCATGTCGTACAGCACCGACACTTTCTTGTCGACGTCGGCGATGATGGGGAAGCCCACCACCGTGTTTTGCGTCTCTTCGATATCCTTGATCCAGCTCTTGTGCGATTCGGCCGCATCGACCGACAGCGCCACGGCTTTCACGTTGCGCTTGTCGAATTCCGGTTTCAGCTTGGCGGTCAGGCCCAGTTCGGTGGTGCAGACAGGGGTGAAATCGGCCGGGTGGGAGAACAGCACCACCCAGGAATCGCCAGCCCACTCGTGGAACTTGATGGTGCCGATCGAGCTGTCTTGTTCAAAGTCGGGGGCGGTATCGCCCAGGCGTAAAGTCATCGTGATCTCCTCAACAGGTTTTTACCGCAATAGGGGGTTGGACTATCAGGCTGCATGACGGTGGCGCGTGCTGCTTTGCGCCAGGTCAAACAGCGTTTGCAGTTGCGCCTGGCCATACACCCAGTCACCCAAACGGGACTCGGCGTTGATATGGCCCAGCGCACCGCCGTCAATATACTTGCAATTCCAGCGGCGCGCCCACTGCGCCGCGTGTTCGGCCTTCATCCACGGATCGGTCTGGCTGGCGATCAGGATGCCGGGGCAAGGCAATCGCTTGTGCGGCAATATCTCCGCCACACCGAATTTCTCGGGATCGGCCGGCCCCACCAGCAGCACGCCGGCCACGCCATGCGGATCGCGCGCCAGGCTGTGGGCCGTCGTCAGGCAGCCGAAGCTGTGGGCGACGATCAGGGTGGGACGGCTGTCTTCGCGCCGCGCCCGGTCCAGTTTTGCCGACCAGGCCGCCAGGTCGGGCTGTTCCCAGTCGTCCTGCTCGACCCGCTCGAACTGCGGATACAGGCGCTGCCAGCGGCTCTGCCAATGCTCGGGACCGCTGTTATGCAAGCCCGGCACGATCAGTACCCGGTAATCCGAAAAGCTGCGCAGCGCCATGATGGATCCTTTGCGATCAATGCGATCAAAGCCGGGCAGGCTGGCGCCCGCCCGTCATGATTACTTCGGTTGATAGATCTGGTCGAAGATGCCGCCGTCGGCAAAGTGCGCCTTTTGCGCCGCGGTCCAGCCACCGACCTGCTCGATGGTGAACAGATTGACCTTGGCAAACTGGCTGGCGTATTTCTGCGCCGCTTTCGGCGAAGCAGGACGGTAGTAGTTTTTCGCGATGATGTCTTGCGCCTCATCCGTGTACAGGTATTGCAGATAGGCTTCCGCCACCTTGCGGGTGCCGCGCTTGTCGACCACCTTGTCGACCACGGCCACCGGCGGCTCGGCCAGGATGCTGATCGACGGCGTGATGATGTCGAACTTGGTCGGACCCAGTTCCTTGACGGCCAGGTAGGCTTCGTTTTCCCAGGCGATCAGCACGTCGCCGATGCCGCGCTCGACGAAGGTGGTGGTGGCGCCGCGGGCGCCGGAGTCGAGCACCGGCACGTTTTTATACAGCTTGCCGAGGAATTCCTTGGCCTTGGCTTCGTTGCCGCCCGGCTGGCGCAGCGCATAGCCCCAGGCTGCCAGGTGATTCCAGCGGGCGCCGCCCGAGGTTTTCGGATTCGGGGTAATCACGGACACGCCCGGCTTGATCAGGTCGTTCCAGTCCTTGATGCCTTTCGGGTTGCCCTTGCGTACCAGGAACACGATGGTCGAGGTATAAGGCGAGCTGTTGTGCTCCAGGCGCTTCTGCCAGTCGGCCGCCAGCAGCTTGCGTTCGGCCAGGGCGTCGATGTCGTAGGCCAGCGCCAGGGTCACCACGTCCGCTTCCAGGCCGTCGAGCACGGCACGCGCCTGCTTGCCGGAACCGCCATGCGATTGCTTGATCTTGACGTTGTCGCCCGTCTTGCCTTTCCATTCCTTGGCAAACGCCGTATTCACGTCCTGGTACAGCTCGCGGGTCGGGTCATACGACACGTTGAGCAAAGTGATATCGGCAGCTTGCGCGGTTTGCAGGATGGCAAAGGCGCTGATGGCGGCGGCAATGATTAATTTTTTCGACAACATCGATGATCCCCGTGTGGTTAAGCTTTCAGAGCCACCAGATTACGGCCCTGCGATCATAAAGAGAACGAAGCGTTTCACCATTTGATATGCGATTTTCGTATATGGATGGCACTCAACGGAGATGCGCCATCAATAAAAGCGGTTGAACAGCACCACCGCCCAGGTGGCGAATGCCAGCAGGCAGGTCAGCAGCACGGCGGCGCTGCCGAAATCCTTGGCGTTCTTCGACAGTTCATGGCGCTCCAGCGAAATCCGGTCGACCACCGCTTCCAGCGCGGAATTGATCAGTTCGACGATCAGCACCAGCAGCAGCACGCCGATCAGCACCAGTTTTTCAAACGCGGACACCCTCAGCAGCAAGGCGATAATGGTGCCGGCCACGAACAGGCCCAGTTCCTGGCGGAACGCATGCTCGCCGCGCCAGGCCGCTTTCAAGCCGTCGATGGAATAGAAAAAGGCGGAAAAGATGCGTTTCAAGCCGCTCTTGCTTTTGAATTCATTTACTGGTTGCATGGATTTTCGTGTTCCGGCCGATAAGGGAGTTTGATTATGCCTTGGCACAATAGGAATTGTGACAATTTTTCCTGCAAAGCCACAGCGGGCATTCCCCTCTTTCACATCATGGTATAAAGTACGGCATGAATACTGCATCGCACCAAATCCATCATGAAAATTGAACCCGTCGCAGCGCCGAAGACGACGATACAGGTGATCGAGCGCATGGTCGCCCTGCTCGACGCCCTGGCCAAATATAGCGACCCGGTCAGCCTGAAGGAATTGTCGAAGGTCTCGGGCCTGCACCCGTCCACCGCCCACCGCATCCTGAACGACATGGTACTGACGCGCTTTGTCGACCGCATCGAGCCGGGCACCTACCGGCTGGGCATGCGCCTGCTGGAGCTGGGCAATGTGGTGAAAAGCCGCCTCAGCGTGCGCGAAGCGGCGCTCGACTTCATGCGCCAGCTGCACAAGAAAACCCAGCAAACCATCAATCTGTCGGTACGCCAGGGCGACGAGATCGTGTATATCGACCGGGCGTTCTCGGAGCGTTCCGGCATGCAAGTGGTGCGCGCCATCGGCGGGCGCGGCCCGCTGCACCTGACCTCGACCGGCAAGCTGTTCTTATCGGTCGATGAACCGAAAGCGATCCGCGCCTATGCCACGCGCACCGGCCTGGCCGGGCACAACAAGAATTCCATCACGGATTTGCTGAAACTGGAACGCGAGCTGAGCCAGGTGCGCGAGAACGGCTATGCGCGCGACAATGAAGAGCTGGAACTGGGCGTGCGCTGCATGGCGGCCGGCATCCGCGATGATTCGGGCAAGCTGATCGCCGGCCTGTCGATCTCGGCGCCGGCCGACCGGCTGCAGGACGAGTGGTTGGAGGATCTGGTGGAAACGGCGAACCAGATTTCGGTGACGCTGGGCTTTATGCCGCAGAATTAAAATTAACGTCCCCGCCCCACAAGCACACCACCAAACTGATTAAAACCCCAGTCGTCCGCATAGGCATCTTGGGCCAAGCGGGCCTGAAAAATGTCGAGGGCAAGGCGCAGCGACGAAGACAGTACGCATGGTCGGCGAGGAGCTGCAACGCCGCCATCGGCATTTTCTCGGGCCTGCGTCTCCGGCCCGCCATTTTTACGCCTTGCTTTTAATACATCGGACAGATTAACTTACGGCATTACAATGAAAACTGCCTTTGTAATCAACCGCCTGGAAGAACCAAGTTGCCTGGTTTCAGCGCTTCGAGCCACTTCCTCATCCGTCCGGCATCGGCCGTACGCGACTGCTTGCCCTTGGAGTCGAGGAACACCATGATCACGGAACGCCCTTCGATCACGGCCTGCATCAGCAGGCAGCGCCCCGCTTCGTTGATGAATCCGGTCTTTTGCAAGCCGATGTCCCAGCCCGGATTGGCCACCAGGTGATTCGTGTTACCGAATTGCATGGGGTGGCCGCTCGCTTCGACAATGGCTTTCGGATCGGTCGAGAACTGGCGCAGCAGCGGTTGCTGGAAGGCGGCCATGGCCAGCTTGGCCAGGTCATGCGCGCTGGCCACGTTCATTTTCGACAAGCCGCTCGAATCGACATAGCGGGTGTCGTTCATGCCCAGCTTGCGCGCCTTGGCGTTCATGGCGTTCACGAAGGCCGGCAGGCCACCCGGATAGTTGCGGCCCAGGGCGGACGCGGCGCGGTTTTCCGAACTCATCAGCGCGATATGCAACATATTGCCGCGCGTCAATTGTGAACCGACTTTCAGGCGCGAGCTGCTGAACTTGGCGCGGTCGACATCGTCGTCCGTGATCGTCAGCACTTCTTCCATGTCCTGCCCCGCTTCGACCACCACCAGGCCCGTCATCATCTTGGTAATCGAGGCGATCGGCAGGGCCACATTGGAATTTTTCTCGAACAGGACTTCCGCATTGCTCTGGTCGAGCACCAGCGCCACGCTGGACTTCAGGTCGAGCGGATCGCGTGTCAGGTTCAGGCCGGCCAGGTCGCCCATGGTCGGCATCGGCGCGGCCATCGGCACGGCGGCGCTGGTCACTCTTTGATAGATGACCTTGCGCTTGCCGCGCACGGTCACCACGCGGCGCACGGCTTTCTCGCGCGGCGCAGCAATCGCGCGCGTACCCGTGGCGCGGGCGCCCTTGCGCACGACGACTTTGACTTTCTTGTTATTCTGTTTCTTGGCAGCTGACGATTTGCTGGCTGCTTCCTTGGCGTGCACGGCAGCAGCCGGTGCCAGCGCAAACAGCAGGGAAGCCAGCAAGCCCAGCGCGAGTTTAAACTTAGCCATTCAATATTTCCCCGTGAAGCTGTTGCATTATTGCAGTGTAGCGAAATGCAGAGTAATCGCAAGCCTATTTAACAGTTGAGACAGTATTTATTGCGGCAATGAAACACAAAGCATTATTGATGAGCAAATGAATTTCCTTTTCATTATGCGTTTCCTTGCCTGAACCGTGATGGGTGTCATTTCTTGACGACAAACACCACGCCGATCACGGCCACCAGCATGCCGGCGATGCCCAACATGTTAAATGCTTCGCCAAACATCAGCCAGGCCATCACGGCCGTGGTCGGCGGCGTCAGATACAGCAAGCCCGTCACCTTGGTGGCGTCGCTGCGCCGTATCAGTGCGAACAACAGGAAGATGGCGCCGATCGACAGCACCAATACCGACCACAGCAAGGCGCCGATAAAGTTGCCGGTCCATTGCACGCTACTGAAAGCAAAATCCAGGCCTTCGTAATACAAGGCAAACGGCAGCACCACAACGATCGAGGCGGCAAATTGCACGACGGTGCCGGTGCGCAGGTCGAACTGCGGACAATGGCGTTTCTGGTACATGGTGCCGGCCGTCATCGACAGCAGCGCGAACACGCACAGCAGCACGCTTTCCACGGTCAGCCCCACCAGGTTGATCTTGGCGTAGACCACCAGCGCCACGCCCAGCAGGCCGAAAAACAGGCCCAGCCACTGGCGCGGGCGCACCGATTCGCCGATCAAAGGTGCGGCGCAGGCCGTCAGCACCGGCTGCATGCCGACGATCAGGGCGGACAGGCCAGCCGGCATGCCCAGCTTGATCGCGCACCACACACCAGCCAGGTAGCCGGCCTGCATCAGGATGCCGGCCACGGCGATCTGGCGGAACTGCCCGACCGGCCACGGCGCACGCAAGACCAGCACCAGCGGCAGCAGGATCACCAGCACGCCCAGGAAACGCAGCAGCAAAAACGTCAGCGGCGGCGCATACGGCAGGCCGAACTTGGCGACGATAAAACCGGTGCTCCATAACAGGACGAAGAAAGCGGGCAAGGCCATCGGCGCCAGGCTGGCGGGAAAAACGGGCTTATTGCTGGCGCCTGGCGCGGCGGGAAGATTGGACATGAACAGGCTCGGAAAACGTGGCGGCACCGTGGGCTGGCGCCAGTGCGGAAGATCAAGTCTAGCATGCTGCGCCGCCCGGCGTGCCGCAGGAGGCCGAAGAGGCCAGTTTCCAGGAAATAATTATCTGGAAGAATCAAAAATTAATCTTTAGAAACAATGACTTTTGACCCAAATCTATTCAATTGTTGCAACGCACAAAATTCGCTTGACTTAACTTTTTTTCACCGTAGAATAGGGTTTGTTGCGTTGCACAATTGCTTGTTCAGCTAGATAAAACAGAGTCAACTGCTTCCCCCTTTATGGCAAACGCAGCATCAAATTAACCAGATTTTAATATTTTGGAGATTCACAATGTTTTCAATCCCTGAGCAATTCTCGTCCGCCACCAAATCCAACCTGGAAGCCCAATTCGCCCTGTTCTCGTCGCTGACGGGCAAGGCATTTGAGAGCATCGAAAAAATCGTCGAACTGAACCTGACCGCCGCCAAAGCCACCCTGGAAGAGTCGACCGCGACCACCAAGCAATTGCTGGCTGCCAAGGATCCACAAGAATTCTTCTCGCTGACCGCTGCCCAAGCCCAGCCGACCGCTGAAAAAGCCATCGCCTACGGCCGTCACCTGGCTGCGATCACGTCCGGCGCACAAGCCGAATTCAGCAAAGCTGCTGAATCGCAAATCGCCGAAACCAACCGCAAGGTCATCTCGCTGGTCGAAGAAGTCACCAAGAACGCGCCAGCCGGCTCGGAAAACGCGGTCGCCATCTTCAAAAGCGCCATCGGCAACGCCAATGCAGGTTACGAGCAGTTCACGAAAAGCAGCAAGCAAGCCGTGGAAACCATCGAAGCGAACCTGGCATCGGCCGTCAGCCAGTTCACGCAAGCCGCTGCAAAAGCCGCACCGCACGCTGCCAGCAACTAATTAGCGACGTTTGACTCGGGGCCGCCACGGCGGCCCAGCTGAACCAGCTCCTCCAGGCATCCACCCCGTACTTCCCCACGGATGCCATTATGCCCCGGTCTCCCGGGGCATTTTTTATGGGCAAAGACTATTCACCCAGATAGGCGGCCTTGACGCGCGGATCGTCGAGCATGTCGGCCGCATTGCCGCTCATCGTCATCAGGCCCGAATCCATCACATAGCCGCGGTGCGCCGCCTGCAGCGCCAGGCGCGCATTCTGTTCGACCAGCAGAATCGTGATGCCTTCGCCCGATACCTTGCGGATGACCTCGAAGATCTTCTCGACCATGATCGGCGACAGGCCCATCGACGGCTCGTCGAGCAGCAGCAGTTTCGGGTGGCTCATCAGCGCGCGCGCCATCGCCAGCATCTGCTGTTCGCCGCCCGACAAGGTGCCGGCCATCTGCGCGGCACGCTCTTTCAGGCGCGGAAACACGTCGAACCACCGGCCGATATCGGCCTCGATGCCGGCCACGTCCGTGCGCGTGTAAGCGCCCATCATCAGGTTTTCGCGGATTGACATGCGGGTAAACACGCCGCGCCCTTCGGGCACCATCGCCAGCTTCTTTTCCACCAGGTGAAACGACTTGCTGCCCTTGAGCGACTCGCCCATATAGCTGATCGTGCCTTCGACCTTGCACGCCGGCAAAGTTCCCGTGATGGCTTTCAGGGTCGTCGTCTTGCCGGCGCCATTCGCGCCGATGAGCGCGATCAGTTCGCCCTGGTTGACTTCCAGGTCGATGCCCTTGACGGCCTTGATGCCGCCATAGGCCACGCTCAGGCCCGCCACTTTTAAAACATTACTCATGCGTGCGATCCTCCCAGGTAAGCCTCGATGACGGCCTGGTTTTTTTGTATGTCGGCTGGCAAGCCTTCGGCGATGCGCTTGCCGTATTCGAGTACCGTGATGCGGTCGCACAGCCCCATCATCAGTTTCACGTCGTGTTCGATCAGGAGCACGGTCTTGCCTTCGGCCTTGATTTTCACCAGCAGCTCGCGCAGGGCCAGCTTTTCGGTGGCATTCATGCCGGCCGCCGGTTCGTCCAAGGCCAGCAGCTGCGGGTCGGTGGCCAGCGCGCGGGCGATTTCCAGGCGGCGCTGGTCGCCGTAGGACAAAAAGCGGGCCGTGCGGTTGGCGAACTGGGCAATGCCGACGAACTCCAGCAGCTCCAGCGAACGCCGGCGTATAGCCGCCTCTTCCTCGCGCGCCGCCTTGTGGCGGAAGATGGCGCCGAACACGCCCTGGTGCGAACGCACGTGGCGCCCCACCATCACGTTTTCCAGCGCCGTCATGTCGCCGAACAGGCGGATATTCTGGAAGGTGCGGGCAATCCCGGCCTTGGCCACCTTGTGCGGCGCCGACGGCGAGTACGGCTTGCCGGCCAGCTCGAAGGTGCCCGTATCGGGCTGGTACAGGCCGGTGATCACGTTGAAAAACGTCGTCTTGCCGGCGCCGTTGGGGCCGATCAGGCCATAGATCTGGCCTTGCTTGATGGTAATGCCGACATCGGTCAGCGCCTGCAGGCCGCCAAAGCGTTTGTTGACGCCGGCGATATTGAGAATGATCTGTTCGCTCAAGCCGTTCTCCTTAAGCCGACACGACATCGGTCGATTTGTTGGGCTGGTCGACGTCGTGGTCGGGCCGGTCTTCGCTCTTCGGCGACGGCCACAGGCCGGCCGGGCGATTGAGCATGATCAGCACCATGGCCAGGCCGTACAGCAACTGGCGCAGTACTTCCGCTTCGATCACCACCTTGCCGAACAGCGCCTGCTGGGCCGGCTCGACCACATGGCGCAGCAGTTCGGGAATCGAGGCCAGGATCACGCCGCCCAGGATCACGCCGGGGATATGGCCGATGCCGCCCAGCACCACCATCGCCAGCACGGCGATCGATTCGGTCAGCGAAAACGATTCCGGCGACACAAAACCCTGGAACGACGCAAACATGGCGCCGGCCACGCCGCCAAACGAGGCGCCCATGGAAAACGCCAGCAGTTTGACATTGCGCGTGTTGATGCCCATGGCTTTCGCGGCGATCTCGTCTTCGCGGATGGCGACCCAGGCGCGGCCCAGGCGCGAATGCTGCAAGCGCTTGGTGATGAACACCACGGCGATGCACAGGAACAGGAACAGGAAGTAATAGGCATTCACGGACGGCATCGAAAAGCCGCCCACCATCACGGTGCTGTTGGTGCCCGCCTCGCCGGCCAGGTTAACGCCGAACACACGGATCGGATCGATCAGGTTGATGCCCTGCGGCCCGTTGGTGAAATTGATCGGGTCGTTCAGGTTGTTCATGAAAATACGGATGATCTCGCCAAAGCCCAGGGTCACGATGGCCAGGTAGTCGCCGCGCAGTTTCAGGGTCGGCGCCCCCAGCAGCGCGCCGAACAGGCCGGCGACAGCTGCCGCCAGCGGCACGATCACCCACACCGACAGATGGATGCCGTTCTCGCGGATCTCCGGCCCCATCAGTTGCACCAGCGACTCGCCGAACACGGGATACTGGTTGATCACCGATTCGAGCAGGATGGCGAACTGGGGCGAAGCGAGCAGCGCCGTCAGGTAGGCGCCCACCGCATAAAAGGCGATATAGCCGAGGTCCAGCAGGCCGGCAAAACCCACCACGATATTCAGGCCCAGGGCCAGCATGATGTACAGCAGCGCCATGTCGATGATGCGCACCCACGAGTTGCCGAACTGGGCGGCAAAGAATGGGAAGATCATCAGCAGCGCGGCCAGGCCCACCATGCCGGCCCAGGCTTTGGTGGGGTTCTTCTTGACGTCGAAATCGA
This sequence comes from Janthinobacterium sp. PSPC3-1, assembly GCF_049896105.1. Lineage (NCBI taxonomy): Bacteria > Pseudomonadati > Pseudomonadota > Betaproteobacteria > Burkholderiales > Oxalobacteraceae > Janthinobacterium > Janthinobacterium sp. PSPC3-1. Next base: position 4,600 of record NZ_JAFCTQ010000001.1, on the reverse strand, counting down.
GTAGTGCCATGTTATCTATCTCCTAATGACGTCAGGCGCGGTCGGCCACGCGTTCGCCCATGATGCCGGACGGACGCAGGGTCAGCACGATGATCAGCACGATAAAGGCAAAGATATCCTGGTAGTGGCTGCCGAGGAAACCGCCGGTAAGGTCGCCGATATAGCCGGCGCCCAGGCTTTCGATTATGCCCAGCAGGATGCCGCCTATCATGGCGCCGTAGATATTGCCGATGCCGCCCAGCACGGCGGCGCAGAACGCCTTCAGGCCCGGAATCGCGCCCATGGAAAATTGGATGGAAGCATAGTTGGCGCCCCACATCACGCCGGCCACGGCGGCCAGCGCGGCGCCGATGGCGAAGGTGGCGACGATGACCTTGTCGGAATCGACTCCCATCAGGCCGGCCACGCGCGGATTTTCCGCCGTGGCCCGCATGGCGCGGCCCATTTTCGTTTTTTCCACCAGGATCACCAGCGAGCCCATGGAAATGGCGGCCAGGGCCAGCAGCAGCACTTGCGTTTGCGAAATCACGGCGCCGCCGATATGGATCGGGTCGGTCGACAGCAATTGCGGGAACGGCAGCGGGTTGCGGGTCCAGATCATCATGGCAAAGGTTTGCAGCAATATCGACACGCCGATGGCGGTGATCAGGGGAGCGAGGCGGGGGGCGTTGCGCAGGCGGCGGTAGGCGACCCGCTCGATGATGATATTGACAAGGATGCAGGCGGGAATCGCGCCGAGGATGGCGGTAGCCAGTTTCAAATAGCCGGGCCAGTCCGGCACATAAATGCCCAGCAGCTTCAGGATGGCGAGGCCCACCATGGCGCCTATCATGAGCACGTCGCCGTGGGCGAAGTTAATCAGGTTCAGGACGCCGTACACCATCGTATAACCGAGGGCGACCAAGGCGTACATGCTGCCCAGCACCAAGCCGTTAATGATTTGCTGGATGAATGTATCCATGTCAGATTGCCCTATCGTTGCATTTTTCGGGAACACCGTCCGCTCGCCATGCCGCCGCCGATAAAAAAACGGCACCGAAGGAAAAATTCCTGCAGTGCCATCCTTGGACCGTTCTCACCAGCCTGGTGCATGCACTGAAAACGTGCGCACCCGTGCTTAGTCATAACGACAACATACTCAAGCTTGCGACCATCATAACGATCTTTTGCAAAAACTTAGCTTGGAATAATATCGAAACCAACAAATTAAATTCAGTTTTTATGCCGGAGTCTCTCCAAAGCTCACTTGCTCCACCACCCTTTTCACCCCATCAAGGCCCTTCGGCATCGGGAAGGTCACGGCCTCCTGCACGCCGTCCAGCGGCCGCACGCTCTTCACGCCACACTCTTTCAGGCGGTCGATCACGGCTTGCACCAGCACCTCGGGCGCCGAGGCGCCGGCCGTGACACCCACGCGCAGCTTGCCGTCCAGCCAGGCCGGGTCGATCTGCGAGGCGTTATCGACCATGTAGGCAGGCGTGCCCATCTTGTCGGCCACTTCGCGCAGGCGGTTCGAATTCGAGCTGTTCGGGCTGCCGACCACGATCACCAGTTCCACCTGTGGCGCCATGAATTTGACGGCTTCCTGGCGGTTGGTGGTGGCGTAGCAAATGTCGCCTTTTTTAGGCTCGGAAATATTCGGATATTTTTGTTTCAGGGCCGCAATAATGTCGATGGTGTCGTCAACTGACAACGTTGTTTGCGAAACATAGGCCAGGCTGTCCGGATTGGCCACCTGCAAGGCTGCCACATCCTGGAGCGTTTCCACCAGATGCATGCCCTGCTCGGCCTGTCCCATCGTCCCTTCCACTTCCGGATGGCCGTCATGGCCGATCATGATGATCTCGCGGCCCTCGCGGCGCATCTTGGCCACTTCCATGTGCACCTTGGTGACCAGCGGGCAAGTGGCGTCAAAGATGCTCAAGCCCCGTGATTCGGCCTCGGCGCGCACGGCTTTCGAGACGCCATGGGCGGAAAACACGAGCGTATTGCCAGAAGGCACATCATCGAGGTCATCGATGAAGATGGCGCCCTTGTTGCGCAAATCGGCCACCACATAGGCGTTATGGACGATTTCATGGCGCACATAGATAGGCGCACCAAATTGTTGCAGCGCGCGCTCGACGATTTCGATCGCCCGGTCGACGCCGGCGCAAAAACCGCGCGGCTGGGCCAGTAACAGTTCCTTGTCCATGGACATCTCCTTACAGCACGGATATCAGTTTGACTTCAAAACGCAGCGGCTGTCCGGCCAACGGGTGATTGAAGTCGAACAGGGCGGATTCGTCGCGCAGCTCGCGCAGGACGCCGGCAAAACGGCCGCCACCAGGGGCGGCAAAGTCGACCAGGTCGCCGATCTTGTAGTCGGCGCCCGGCACCGAGTTTTCGTCCAGGGTGGCGCGCGTGACCGATCGCACCAGGTCCGGGTTGCGCTCGCCGAAGCCTTCGCTGGCGGCCAGCTCGAACGTGGTGTGCGTGCCTTCCGGCAAGCCCAGCAAACGCTCTTCCAGGAACGGCGCCAGCTGGTTCTGCCCCAGCATCAGGGTCGCGGGATTTCCGTTGAAGGTAGTGACAATATCAGTACCGTCCACAGTAGCAAGACGATAATGCAGAGTGAGGTAGGCCGCTTTGGTGACGACTGCTGGTTGCTGGTTGGACATAGTGATGTTTTCAGATAACTGATGCAAAACGATATTGTAAGCCACACTGGCCGCGCCCGCCCCATTGCGTCGTCAAAGGATGTCCCTGCCGCACTACACGGGAGAGCAATATGGCAATCAAGGACTGGCCCGCCCGCGAGCGGCCCCGGGAACGGCTGATCGAGGACGGCGCGCACACGCTGTCGGATGCGGAATTGCTGGCCGTTTTCCTGCGCACTGGCGTGCGTGGCAAGAGCGCGGTGCAGCTGGCGCGCGACACGGTCGAGCACTTCGGTTCGCTGCGCGGCCTGTTCGGCGCCAGCCTGGTCAATTTCTCGGCCGTGCACGGCATGGGCAGCGCCAAGTTCGCCCAGCTGCAGGCCGTGATGGAACTGGCGCGGCGCGCGATTGTCGAAGACCTGCAATCGGGCCAGGTGCTGAGCTCGCCCCATGCGGTCAAGGACTATCTGCGCATCACCATGGGCAACCTGGGCCATGAATCGTTCCATGTATTGTTCATGGACGTCAAGAACCGCCTGATCACGACACGCGAAATGTTCCGGGGCACCCTGACGCATACCAGCGTGTATCCGCGCGAAGTGGTGAAACAGGCGCTGCAGCACAATGCGGCCAGCGTGATCCTGGCGCACAACCACCCTTCCGGCACGCCGGAGCCCAGCGAATCGGACCTGTTGCTGACGCGTTCGCTGGTGCAGGCGCTGTCGCTGGTCGATGTGCGCGTGCTCGACCACTTTGTGGTGGCAGGCCGGCAAGTCCATTCCTTCGCCGAACACGGACAACTCTAGCGTCCATGCGCGTTTGCGGCAGTTAACCTGTATAAACAAGGACATACGCGCGCCAGCCGGGCTGCTTGCCTAGCAGTAAACAAGTCAGTTTACAAGGTTTTTCATGACAGGAAACAGCTGCGCCTCAAATTGTTAAATCATTTAACACAACAAGACACAATTGTTTTTCGCAAGTCATTGATAAATCTGATTTTTTTGGATATACTCTCGTTTTTCCAATTTGGAATGTCTTTAAGGAGTGCGCCATGGCACGTGTTTGCCAAGTCACTGGGAAGAAGCCGATGGTCGGCAACAATGTTTCCCATGCAAACAACAAAACCAAACGTCGTTTTTTGCCTAACTTGCAAAATCGTCGTATTTTTGTTGAATCTGAAAACCGCTGGGTCTCCCTGCGTTTGTCCAACGCCGGTCTGCGCGTCATCGATAAAGTCGGCATCGACGCCGTATTGGTCGACATGCGCGCTCGTGGCGAAAAAGTCTAATTAGCAGAACAAGGGAGCTATCATGGCAAAATCAGGCCGCGACAAAATCAAGTTAGAATCGACCGCCGGTACGGGTCACTTCTACACGACCACCAAAAACAAGCGTACGACGCCTGCGAAAATGGAGATCATGAAATTTGATCCTAAAGCACGCAAGCACGTGACGTACAAAGAAACCAAGATCAAGTAATCGATCCGAGTTCCTTGAAAAAGCCGCTTCCGAGCGGTTTTTTTCTAGGGCGGCACATTCTGCTTACCTCTCCCGCGGGCACTATTGAAGCGCGTTGCTGTCCAAGGTCGCATGGGAATCTTCCTCAAGGAGAGCGATCATGTCAGGACGTCCTATTCGTGGCGAAGCCGAGTGTCAGTACACGCTGGCACTTCAATGCGCCGACTGCGCCGCATGCGCACAGCGCATGCCGACGACATATACCAAGACCCGCAAGCTGGTGACGATGCATGGGCTGATCCAGCTGCGCTTGCAAATCCGCCGCTGCGAGAATGCCCAATGCCCACGCTTCCATCAAGTCTGCCATCCCGAGGAAGAAGGCCGCTGGGCGTTACCCAAGCAGGAATTCAGCTTCGATGTGGTGCTGCGCGTGGGGCAGTTGCGTTATCGCGAACATCGCTCTTGTCCCGAGATCTTCCAGCAGTTGCGCCAGGAAGGTGTCGA